>NZ_KV811176.1:71432-86015 GCF_001813035.1 Streptococcus sp. HMSC071H03 | reverse complement strand
TTTTTCATCTTTTTTTACTTTTCTTGTTTTTAAGTTTAAGCTTTTTTAGTTTAAGGCAGCAAAAAGGATTCCAAATGTTATCAGAATCCTCATTTTTCTTTTATTTCGCAACAATATTCACCAATTTAGGTAGCTCCAACAGCTTGAAACGTTATTGGAGGTTGCAGATAAGGCTAACAGAACCTATTACTTGACAACAATATTAACAAGTTTGTTAGGGACTACAATCACCTTAACCACTTGTTTTTCAGCGATTTCAGACTGGATTTTTTCATTGGTAAGGGCAAGCTTTTCAAGCTCTTCACGGCTTGAGTCTTTTGCGATCACAAGTTTCGCACGAACCTTGCCCTTGATTTGCACGACAATTTCAACCTCATCTTCAACGAGTTTTGCTTCATCCCATGTTGGCCAAGGAACGTATGAAATTGATTCACCTGATTGTGTCAATGTTTGCCACAATTCTTCAGAAAGGTGTGGTGCAAATGGTGCTAACAATTGTACAAAGCCTTTAGCGTAGCCAACAAAGAGTTTGTCTTCTTTATTGGCAGCGTTGACGAATACCATCAATTGAGCAATGGCTGTGTTAAACTTGAGTTCCTCAAGCTGCTCGGTCACTGCCTTGACTGTCTGGTTGTAGACTTTATCAAGTGCGCCACTGTTTTCTGCAACAATTTCTTTTGTTGTCAACAAGCGATAGACGCGGTCGAGGAATTTACGTGAGCCTTCAAGACCTTCTTCAGACCATGCGATTGAGGCATCAAGTGGTCCCATGAACATTTCGTACACTCGAAGTGTGTCTGCACCATAACGTTCAACCACATCGTCAGGGTTCACAACGTTTTTTAGTGATTTAGACATTTTCGCTGGTGCTTGCTCAAGTTCTTCACCAGTTTCAATGTGGAAGAATGAACCATCACGTTTTTCAACTTTATCAGTTGCCACAAGCGCACCACGGTGGTCGCGGTAGCTTGTTCCTAAAATCATCCCTTGGTTAAAGAGTTTTTGGAATGGTTCTTTGGTTGGAACGGCACCTAAATCATAAAGGAATTTGTGCCAGAAACGAGCATAAAGAAGGTGAAGCACTGCATGTTCTGCACCACCAATGTAAATGTCAACCGGCAGCCAAGCCTTGAGCAATTCTTCATCAGCTAATTTTTCATCGTTGTGTGGGTCGATATAGCGAAGATAATACCAGCTAGAGCCTGCCCATTGTGGCATTGTGTTTGTTTCACGGCGACCTTTCATCCCATCTTCACGCGTCACTTCCAGCCAATCGGTCAAGTTGGCAAGTGGGCTTTCACCTGTACCTGAAGGTTTGATGTCTTTGGTTACTGGCAATACAAGCGGCAATTGCTCTTCTGGAACAGCTGTTGTTGTGCCGTCTTCCCAGTGGATGATTGGGATTGGTTCACCCCAATAACGTTGACGTGAGAAAAGCCAGTCACGCAGACGGTAAGTTACTTTTTTGTTTCCGACACCTTCTGCTTCCAGCCAGTCAACCATTTTATCGATAGCTTGTGCTTTATCAAGTCCATCTAGGAAACCAGAGTTGATGTGAAGTCCGTCTTCTGTGAAAGCTCCCTCCTCAACATTTCCGCCTTCAAGAACTGGAATGATTTCCAAATCGAATTGTTTTGCGAATTCCCAGTCACGTGTATCGTGAGCAGGAACCGCCATGATAGCACCAGTACCGTAGCTTACAAGAACATAGTCTGCAATCCAGATTGGGATTTCCTTGCCATTTACTGGATTAATGGCATAGCTACCAGTCCAGACACCTGTTTTTTCTTTAGCAAGGTCTGTACGAGCAAGGTCAGATTTAAGGCTTGCTTGATGTTTGTAGTCAGCAACAGCTTGCGCTTGTTCTGGTGTTGTAATCACATCAACAAGTGGGTGTTCAGGCGCTAAAACAGCATAAGTCGCACCAAAGAGGGTATCTGGGCGAGTGGTAAAGACAGTGAAATCTTTATCAGTATCCTTAATTTTAAAGGTAACATTGGCACCAGTTGATTTACCAATCCAGTTACGCTGCATATCTTTGATAGATTCAGGCCAATCAAGGTCTTCTAAATCTTCCAGCAAACGTTCAGCGTAAGCTGTGATTTTCAGCATCCATTGGCGCATGGGTTTGCGGACAACTGGGTAACCACCACGTTCAGATGTTCCGTCAGGAAGTACTTCTTCGTTAGCGATGGCTGTACCTAGTTCTTCAACCCAGTTAACTGGCACTTCAGCTTCGTATGCCAACCCTTTTTCATATAATTTTGTGAAAATCCACTGAGTCCATTTGTAGTAGTTAGGATCCGTTGTGTTCACTTCACGGTCCCAGTCATAAGAGAAGCCCAGTGCATTGATTTGGCGTTTGAAGTTGGCAATATTTTCTGCCGTAAACTCAGCTGGGTCATTACCTGTATCCATTGCGTATTGCTCGGCAGGCAGCCCAAAGGCATCCCAGCCCATTGGGTGAAGAACGTTGTAGCCTTGCGCACGTTTGAAACGACTAAGAATATCAGTCGCCGTGTAGCCTTCTGGGTGTCCTACGTGAAGACCAGCACCAGACGGGTAAGGGAACATATCCAACGCATAAAAATTTGGTTTGTCAGCGTCTGTTCCTGTTTTAAACGTATGATTTTCCGCCCAATAATTTTGCCATTTTTTTCAATTGATTTGTGATTATAAAAAGTCATTGATTCACTCCAATTTTGTGATGTTATTATTATACCATTTTTAGGCGATTTTAAAAGGCATAATTAGGGAAAGAGGGAACATAATCAAAAAAGAATACTTTACTAACTGGATTTGTTTTCTAGCTCATTTTATTGAGAAGTTTTAACTCCATAGCTAAATGGAAAATCCTAAAATATGAAGCCTAGCATTTATTCTACCCTTTTTATTGCAGTCGTTTTAACAGCGATGCGTCCAATTCATAGATTTCACCTGCAAATGCCACTGTTGACGTACGGTGTGAAATCATAAAAATCATTCCTTGGCATTCTTCTTTTACAATAGATAGAAACGCCGCTTCGTTGAGCGAATCAAGATTGCTAGTCGGCTCATCAAAGATATAACAATCCGCCTTTTTCAAGAGTGCCCGCATAAGCTCTAAACGCTGTCTTTCTCCAGCTGAAAAGTCACGTTCACCGTCAATAATTGTATCCAATCCATTCGGCAATCTTTCTAGGCACTCTTTTAGTCGGCATCTTTCTGCCAACTTCCAGATACTTTCATCACTAATGTCGTTTCTCCCCAGTAAGAGATTTTCTCTCAAAGATTGATGAAAAAGCTGAGCTATCTGTGGTACATAGGCAAATGAAGCCTGCAAATGCTGACGATTAACTTCTCTGGAGTTTACACCAGTAAGAAAAACTGAACCAGCATTGCTGTCATACCAACGCATAATGAGCTTCATCAGGGTTGATTTACCACTACCACTCTTACCAATCAAGCCAATAATCTTCCCTTTTTCAAAATGTGCAGAGAAATTATTAAACAGCTTTTGCTGATGATTGTCGTAAGCAAAATCCATATTCTCAATCAGAATATCGTCTAAAGTGACAGCTATTTCCTGACCAGTTTGGACGGGCTCTACCTCATCTAAGAGAGCAAAAACAGTACGACCAGCATTCATAGCACGTTTAAATCCTAAAGGCAGGCGGCCTAATTCTAAAAAAGGAGCAAAAGAGCTAGAAAAAGCAACTAAAACGAGAACCGCTCCCTGCCAAGATAACTGATGATTTTCCACTTGATAGAATGCCAAAAGAGCAACGCTTGTAAGAGACAGTCCCACCACCAAAAAGGTTACCGTTTGCTGTAGATATTGTTTCTGAGTAACCTGTCTTTCCAACTGGTTCACAGTCTGACTTTTGCCCGTCAATTCTGCAAATCGTTCGTGACTCTTGCCAAATTGAGACAAATCGCCCATCGCTTTCAGACTTTCCAAGAAAAAAGAAACATAATTCGAGCGTTCCTGATTTTGCTTCTGCAAAATATCTTGTAAACCGAGAGCAAACATTCTCGGTAAAATAATAGCTAAAATCCCATAAGTCATTAAAGTCACTAAAGCAAACCAAAACGAGAAATATGCAAAATACATTCCCATCAAAAGAGCTGTCAAGAACCCTGTACAAATAGGAGCTATCGTATGTGCAAAAAAGATTTCCAGCGCTTCAATATCTTCACCAATCATCTTGAGCAATTTGCCGCTGTCCTGACGATCCAACTTTGCTGGTGCCAAACGACGTAGCTTCGCAAAAATGAGCTTACGTAAATCCGCTAGAGAATGGAAGGCAACAAAATGCCCGAAATAATGCTCGCCATAACGAAAGGCGCCCCGAGCTAGGGCTAGTCCAATCAGTAAAATCAGACTCCACCAAGCAGGCTGCTGACCATTCAAAGCATGAAAACCTGATACAATCACAAGAGTTGGAATTGCCACCGTTGTGACAAAGCCCAGTACCGCAAAGAAAACCGCTAGAGCGATAAAAGGGAGCAAATGGTTCATCACCTGAAAAAGTCTGCTGAGGATAACACGAGTTGTGTAACGTTTTTTAGTTTCCATACGTTAATTCCTCCAACTCTTGCTGGGTATTTGCCAATTGACGGTATTCTTCACTCTGTTCATAGACTTCTGTCGGTGTTCCCAAAACCGTTTTTTCTTTTCCTATAAAGAGAACTTGACTTGCTTTAGCGACTTGTTTCATCTTGTGAGTAATCTCAATGACAAGTGCGTCTTGCGCTACCAAATTTAGCAAATCATAGATAGCCACTTCATTGTCTTTATCTACACTGGATGTCACTTCATCAAACAGATAGAGTGAACGCTTGGCCAAGATAGCTCGCACACAAATGATCTGCTGGCGTTGCCCCGGTGACAATTGACTGCCGTTTTCCCCCACAAGAGTATCGAGACCTTGAGGCAGATCTCTTACAAACGCTAAAACTCCTTTTTCAGCCAGCCAGTCCTCTAATTCAACCCGCGACCAATTTACCGCCAACTGTAAATTCTCAAGAATGGATGCGTTTAAAAGAACACTGTTTGCTGACACATACATGACTTCCTGATAAATTGTTGATTTGGATAGGCTTTTGATTTCTTTTTCTCCTAAGAAAATGGAGCCTCTGTCCACCTGTCGTTTTCCCAACAACAGCTTGGCTAACGTCGTTTTCCCACGACCGCTTTCTCCTGCAATGGCTAAGATTTGTCCACGTTTCATTTTAAAACTTAGCTCTTCAAACAATTTTCTATCCGCCAAAGCAAAATCTAAGCCACTAACTGTCAATTCACTAAAAGGAGTCAATTCCTGCTGTTCCTCTTTTGCTTCTTTTTCAATCGAATCCAAAAAACCAAAAATTCGATCAGCCATTTTGGTATTCATCATCACTAAATGCATTCCATAACCGGCTTCACGAATCGGCGTGAAAAACTCAGTCGCAATGAAAACAAAGTAAATCATAGCGAACAGTGATAAGTGCCCTGCTTGTAACATGGAAGCTGCAACAAAGCCTGACACACCAATCCCCAAGTACATGACTGCATCCATATAGCCAACTGACTGTAGCTGAAATCCTAGAAGTTCCATCGTTGCATCACGAAAATCCTCTGCTTGCGCTGCAAACTCCTTTTCATATTTAGCATCTGCCTGATAAGAATAAAGAGTATTCAGCCCTTGAAGATCATCTAAAAAGAGATTACCAACGTCCATATAAGAAGCCCAGTAACGATTCATAATCCTGCGCGAACGCTTCTGCATGAGAACAACAGAAATAGGAATCAAAGGTAGCGAGAGAATAAAAATCAAACCGCCAGCAGGGAACAGAAAGAACACAACCACCAACACTGTCAAGCAATTCAAATACGTTCGTAGACTTAAGGGGAGATAATAAGAATAATACGTATCTAAACTGTCAATTCCTTGTGACGCTACTGTCAGCACATCTGCAGCCGTCTTACTATCCTGAAATTCTCCATCTTTATCTACGAAAGCCTGAAAAAATGCTGCTTTTAGTTTATTGCGAGCAAACTGCGAAGCTACTCCTTGGAAATTTTTCGCCAGAAGCGAAAGCGTAAAACCTAAGCTAGAAAAGAAGAACAGCCAAAAAAGAACCGACAAAAAGTTCAATGGTATTCTCTCATATAAATCCGATAAAACTTTTGCTATCAATGCAAAGCTCAAAATCCGCATGATAAATTGAAGCCAAGCTAAAAAAGCTGATAGATAAACCAGTTTCATTTTAGGCTGGATCTGTTCTTTCAAACGAGCAATCAGCTCTTTCTTTCTGCTCCGTGATATTTTTTCTTGCTCTTGTGCCATCACTTTCTCCTCATATTCTTCATTCTATCCTACATTTATTCATTATAACACTCCCAAGCAGAGAAATAAATTAAATTTTCAGTTTTTTTAATTTGTACAGTCCATGAAAACTTTCCTTCCTTGTGAAATCTATTCATAAGATAAAGAATTAGTCAGCCTTTCTACGCTAGGCAACAAAAAACCAGCTGGCCATTCCAACTGGTTTTGAGTAAAGTGAACCATTACCAAATAATCACGCGGTCTTCTGGTTTGCGCCACATGCCATCGCCTTCTTTAACATCAAAAGTCGTAAAGAAATCATCAAAGTTTGGCAATTGTACATTTGTACGGAGTTTTCCGGGAGCATGAACGTCCACACTTGCTAGCATTTGCATGTATTCTGGACGAGCTTTCATGCGCCAGATACGGGCAAAGTTAGTAAAGAATTCTTCTGCAGAGAAGTCTGCTTCTTTCTTAGCTGCTTCCAATGCTGCCGCAATCCCACCAAGGTCTGCAATATTTTCTGAAACAGTTAGTTTCCCATTGACTTTAGCACCGTAAGAATCCTGTCCGTCAAATTGCTCAATCACCTTTTGAGTACGTGCTTGGAAGGCCTCGTAATCTTCTGGCTTCCACCAATTGTTCAAACTTCCGTGTTCATCAAATGAAGCTCCATTTGAGTCAAAAGCATGAGAAATCTCATGAGCAATTACCGCACCGATTCCACCATAATTAGCTGATGAAGATTGATGCAAATCATAAAATGGCGCTTGGAGAATGGCTGCTGGGAACACAATTTGATTTTGCTGTGGGTCATAATACGCGTTGACCATATGGGCTGGCATGTGCCATTCACTGCGATCCACTTCCTTATTCCACTTGCTCCATGTATGCGCAATAGAAATTTTTGCTAAGTTTTGAGCATTCCCCACCAAACTCAATTTCTCATCAATCACTTTTTTAGCATAGGTTTCTGGCAATTTCTCTGGATAGCCGATATGCGGTGTAATGACGTTGAGCTTGACAATCGCTTTATCACGTGTTTCCTTAGCAAGCCAATCTGCCTTTTCCAGACGCGACTTATAAACATCAATCATAGCAGCAACTTTATGCTCTACATCAGCTTTGGCTTCAGGTGAGAATTTTTCTCCCGCATACCACAAACCAAGTGCTTGGTTATACGGACCTTGCGCTAGCTGGTAAGCTGCCTTTTCTTTCGGACGGGGTTCTGGGACACCTGAGATAGCGCGTGCATAGGTACCTGAAAGGACACGAATTTCTTCAGTGAGCAAAGAAGTCCATGCTCCAGTAGAGAATAACTTCAGTGCCGCATGCAAATGCTCCCAATTCTTTTCTGAATAACATTCTGCTGCAAATTCTTTCCAGAAGCGCTCTTGAGGAACAATCACTTTGTCTGGGACTTGTCCCAAAATCTCTGTAAAAATCGCGTCAAGCGGCAATTCTGGAGCTAGCTTCGTAAAATCTGCCCAATCGTAAGGATGATACAATTTCACATATTCTGAACTTTCTTCATTAGAAAGGACATACTTGGCTAATTTAGCATCCAATTCCAGATATTTATCCAAAATATCTTTTGTTTCCTCTGCCGAAAAGCCAAATTTAGGCAACAATTCTTCCTGCATTTTCCGCCAGATTGCCAGCAATTCCTTGCCCTTTTCATTTCCTTCTTCATAGTAGGTTGTATCTGGCAAAATGATCCCAGGTGCATCAGCCCAGAGAACATTCATTTGCGCATTCATAAAGTCTGGAGCAACATCAAAAGTAAAGAAATTTGGCTTTCCAGCCATTTCATATTCAGCAATCTTATCTGCAAATTCCTTAAAAGAGCCAAGCGCTTTATATTCTTTCACAAGCGGCATCGCTGGAGCAACTCCTGCTTGTTCCCGTCCGTCAAAATCTGCCACCAAACGATGGTATTTCACAAAATTTTGCAAAATTGGATCATCCGGCACATCTTGACCTGCTAACCATTTATCAGTTGTAGCCAGCATCAATTTTTCAATATCTTGATCCAGATCCATAAATCCACCTGTCACAGGCTTATCATCAGGAATAACTGCTGTTTTTTCCCATTCACCATTGACATAGTCAAAAAAATCATCTTGTAAACGTGTCATCTTGTTCTCGCTTTCATTGTTTTATCTTAATCCTATCAAAAAAGTTCTGAATAATCAAACTTTAATCAAAAGAGATTTTCTGGCAAACTTTACTTCTGATTTTTCTTAAAAATTCTAAAAATTAACTTGACTTAATTTTTATTTTAATGTATATTAACAGTAGGGGTGTATAAAAATGATACGTATCGAAAATTTAAGTGTCTCTTATCAGGAAACACTTGCTCTCAATCAGATTTCTTTGGAAATCCAAGGCCCAACTATCATGGGAGTTATTGGCCCCAACGGAGCTGGTAAATCCACTCTTTTAAAAGGAATGTTGGGTATCATTGACCACGCTGGACAAACTTATCTTGATGATAAAGAATTCTCAAAAGTGCTCAGTCACGTAGCTTATGTGGAACAAAAAATTCACATTGACTACAACTTTCCTATCAAAGTAAAAGAATGTGTATCGCTTGGACTGTATCCAAAAGTGAAACTCTTCCACAGACTAAAAAGCACAGACTGGGACAAGGTGACAAATGCGCTGCGCATTGTCGGCTTAGAGGATTATGCTGAACGCCAAATCAGCCAATTATCAGGAGGGCAATTTCAACGGGTCTTGATTGCGCGCTGTCTGGTACAAGAAGCAGACTGTATCTTTCTAGATGAACCATTTGTCGGGATTGATTCAATCAGCGAAGAAATTATCATGACAACGCTACGCAATCTAAAAGAACAAGGAAAAACGATTCTCATCGTCCACCATGACTTAGGAAAAGTCCCACATTACTTTGATCAAGTTTTAATTTTGAATAAAGAACTCATTGCCATTGGGGAAACTTCATCAACTTTCACAGAAGAAAACTTGAAAAAAGCCTATGGCTCTCAGCTTTTTGTGAATGGAGGTCTCTAATATGTTTTCAGAATTTATTGATGGACTACAAAATTTCCATTTTCTACAAAATGCACTGATTACAGCCATTGTCATCGGGATTGTTGCTGGAGCAGTTGGTTGCTTCATTATTCTAAGAGGCATGTCTTTGATGGGCGATGCCATTTCACATGCGGTCTTACCGGGAGTTGCGCTCTCCTTTATTTTAGGAATCAACTTCTTTATCGGAGCCATTGTTTTTGGACTTTTAGCCTCGGTTATTATTACTTATATTAGAGGAAATTCAATTATTAAAAGTGATACTGCCATTGGAATAACTTTTAGCTCCTTTTTAGCTCTTGGAGTCATCTTGATCGGGGTTGCGAATAGTTCAACTGACCTTTTCCATATTCTTTTTGGGAATATCTTAGCTGTGCAAGACATTGATATGTGGATTACAATTGGTGTAGGAATCGCTGTTCTAATTATTATTGGACTATTCTTCAAAGAGTTATTGATTACATCTTTCGATCCACTTCTGGCAAAAGCGATGGGGATGCCAGTCAATTTTTATCATTATCTCTTGATGATTCTCTTGACGTTGGTTGCAGTTACAGCTATGCAAAGTGTGGGAACGATTTTGATTGTTGCTATGCTGATTACACCTGCTGCTACTGCTTATCTTTACGCTAACAGTCTTAAAACAATGATTATCTTGTCTTCTAGCTTGGGGGCAATTGCATCTGTCTTAGGACTCTTCATTGGCTATACCTTTAATGTTGCGGCCGGCTCAAGTATTGTACTGACATCTGCCATTATCTTTGCCATTAGTTTCTTTATCGCTCCAAAACAACGATTTAACAAACTTAAAAACAAACCCAAGCTAAAATAAAATTAGTATTTCATTTATTAAAGGAGAACCTTATATGAAAAAATTAGGTTTTATCGCCGTTCTGTTTTTGGCTGTCGTAGGACTCTTTGCCTGCGCTGGTCAAAAAGGAACTTCTACCAACAAATCTTCAAAATTGAATGTTGTTGCTACCAACTCGATCATCGCTGATATTACCAAAAATATCGCTGGTGATAAAATCAATCTGCACAGTATCGTTCCTGTCGGAAAAGATCCACATGAATACGAACCATTACCAGAAGATGTGACAAAAACATCAAAAGCTGATTTGATTTTCTACAATGGTATCAATTTGGAAACAGGCGGAAATGCTTGGTTTACAAAATTAGTTAAAAACGCGAAAAAGAAAGAAAACAAAGATTACTATGCTGTAAGTGACGGTGTTGAGGTCATTTATCTTGAAGGTCAAAGCGAAAAAGGAAAAGAAGACCCACACGCTTGGCTCAATCTTGAAAACGGAGTTATCTATGCAAAAAATATTGCAAAACGTTTGATTGAAAAAGACCCTAAAAACAAAGAAACTTACGAAAAGAATCTGAAAGCCTATACTGCGAAACTTGAAGCATTGGACAAGGAAGCAAAAGCAAAATTCAACAACATTCCTGCTGAAAAGAAAATGATTGTTACCAGCGAAGGTTGCTTCAAATACTTCTCTAAAGCCTACGGCGTGCCATCTGCTTACATCTGGGAAATCAACACAGAAGAAGAAGGAACTCCAGACCAAATCAAAACATTGGTTGAAAAACTTCGTAAAACAAAAGTGCCATCACTCTTTGTTGAAAGTAGTGTTGATGACCGTCCAATGAAGACTGTTTCAAAAGATACAAAAATTCCAATTTATGCCAAGATTTTCACTGATTCAATCGCTGAAAAAGGTGAAAAAGGAGATAGCTACTACGATATGATGAAATGGAACTTAGATAAGATTTCAGAAGGTCTTAGCAAATAAGAAATGGAAAAAGGAGCCGGAATTGATTGCCAGTTCCTTTTTACTTGAAATTCTTCTTGAATAATAAGCCTTTCATTCTCTGAAACAAGCGGTTATCGGCTGTATTCTTAAGTTATTTTTGATATACTAGTAAGATAAGGAGTAAAAGGACAACATGACCCCAAACAAAGAAGATTACCTCAAATGTATTTATGAGATTGGTACGCATACTCAAAAAATTACAAATAAAGAAATTGCCGCCCAAATGCAGGTATCTCCCCCAGCTGTTACAGAAATGATTAAAAAGATGAAAGCCGAAAAATTGATTGTAAAAGATAAAACAAGTGGTTATTTACTGACAGATCTTGGTTTACATCTTGTTTCTGAGCTATATCGCAAGCACCGACTCATCGAGGCTTTTCTCGTACATGATTTGGGATATACGACTGATCAAATCCATGAAGAAGCGGAAGTCTTAGAACACACCGTTTCAGAATTATTTGTCGAGCGCTTAGAAAAAATGCTGAATTTCCCAGAAACCTGTCCCCACGGCGGAACCATTCCTGCAAAAGGTGAATTATTGGTCGAAAAATACCAATTGACTTTAGATCAAGTCGAAAATGCTGGAACCTATCGTTTAGCACGAGTTCACGATGAATTTGAACTATTAAAATATTTGGAAAAACACGATTTACATCTGGGAGATACGCTGATACTGGAGCAATACGATCCTTACGCTCAACTGTATGCGCTCAAGGTCAATGGAAAAGAGCTGCAAGTCAACTCTGCTATCGCTCAACAGCTTTATGTGGAAAAAATATAAAAGGAAGTCAAAGCTGATAACATTAACACATTGGAGACTGCTCAATGCGTATTGAGTTTTATCCTAGAAAGCAAACAAGTCTGGAACAGTTTTGTCCAGACTCGTTTTTATTTATCATTTTCTCAACGATTCTTCGTATCTAACACAATCGTCACCGGTCCGTCATTGACTAACTCAACCTGCATATCAGCTGCGAAAACACCTGTTTTAACAGGTATTTCTCGACCTAGCAATTCGTTAAAATCATCATACAATTGACTAGCCAAGTCTGGTTGAGCAGCGCCTGTAAAAGCTGGACGATTCCCTTTTTTTGTATCTGCGTAAAGGGTAAATTGAGAAATAGAGAGAATTTCTCCTTTCACATCTTTGACAGATAAATTCATTTTATCTTCTTTATCTGAAAAAATCCGCATATTGGCAATTTTTCTTGCTGCATATTCTACATCTTCTTGAGAATCATCTGGTGCTACACCGACTAGTAACAGCAGTCCTTGCTGAATCTGATTGTAAAGTTCGGTATCAATGGATACCGAAGCTCGCTTCACACGCTGAATCACTATTTTCATTGTTGAACTTCCTAATTTCCGTTACATTTTGTGAATTAATTCGCAAAAATGCAATTCTAGCAAAACATTTCCGCTCTGCTGTCCTCACCTAGCCATTTGTCCTTTTGACAGAATAAACTTCAGGCACGCTCTTAATCTTATCTACAACTGTTGTGAGCATAGATAGATTAGCAATTCCAAAAGAAACATGGATGTTGGCAAATTTCATATCCTTCGTTGGCTGTGCATTGACAGTGGAGATATTTTTGGTTGTATTGGACAAGACTTGTAACACATCGTTCAAAAGACCTGCTCGATTCAAACCATAAATATCAATGTGCGCTGTGTATTCCTTCGTAGAGGTATTTTCTTCCCATTCGACATCAATCAAGCGCTGCTCATAATTTTCCTGCGCCCGCAGATTCATACAGTCCTTACGGTGAATCGCCACGCCACGCCCTTTGGTAATGTACCCGACAATCTCGTCACCAGGAACTGGATTGCAACATTTGGCAATCCGTATCAAAAGCCCTGACGCACCTTGGATAATGACGCCGCCCTCATGCTTGACTTTCAGCGTTTCTTTATTCTCACGCTTCACTTCTCCGCCCTTGACAAGCTCTTCTGCTTCAGCTCTCGCTTTAGCACGCTCTTCCTCACGGCGTTCTTTTTCTGTCAAACGGTTAAAAATAGAAATCGCACCAATCTCACCAAAACCAATCGCCGCAAAAAGAGCTTCTTCTGTTTTGTAGCTCGTTTTTTGCAGGACTTCTTCCATGTGCTTTTTGTCCATGTATTTATTAGCTACATAGCCATGTTCTTGGAATTGTGCCTGTAAAAGTTCGCGCCCTTTAGAAATGGATAATTCCTTGTCTTGGTTTTTGAAAAATTGACGAATCTTATTGCGGGCCTTGCTTGTTTTTACAACATTAATCCAGTCACGACTTGGACCAAATGAATTGGTACTGGTAATAATCTCAACTTGATCTCCAGTTTTTAGCTTCGTAGTTAGCGGCACCATGCGACCATTGACCTTGGCACCAACCGCCTTTTCACCAACTTTAGTATGGATTTCATAGGCAAAATCAATCGGTCCAGAGTCTTTTGGCAACGAGCGGACAGCTCCGTCCGGTGTAAAGACATAGATTTCCTCAGCAAGGTAATTTTCTTTGACAGAATCCACAAAATCCTGTGCATCATTAGACTGGTCTTGGAGTTCCATCATCTCCTTAATCCAATTCATCCCAATCGCCGATTCTTTGCTATCAACCTGCCCTTTAATACCTTTTTTATAGGCCCAGTGTGCAGCAACCCCGTATTCAGCCACTTCGTGCATTTCTTTCGTCCGAATTTGAAACTCAATCGGACCTTTAGGTCCATAAACGGTGGTGTGGATAGACTGATAACCGTTCGCTTTGCGATTGGCGATATAGTCTTTGAAACGCCCAGGCATGGGGCGCCAAAGTTCATGAATGTAACCCAGCATAGCATACACATCACTCTGCGTGTCTAAAATGCAGCGAATGGCAATCAGGTCATAAATTTCATCAAAACGCTTTTTCTTGTCTTGCATTTTGCGATAAATGGAATAAATATGTTTTGGACGACCGTAAATTTCCCCATGAAGATTACGCTCAGACGCATAGGTTTCAATCTTATGAACCACTTCGTCCACTAACTCCTCACGTTCCCGACGTTTTTCTTTCATCAGGTGGGAAATCTTATAAAACTCTGTCGGATTCAAATATCGAAAAGCTAAATCTTCCAATTCCCATTTGACGCTCGAAATCCCCAAGCGATGAGCCAACGGAGCATAAATTTCCATGGTTTCACGTGAGATACGTTCCTGCTTGTCTTTGCGCAGATGCTTGAGCGTTCGCATATTGTGCAAACGATCCGCCAGCTTGACCAAAATGACACGGATATCCTTGGACATCGCCATTAGCATTTTGCGGTGGTTTTCAGCCAACTGTTCCTCGTGAGACATATACTTGACTTTACCAAGTTTGGTCACACCATCTACAATCACGCGCACATCATGTCCAAATTCGCCTTCCAAATCGTCCAAAGTTGCAGCTGTGTCTTCTACAACATCA
>NZ_KV811176.1:6113-71332 GCF_001813035.1 Streptococcus sp. HMSC071H03 | reverse complement strand
GCTGTGTCTTCTACAACATCATGTAAAAAACCGCAAGCGACACTGACCGCATCCAACTTTAGCTTAGCTAAAATCCCTGCCACTTGAATCGGATGGATGATATAGGGCTCCCCTGATTGGCGAAATTGCCCTCTATGTCGATCTACTGCATAGAATAGAGCTTTTTGAACCAAGACAACATCTTCTGATGATAAATACTTTCTAGTAAGAGCGACCACTTGATCGCCCGTCAAATTCACTTCTTTTGGCATATTCTCTCTCCAGTTCTTCCTACCATTTTATCACTTTTAAGGCAATATGAAAACAAGGAAACACAGAAGAATGCAAAGCTTCTGTGAGAAATGGTCGATTTTTTTCAAACTGCGATTACATATAAGCCATATCCAGTAAATAGCAATTACCCTAAGTTTAGAAAAAGCCCGCCTTAAATAGGCGGGTTGTGATGAAAGAGGTGATGCTTTTCTGCATGTAGCATATCTCCGATAAATTCAACATAAGCATAAATGAGATAGCAAGCTGATACAACACCTAAAATAGCAATAAACAGCTCAAATAAGGTAGATAAAGACATGATGAACCTCCTCTCCTTACCAAGCAAAAGCAGTTTTCGCAATCTAGCCAGCAGATTTGTTTCCGTGCTTCCATCCTTTCTAGCCAAGCTAGATATTTCACTTATATTATACCAAAGTTAGGAGTTAAGAACAATAAAGACCAGCCCTATTAATGAAATTTTCCGACTACATCAACTCTGTCAGTACACTGACTGCACTGAGTGCGTAAAGTGGAGCTGTCTCTGTCCGCAAGATACGTGGACCCAGTCCTGCAAGTATAGCTCCTGCCTCTTCCAATGTGGCAATTTCTGCTGGAGACAGACCGCCTTCTGGACCAAAGACAAATAAAATTCGACTTCCTTTTTTAAGTCCTGTCACAGCCTTGACCAAAGCAGCAGACTCTCCCTCTTTGGCAGATTCCTCATAAGCTACAATGACGCAGTCAAACTGACTCAAACAATCTAAAAAATCAACTTTCTTCTCAAAAAGTCGGACTTCTGGAATCAGATTGCGCTTGCTTTGCTCGGCTGCTCCCAAAACAATCTTCTCTAGTTTGTCTGCTTTTTTAGCAAGTTTCTTACCATCCCACTTGGTAACAGACCAGTCGGACGGAAAGGCCCAGATAGCAGCTGCACCCAGTTCCGTCGTTTTCTGAGCTACCCATTCCAGCTTGTCTCCTTTGGGAAAGCCAGAAGCAACCGTCACATGAATCGGCAGCTCCGCGTTGTCTGGTAATTCTTCTACCAGATTCAACACATGGCGCTCCCTATCCGAAACTCTTGCTAGACGTTTAATACCATCCTCAAAAACCAGTACTACCTCATCATCTTCTACCAAACGCATAACAGAAAACATATGCTTGAGGGTATCTTTATCTCTGATAATGACAGGATTTTCAACCTGTCCTTTCACAAAATACTGCTGCATCTAACCTCCTATCACTCCTGAAATCTCCTTGGTTTTCTTAAAGACACAGGCATTCCACTCGCCCTGAATCATGTGGGTCTCAAGGAAAAATCCAGCAGCTTCTGCTGACTCCCGCACCAGATTCCATTTCTCAGAGATAATTCCGCTCATAATCAGGTAGCCCTCATCCTTAAGCAAACGGTAAGCATCATCCGTTAGATTTACCAAAATATCCGCCAGAATATTGGCTACAATGACATCAGCCTCGATTTCCACACCTCGGAGAAGGTCCCCCGACGCTACATGGATGTTCTCCATGTCAGGATTGAGCTCAATATTCTCCTGAGCCACGCGCACCGCCACCTCATCCAAGTCGTAAGCATAGATGTCCTTTGCACCCAAGAGAGAGCTAGCAATAGAGAGAACACCAGAGCCAGTCCCTACATCCAACACTGTTTCTCCGCCACGCAGAATCTGCTCCAAAACAAAGAGGCTCATCTTGGTTGTCGGGTGAGTACCCGTACCAAAGGCCATACCGGGATCCAGCTTGATAATCTTCTCTCCAATAGTCGCCTCGTAATCCGTCCAAGACGGCACAATCGTCAAGTCATGGGTAACACGGGCTGGCTCAAAATATTTTTTCCAATTGTCCGCCCAATCTTCCTCTGCCAGCTGCTGAGTGGTTAACTGGGTTTCTCCAATCTCCAAACCAAAATCCCTCAACTGAGCCAAATACTCTTTCACTTCCTGACGAATCATTTCAAGGTTCACTGTTTCTGGGTAATAAGCCGTAATGGCAACCGTATTCAGCTGCTTTACCTGAGGCAGCACCTCCCCAAAAGGACCAGCTTCCCCCAGATAATCCGCACTGTCATCAATCGCCACACCTTGACTGCCTAGGTCAATCAGAATATTACTGACCGCTTCTTCCGCCTCACGGCTGACCGTGATAGTTAGTTCTTGCCAAGTGTTCATGTGTCATTCCTTTCTTTTAATACTCTTCGTCATATAAACCATATCCATGCCCTCTTGCTCTGGTTCAGTATGCGTTTGATGATAGCCGCATTTTTCATAAAATTTGACCATAGGCTCATCTTGGAAAACCGTACACAAATCCCACTGAGTAATCGTAGGAAATCTTTTCTCTAGCAGGCGAATCCCTTCGTAGCCATAGCTTTTTCGCTGATATTGAGGCAAAATCGCAGCTGTACCAAGCCAACCTTTTGTTCGCTCATCGTTGGTTTGCAAGCGAAGAAAGCCAACAATTTCTTCGTCATCTTTGACAAAATAGTAAAAACTATTAAGACGTTCCACCAACTTCCACCTAATCCGCTCCCTATCTTCCAGATAAGGATCATACTGGTCATGATATTTTTCGTAGACAGCTTTAAAACTAACACGTTGAATACTGATAATGGTTTCTAAATCTGTAGCTTCTGCTTGTTCTATATGAATCATCTCTGCACCTCCAAATAATCTCCCAATCTACTTTTTAACTGTGAGATGACGTTTTCATCCGCTAATAATTCTTCTATATTTACTAATTTGTAGCCTTGTCCTTCGTCACCAAAGACAATCTGATCTATCAGTTCTTGACAGATAGAAGCCACCATGAAAACAGAAACTTTCTCAGGATGAACAAAGCCTTGATAACATTTGACCCATGTAATGGATTCCTCTTTGAGTTCAATGCCCAGCTCCTCAAAGACTTCTCTTCTAATGCACTCAAAAGGTGTCTCGTCCTTTTCTCTCCCACCGCCGGGAAAATCCCACATATTGGGATAAGGAATAGTGGGAATATCGTCTCTTAAAATGGTTAAAATTGTATCGCCATGCAGCAAAGCAATTTTACAGCCTGAGAAATCAAACGTTTGATACAAAACAGTCATATCACTCATTCTTCCCTACCTCCGTAAAATCAGTGATCTTCTTAGGCACGCTTGTATTTCAGTATCTAGGATAGGGATAAAAGTCCGTCTCTTTCAAATCTGCTCTGGCTTTTTCAAAAACTTTATTATTCCAGACAATTTCAAATTCCTCTGCCGCTGGATCTGCCAGAAAGTCCATGAGAGCATCTAATCCCTCTTCGGCCGTCTTCTTCAAGAAGTCCACAAAGTAGGTCAGGAATTCACGAGACAGGCCTTTCTTTGGCTCATAAGGAACAACTGTTAGATAATCCTCTGTTTCAAAGTGAGACTTAGCAGGATTATAAAAGAGAACGCTTTCTTCAAAGAAAATGTCTTCTGTGCTACTTTCTCCATCCACATCTAACAGTTCGATGCCATTTGCATTTTGTACTTCTAAGAGAAAGGACACTTCTACGGCATGATTCTTCTTATCCCAGTTTATCTCATAGTCAAATGGAAAACATTTCTCCATTTCTTCATTTAATATATCCAAAAATCCATATTTAACCATAGCCAGCCTCTCTCCAATCCTTTAAAATGTGTTAAAATAGATACAACTATAGTAACATAAATCAGAACAGTTGAAAAGAATACCAGTAAGGAGGAAAACGTATGCCAGACAATTTAGCGATTCGTATGCGGCCTAAAAATATCAATCAGGTCATCGGTCAGAAACATCTGGTTGGCGAAGGAAAAATCATTCGTCGCATGGTGGAAGCCAATCGCCTGTCTTCCATGATTCTCTACGGTCCACCAGGGATTGGCAAGACTTCCATTGCTTCAGCCATCGCTGGTACTACAAAATTTGCTTTTCGGACCTTTAATGCCACCGTTGATAGTAAGAAGCGCCTGCAAGAGATTGCGGAAGAAGCAAAATTCTCTGGTGGTTTAGTGCTGCTGTTAGATGAGATTCACCGCTTGGAAAAGACCAAGCAGGACTTCCTCCTCCCTCTTTTAGAAAACGGTCTGGTCATCATGATTGGCGCCACAACAGAAAATCCCTTTTTCTCTGTCACTCCCGCTATTCGCAGCCGGGTACAGATTTTCGAGCTGGAACCTCTGACAAATGATGATATTAAACAAGCCATTCAAACAGCCCTGACGGACACCGAACGAGGTTTTGATTTTCCTGTCCAGCTAGATGATGACGCTCTGGATTTCATTACCACTTCCACCAACGGTGACCTGCGCTCAGCCTTTAATTCTCTAGATTTAGCAGTTCTCTCTACCAAAGAGGATACTGAAGGGGTTCGCCATATCACTCTCGATATTATGGAAAACAGCCTGCAAAAGAGCTACATCACTATGGACAAAGACGGAGACGGTCATTATGACGTCCTGTCCGCCTTACAGAAGTCCATCCGCGGGTCTGATGTCAATGCCAGTCTCCATTATGCAGCTCGCTTGATTGAAGCTGGAGACCTTCCCAGCCTCGCACGACGCCTGACGGTCATTGCTTATGAAGACATTGGTTTGGCAAATCCCGATGCTCAGATTCATACAGTGACCGCACTTGAAGCCGCTCAAAAAATTGGGTTCCCAGAAGCTCGCATCCTCATTGCCAACATTGTCATTGACCTAGCACTTTCTCCTAAGTCCAACTCTGCCATAGTAGCTATAGATAAAGCTCTTTCTGATTTGCGACAAAATGGAAACTTACCTATCCCCCGCCATCTACGAGACGGTCACTACGCTGGTAGCAAGGAGCTGGGAAATGCGCAAGATTACAAATATCCACATAACTATCCTGGTAATTGGGTGCAGCAAGACTACCTTCCTGAAAAAATTAAAAATGCCGATTATTTCACTCCGAACGAAAACGGGAAGTACGAACGAGCCCTTGGCATGACTAAAAATAAGATTGAACAACTCAAAAACCACTAAAAAATCGTGGTATCGTTTGCAAAAAATCAATTTTTTCTCTTGAATTTTTCAAAAATTGTGGTATCATAATTATAGAAACGCTGTGGTGTACGACTTCACACTTAAGTGTTGACCGACTATTTTTTGTATTATTAGGGAAACAAAAGACTTCTAACAGCTTGCAGGCCGTTTCACGCGGAAGCAGCTTCAGTTAGAGCGAGTTGCCCACCTGCTTAATTGCGCGGGTTCAATACAAATCGTGAAGGTCCGGCACCAATACAGCTTTTTCTGTTGCCTCCTTAGCTCAGTTGGTAGAGCAGTGGACTCTTAATCCATGGGTCACAGGTTCGAGCCCTGTAGGGGGCATCTAATATTTACATACAAAAGCCTATCATATAGGCTTTTTTACTTACTCTCAACTATTTTTGCCCCATCATTTGCCCCACTTTTAAATCTATCTTTTCTTTTTGAATCAAATTACATCTTAACAAATAGTGTAAAGCCAGTTACTTTTGCTTTGATGCCATACAATATTTTCATGTAGAGAAGACAAATTTTATCTTCTCTTTTTATTTTCAAAATGATAAAAACTGATTTTCTTTTCATGAATCAGACTGAAATTTCCAAATTGTCCATTTATTTTATTGACATTTCCTATAAAAAATGTAGAACACTTCTATTATCAAACTATACTATATAGGGGGAGTATTGATATGAAATTTTCTAATTGTTTATTGCTATTCCTTGCAGGAGTTGTTTTTGTCCTTTTAGCACTTTTTCTATTTACAAACCCAGTAGCTAATCTTGTTGCTTACAGCTGGTGGATTGCATTTGGTTTATTGGTTGCTTCTATAGTGGCTATTTTAAGCTATTTCTCTGTGCCAAAAGAGCTTCGCTCACCTGTTTATCTTTTCCAAGGGATTGTTAATCTTCTCTTAGTTCTTTACCTCGTTGCCTATGGCTTTGTGACCCTGCCGGTTGTCATTCCAACTGTTTTAGGAATTTGGTTAATTGTAGAAGCCATTATAGCTTTCTTTAAAGGCAATCGTCTGGGATTGATTTTCCCTATTATTGGCAACCATATCATGTGGATAGCGTTGCTTGCATTTTTACTAGGTCTAGTGATTCTGTTCAATCCAGTAGCTACAAGTGTCTTTGTCGTTTATGTCGTTGCCTTTGCATTTTTAATTGCTGGTTTTACCTATATCGTTGATGCCTTTCGTAAATAATCTCGCTGCCATTTTGGGCATATTAAAATAGCTGGGAAGTTACATTCTCAGCTTTTTCATATCTTATTTGTCACTTTTTCGCATTCCATTCAGCATAGAATTGATCTAAGTATTCTTCCAAAAAACGATGCCTGCCCATGGCTAATTGCTTGGCATAATTTGTATTCATCAAATCTTTTAACTTCAACAACTTTTCATAAAAATGTAGAATTGCTGTTCCTTTATTGCTTCGATATTCTTCTACCGTCATATCTTCTCGTGGTCGCAAGGCAGGGTCATGAATGGGTCTGCCCGTATGTCCAGAATAAGCCATAGCTCGCGCTATTCCAATCGCTCCAATCGCATCCAAACGGTCAGCGTCTTGAACAATTTTCCCCTCCAAAGTGCTGACATTCTTCTGTTGATGACCACCTTTAAATGACATCGTTGAAATAATATCCAGCACATGAGCTATTTCCGCATCTGAAGCCTGATGATTCTGTAGCCATTGCTCAACCTTTTGCAAGCCCACCTCTTCATTCTCATTTAATTTCCCGTCAGCTATATCATGCAGCAAGGCAGCTAGCTCACAAATAAAAGCATCTGCTTGTTCTTGTTTGGCAATTTCTACAGCATTGTTCGTGACACGCACAATATGCCACCAGTCATGCCCGCTCATCTCGTCTTTCAGTTCAGCATAAACAAAATCTCTCGCTTCTTGAAGAATTTTCGCTTGTCTATCCGTTATCATCTGTCACCCTTTTTATTTATATACACAAAAATCTCGAAGCGATTTCGAGATTTTTTGATTGAACTCACTTTTCAAGCCCAATCGTTTTCATTTTTTGTTGAATTTGTTGATACACCTGATTCCAGTCATTTGGATTTGCAATATCTAAATCATCCGTTGCAATTCTCATTTTAGGACTATAATTGTAATCTTCATACCAATTTTGATAATGCTTGTAAAGCAGCTGATAGTAGTCAGCGAGCCCATTTTCTTCATTTGGTTGCTCATAATCGCGACCACGTTTTTTGATATTGTTCATAATATGATCGAAACTTCCGTCTAAATAAATCAACAAATCTGGCGCCTTCTTAGGCAAACCTTGGATTTCTTCCATCATATTGTCCAAAAGTTCCAAGTAGATATTGTACTCTTGCTCACTAATGCTACCTTTGAGGGTATTGATGTAAGTAAACAGAGCATCTTCATAGATAGAACGATCTAGAATATTGTTGTCATCATGATAAGCCGCTTTGATCATTTTAAAGCGTTTATTTAGAAAATAAATCTGCAAAGCAAAACCATACTTATCAGGATCTTCATAATACTTATCCAAAATAGGATTTTCTTCTACAGGCTCAAAAAAAGGCTGTGTTCCTAATTCCTCGGCTAATCGATAAGTGTAAGTCGTCTTACCTACCCCAATCATGCCCGCTAAAATAATCACTATCTTCCTGCACCTCCAAAATCTATCTAATATCAGGTCATCAGCTTCAGTAAAAACACCATATATTGTGCTAAAAAAAATAATAACACAATATATTGATGGCGTCAAGATATAAAACTTCTAAATGTACAAACAAAAATAACTTTGTACAAAGAAGCACGATTAGCTCTAATACAAGCATTATTTTTAGGATTCTCCATTTGTGACAGTAAATTTGATATGCGAATAATCTTTTTCTAAATCTTTTCCTTTCAAAAAAGCCGTCGCATCTTTTTTAATCTGAATGAGGTCAATTCCTTGCGCTTGTGCTGCAAATACACAACCACAATAACATTGGCGGTAAATGTCGTACTCCTCGCACATTTCGACTGAGCGCTTATAGCCTTGATTTTTCTTGAAATCACTAGGAAGATACTGCGTTGCATAAACTTTCTGTACTTCAATTCCAACGCTATTGATTGTCTGCGAATTTTTATGAGGGCTGATTGTCAAGGCACTTCCAAAATAGTCAAATCCCAAATCAACCGCCACTTGTGCCGTTTTATCCAAGCGATAATCATAGCAAACTTTACAACGATCGCCACCTTCCGGCTCTTCTTCCAAACCGTGTACTGTTCGGAAAAATTCTTGTGGCTCATAGGGGGCTTCTAAATATTGAACATGATTACCAGTATTTTCATTGAAATCGTGAACAAATTTTTGGGCAACATAGGCACGGCGTTGGTATTCTGCTTTGGGGTGAATATTTGAATTGGCAAAATAAACCGTCACGTCCGCATACTGGGTTAAATACTCCAGCGTATAAGTTGAGCAAGGTGCACAGCAGGTGTGCATCAAAATCGTAGGACGCTTCTGGTCTGCTTCCCAAACTTTGACCATTTTTTGCATCACGCGGTCGTAATTGATCTTTTGATTGGGATTCATCTTGCTCAAAACGTCTTCAACATCAATCATCGTTCTCTCCTTAGAAATGTATCACTATTTTACCACAGAAAGAGAGTGGAGACAAATGGACAAAAGAGAATGGCTTTTTCAAACAGCATTAATTTATCAAGCAAGAAAAATAAAGTTCTGGTTCTTTTGGCTCTCTTTGTATTGATTGTACATGTACCCAGCTAAAAACTTTAAAAAAAGTGAGTTTGGATTTATCAAATCCAAACTCACTTCGCTTTTTATATCCTTCAAAAGCACGTTTGCGCTTCAACATAAAAGCAATCTCGTGCAACATTAAACATCGTTAAGAGCTGTATGAGAAAAACAAATCTTCTCTTATTCATCAAATAATTCGTTGATTTTCTAGCTTGTTTTACTCTTTAAACTCTCTATATCTTAAATTACATCATCCCGCCCATCATACTTGGATCCATTGCTGGAGTTGGACTGGCTGGTTCTGGTTGGTTAGCAACAACTGCTTCAGTTGTTAAGATGAGGCTCGCTACTGAAGCTGCATTTTGAAGGGCAGAACGAGTAACCTTGACTGGGTCAATAATCCCAGCATCAATCATGTTCACCCATTCACCTGTAGCAGCATTAAAACCAGTTCCAGCTTCCGAATTTTTCAAGCGGTCAATGACGATAGAACCTTCAAATCCTGCATTCAAAGCGATTTGGCGAACAGGTTCTTCTAACGCACGAAGAACGATGTTGCGACCAGTTGCTTCGTCACCTGACAACTCTAGCGCTTCAACGGCACTTAAAACATTGACAAAGGCTGTTCCACCACCTGAGACAATTCCTTCTTCAACAGCGGCGCGAGTTGCATTGAGGGCATCTTCAATGCGGAGTTTCATTTCTTTGAGCTCTGTTTCTGTTGCAGCACCAACTTTGATGACAGCCACACCGCCTGACAATTTCGCTAAGCGTTCTTGGAGCTTTTCACGGTCAAAGTCAGACGTAGAACTTTCGATTTGGGATTTGATAACACCCACACGGTTTGCAATCGCTTCGGCATCACCAGAGCCTTCAACGATAACAGTGCTATCTTTGTCCACAGTCACTTTTGAGGCTTGTCCAAGCGCTTCAATCGTTGCATCTTTCAATTCCAGACCAAGATCTTCTGTAATTACTGTACCACCAGTCAAGATAGCAATATCTTCTAACATTGCTTTACGACGATCCCCAAATCCTGGTGCCTTCACAGCGACTACATTGAAAGTACCGCGGATTTTATTCAACACAAGAGTTGGAAGAGCTTCACCGTCTACATCATCTGCGATAATCAAAAGCGGACGGCTTGTTTTCAAAATACTTTCCAGCAAAGGAAGAATTTCTTGGATATTAGAAATCTTCTTATCTGTAATCAAGATATATGGATTATCTAAATCAGCAACCATTTTTTCATTATCTGTTACCATGTATTGAGAAAGATAGCCACGGTCAAACTGCATACCTTCCACAACATCAAGCTCTGTTTCCATTCCTTTTGATTCTTCAATAGTGATGACACCGTCGTTGCCAACTTTTTCCATAGCTTCAGAGATGTATTCTCCGACTTTTTCACTGCGTGATGATACGGCTGCAACTTGCGCAATGGCTTCTTTATTAGAAACCGGAACAGAATTTGCTTTTAAGGCTTCAACAGCTGTTGCAACAGCTGTTTCAATACCACGACGAATGCCGATTGGGTTTGCACCAGCCGTTACATTTTTGATTCCTTCACGGACAATTGCTTGCGTCAACACAGTCGCAGTAGTTGTTCCGTCACCAGCGATATCATTGGTTTTTGATGCAACTTCTGACACCAACTTAGCTCCCATATTTTCAAAATGATCTTCGAGTTCGATTTCTTTTGCAATGGTTACACCGTCGTTTGTGATGAGTGGTGAGCCAAATGATTTTTCAAGAACGACATTGCGTCCTTTAGGGCCTAAGGTTACTTTAACGGTATCTGCCAAAATATCTACACCACGCACCATGGCGCTTCTTGCATCTGCTGAAAATTTAATATCTTTTGCCATTTTTACAATTCCTCTTTCTATAAATTTTTATTTATTCAACAATCGCTAAAATATTTGCTTCATTGACAACGAGGTACTTTTCTTCGCCGTCTTTGACTTCAATTCCCGCATGGCTTTCAACGAGAACGGTATCACCAGCTTTTACGCTTGGAGCAACGAGTTCACCGTTGAGTGTACGAATTCCATCCCCGACAGCTACAACTTTTGCTGTCTTTGTTGCGTCTTGTCCTGCACCTGCAATGACAAAACCACCAACTTTTTGTTCTTTTTCTTCTACTTTTAAGACCACACGGTCGCCTAATGGTTTAAGCATTTGTTTACCTCCAATATCTTGTTTTAGCACTCTACAAGTGCGAGTGCTAATATTTACATTTTCTATTGTATCACTTGGTCAGAAATAGTCAAGAAAAAAACTCTGTCAAACGACAAAGTTTTTAGGGGGAAAGCAAATAAATTTTTATCGAACCAATCTTAATTTTTCTTCAAAATCATCAATGACTCTTTGAAGATTCAGTCGTCCTTTGTAAATACCATAACCAAAGACAAGCATGGCTAATATTCCCAACACTGCTAGGATTATTCCAAGAACAAAGGCAATGAGATTGGTTTGACAGAAGAAATAGATCAGAACAAGACCGATACTAGCAATAGTAAAGAAGAGACTAAACCAACGTCCGAGATTTTCAATCATGTGTTTTTGATATTGAATTTCCGTTTCATATCCTTGAATCAATTCTTGTTCTGTCATAATTTTCTCCTATTTTTAGTATTTCAATCCTGGGTTGAAGAATCCAACCAATACACCAAGGAAGGCTACTACAACGAGAAGTAACATTACTTTAATTGGTGAAAGGTTTTTCTTCGCCATCAACCACCAGCAAAAGACGATAAACAAAGCTGTCAATAGACCTGGATAGACACCGTCTAATTGATCTTGTAGTACCAAGAAAGCTTTTCCTGAAGAGTCTTTCAATTTGAAAGCTGTCTTAACAGGTACCCATGTCGCTGCAACAGCACCGATAACCATACCACCAATGATAGAAACAGACTTACGGATAGCTTGTCCTTGAGGTCCGACAAGAAATTCAACTGCTTTGTCACCAAGTTCATAGCCTTTAAAGTAGGCAAATTTCATACCGAAGTAAGCGAGCAAGTTCCAAACAACGATATAGAAAATTGCACCAAGTGGTGAGCCACCATTTGACAAACCGAGAGCAATACCTAGTATAATCGGAATCAAGGTACCAACAATCAGTGAATCACCAATCCCTGCAACAGGTCCCATCAGACCAGCACGAAGACCGTTGATTGTTTCATCATCTACTCCATCAGCCCCATTCGCACGCGCTTCTTCTAAACCTGCTGTAATCCCTACAATCAATGCACCTAATTGCGGCTCCGTGTTAAAGAATGCGGTGTAGGTGTGCATTGCTTTTGCTTGATCTTCTTTTTTAGAATATAATTCTTCCACGATTGGCAGCATTGAAGCTAGGTAGCCAAATGTTTGCATGTGTTCTTGTGAGAAGCAAGTTAAGTTCCCATAATACCAATGATGGAAAGATTTTCCTAATGTTTTTTTCGTTAATTTAACCATTTTAAATATCCTCCTCATCGTCGTCATCATCAAAACTTGCACTTGAAGCTGCTTGTGCTCTTACATTTTTAGCCATTTGAATTTCATAGAATAATACTGCGAAAATCAATGAAATTACTGCACAAGATACAAGGTTAAGTCCTAGTGAAGCTGCTAAAGTAAATCCAACAAAGAATGGAATGAAATCAACAGCTTTTTCAACGATTTGTTTTAAGAGGATGGCAATTCCGACACATGGAAGGAGAGAGCCGACTGTAAAGAGGGTTTTCATTGGAATACCATCCAATGGAAGAGCTGTTTTTAAAGCAGTAACCGCATCGGCACCTAATTTACACATAATAAGCGTTGGAAAGAATGAGAATACTAAATGGGAAATCCATGGGAAGCCCCAGTCTACCATGTACAGGCGTTTAAATTCACCTTTTTCAACAGCTTTCCAACCAATATGTTGCCAAAGCAAGTTCATAGTAGCGGTACCATAGAAAAGAACTGTACCGACTGTACCAACGAGTGTTCCCATTGATTTAGCCAAGTTAGCAGCGTCTGCAGAGTCAAGTGATAGTCCTTGCGATTGAATGGCAACCATTGCCAGAGGAATCCCAATATAAGAAACCGCACGCACGTCAGCTGAAACCGTACCACCAGGTGTTACCAAAGCGATATAAACGAGCTGCATAGCAACCCCACAGATGATACCTAATTTCACATCTCCTAGGATCAGTCCTGAAACTAAGCCACCTACAAGTGGGCGTCCAAGAGTATAGTTACCAATAGAAGTACCACCTAGGCCAGGCATGGATGATAGACAGGCAAATAACCCTAGTAAAGCGGCTTGAAACCACGAAATTGTCATAATAAAGCCTCCTTAATGCTTATTATATTTTGTTAAAAACCAAATTTAGACTTGAAATCGTCCCAATAGCCAATAGACACATCTGGTAAGAGTTGGAATTTTACTTTATAGCCAGCTTTTTGAATTGCTTCAAGCGCTTCAGCTTCTTCCTGTGTAATGGATTGGTTGTTTCCTAATTTAGTAGCGCCTGGACGATCATTAGCTGGACCAACAATGATTTCTTTGACATCACCAGGAACAAAACCCTGATCAACTAGTATTTCTTTCATGTCAATTGGATTTTTAGTAATCAAGAAATAGCGACTATCGGAATCCAATACCTTTTGTGATTTTTCTTTCCATGCTTCTTTTGTCCAAACGAATGTTTTTTTATCAGAAGCTGCTTTGTAGGCTTGTTTCAAAACTGTATTTCCTGCTGCAGCATTATTGACAGCAACTAAGCCGTCACAAGGATATTCTTTTGCCCAACGAGTTACTGTTTGACCGTGAATCATACGGTCATCAATACGTATAAATGAAATTGTCATGATAAATCTCCTTTTTAATCTTTTTTAAATATCGTCTTCATCCTCTTCGTCACTAGCAACTACATCAAATTTTTGCAGCGCTGCGGATGCTTCTGAGAGAATGGCTTGTGCCAATTCTTTTCCTTCCAACATATCTTTCATCACTAAGCCTGTGAGTGCCATTGTCAAATTGAGACCACCAAGTACGACTGCAGTGTTTAACTTGCCAAGTTCTGATAAAACATTGCAAGCTGTTGTCAAAGGGCTTCCTCCGACAATATCTGCTAATACCAAAACCGTATCTTCTGTTCCCAGATTTGCTAACGCTTGACGAAAGTCAAGAGCGAAATCATCAACGGATTTGCCCTCTTTCAGACCTACTGCAATGACTTGGTCGGTCTTATCCCCAGCGAACATCCTCAAAGAGCTTTGCACACCTTCTGCTAGTCCACCATGACTGACTAGTACTAGATATTTCATGTTCTTTCCTCCTTCATTTCCTAGCCTTATTTTACTAAATCTGGAACCGGTTTCACATTGTCAAATGTCACTTTGTAAAGATGACATTTGTTAGTTAAAATATGACAAATGTCATATAGTTTTTCAAAAGAAAAATAGGCAGCTTTGAGCTCAATCTCTCATCTGACTATTTTGATATTTATTCTTCGTTAAATCTCTATTTGCCTGTTTCTTCTATTTCCCTTTGAATGCTTGGTAAGATACTGTCTATTTCATTGTTTTTGAGAGCATTTCCTAGTAAATAATCTAGGCGTTCCAAAGAATGATAATCTAAGTCTCTGCTAATATCTAACACCGAATGCTTCATCATATGATCCAGTCGTTGCGATGTCAGCGAATCCAGTCCAAAGTCATCTGCCTGTAAAATCTTTTTCGTCTGACTGCTTTTAACAACTGATAACAAGACTGATGTCCCCTGCGACTTTTCAAATAGTTCTTGCTGATTTTTTTGATTTTGACACAATAATTTCATAAATTCCCAAGCTAATTTATCCTGTTTTGTCTTTGAAGACATAGCAAAAAGAGATGTTTTCACTTGGGTCGCAGGAATGCCCGCTTTAGCGGCCGGCATAGGAATGCAGGTCCAAGAAAATCTAGAATATTTTGCCACATGGTAGGGATAGGGTTTGTAGGTTCGATATTGAGCCAAACTCATTGGATAAAAGGCGACCTTACCTTCATCAAAATCATTTGACGTTACCTTGTACCGTTGATTTAATGAATCCAATTTACTGATAAAGGAGAGTGCCTGATGCATTTCTGCGCTATCAACATTGACACCACTTTGATTTCTCAGATGACCATTATAAGCTACTAAGGCCTGCTTCCAGGTATAATCCGTAATACCATACTGGTCAATCAGACCGTCCCCGTTTGTGTCCTTTGTGACTTTTTGACAAATCGCATACAAGTCTTCTAAAGTCCAATTAGAGTCAGGAATCGAAACTCCTTCCTTTTCCAGTAAATCCTTATTGACACACATCATGACAGGATTGCTTTCAATCGGTAAAGCATAGCTATGCCCTTGATATAGTCCTGCTTGGTAAGAAACCGGATAGTAAGCTGCAACGTCTTTTTACTGAGCAAAGAATCTAAGGATTTGAAGGCACCAGAAGCCGCTAACATCGAAAAATCATTTTCAGGAACCATAAACACATCTGGCTGTTCACCTTTTAAAATTTTTTCAGCTAGCCAGCCGTCGTAATCTTTCTTAGGAATACCACTCTCATAGACCACTCTAACTTGTGAATGTGACTTTTCAAATTGTCGAATAATATTGTCTAATATTCTATTTTCACGGCTATTTGGGACATCCCAGCTGCTGCCTGCATACACTCCAATTCGCAACATTTTCTTCTGAGTAGATGTCCATAAAACAAAGCTAAGGGGCACTAAAAGGAGAGCCGAGATGAACATCGTCAAATACCTCATCCGCCACTTCATTTGTCATTGTCCTTACTAAAATCACGTTGGGTAACACCTGTCTGCACAGCCCAAATAGCTAATTGCGTGCGATCTCGCAAATTTAATTTCGTCAGAATGCCTGACAAGTAATTCCGCACTGTCCCTTCAGACAAGAACAACTTCGCTGCAATTTCCTTGTTTGATACTCCAAAGCCAATCTGCTGAATAATCTTCCACTCAGTCTGACTCATGTCTTCTACATTTTCTTCCGCAACAGAAATTGCAAAATTCGACTGCGCCATTTGTGAAAAGATTTTAAACACTTTGCTAGCAATGTTCGGATTAATCATAGCTCCGCCTTTGTGAACCGTTTGAATAGCTTGATACAATTCTTCAGTAGAAACTCCTTTTAAAATGTAACCAGAAGCTCCGTATTTCAATGCTGAAAAAATGAAATCATCGTCATCAAAAGTTGTTAAAATGATAATTTTGATATCTGGATAGTGCTCCTTGACCGCTTTTGTACAGAGAACGCCATCCATAACAGGCATTCGAATGTCCATCAAAATCACATCTGGATGTATATGGTGAAGTTTTTCGAGCACTTCCTTACCGTCACCGACTGTTCCCACCACTTCAATATCTGAATGAGCCGATAAAATAATTTGTAAAGACTCACGAATCAAGGCTTGATCATCTGCAATTAAAACTTTAATCATTCTTTCCTCCTATTTTCGGAATTTCAATATGAGTATAGAAACCGTTGCGATTTTCAAAATGAACACTCCCACCAATAATCGCCAAACGCTCCTGCATTTGTTTGAGACCATAACCATAGTGAAGCTCGTCAAAGCCGACCCCGTCATCTTGAATGGTCATGATATAATTTTCTTTTTCCAATAATTCAATCCAAATCGTCTTGGCGTGTCCATGCCGCACCGAATTTGTAATGGATTCTTGAATCACCCGAAAGACAATATCTTCTTTTGCAACATCCAAATCAATCGTGTCCCATTCATAGAGAAAATGGATTTCTAAATTAGAAATGGCTTCGTACTCTCGAATAATTTTAAGCAGTGCTTCTTTTAAACTATTGTTTTCTAGAGCGCCAGGACGCATTTTATTGAGCGAGCCTCGCACATCGCGGATACCGTCTCGCACAACCACAGAAACATTTTCCAACTGCTCCTTAGCACGATTTTTGTCAATATCCACCAATACTTTAACCGCATCAATCCCAGCTGAAATTCCTGTCAAAGCATGCCCTAATGTATCATGGATTTCTCTGGCAATCCGCTTTCTTTCACGGTCTTCCGCAATTTTTTCAGATAAGGCTAAATAACTATTCAACTCGCGATTGGCTTGTGCCGCCATCCGCAATTCTTCTTCAATATGATGTTTTTCGGTCATCGCAGATAAAATATAGAATAGTAGAGAAATCATAAAGACAACTAGATTCAGTGAAAAGAGAAAATTCTTTCCAAAAAGGAGAGCCATGCGAATCGATTCTGGACAAAAGCGAATGCAGGTATCTAACGAAGGCAATTTGACAAAAAGCGACATTAAATCATAGTTGGATAAGAGCAACATGGTAAAACTCAAAATGATAAAGGAAAACCAGTATTTCCGATCTTTTGAGGTGTTAAATTCTTTGGAACCATAAAAAATATCTGCAAAAACTAAGAGAATCAGACCATTATAAGAAGAATGCAAGACAGAAAAGATAACTAACATCAGCAAAATCTCAATAATAGTTACTTTATCATAAACGGATAGCTGATTTGGATGCTTCTCACGGTAATAAAAAACCAACAATAAGCAAGCATAAAAAGCAATAGACATCCAAAAGCTAAAACTCGGCGATCCTGGTATAGCATCTAAACGTCCTAACAGTGAATGAGCATATCCTTTTGCCACTACATAATTCGTTGCAAAAAGATAAATAGAGGCATTATAAACAATGGCAATAAAATTGATGACCATTAAAGCAATCTTGCTATAAAAAATACTTTTATTTTGTCTCATTATTGCCACCCTGTAATTGTATATTGAGCGATATTCTCTTTATTTACTAAATGAACAGGAATGAGATATTCCTCTTTGTAAGCTTGATGTTTCATCATGCGCTCAATCACTTCTGTCACCTTTCTGCCCATTTGAATCGGAGACTGAGCAACCGTCCCTTGAATATCATTGGTATTTGCCAAGAAATTTTTAATATCAGGTGAGCCATCTACGCCATAGATTGCAATCTTGTCTGTCACACCTTGATCTTTTATAGCCGCAAGAGCTCCGATAGCTGCACGATCATTTAAAGACATGACCACATTAAATTGCATCCCTTCATTCAGGGCTTTTTTTACTTGAGGCATACTTTCTTCTGTTTGCCCCAATGTCTCTCGCTCAGAGACCACCTGATAAGCAGGATGCCCTTTAATCGTGTCTAAAAATCCTTGAATTCGGTCCATCGCAGACACAGCGTTATGATGTTCCAATAGTAAAATCTTCGCACTTGACAATCGTTTCATCATATCGTTTGCTATCAACACACCGGCTTGATAATTGTCTGATACAATAGTAGTATCAACTTTAGCATCTTTGCTAACAGGTGCATCCACAACAATAATCTTGATTCCCGCTTTTCTGGCTTTATTTAAAGAAGTCAGAATCTTTGGACTGTCACTCTTAACTGGGTTTATAACAATCACATTTACTCTTTCTTGAACAAAATAATCAATCTGCTGACTTTGCTTGTCTTCGTCTAATTCTGGGTCCCGCACATAAAGTCGACTTCCTTGTTGATTGGTTTTTTTCTCAATTTCAGCATTTAAGGTTTTATAAAAATCATTGTTCATCGTCATATAGGTCGCTCCTATCTTGACTTGCTTGCTATCTGATGAATTCCCTTTTACATAGAGGAAAACTAAGCCAGCCAATACAAGGACAAACAGAGAAAATAATAGATATTTACGATAATAGCGACATTGCTTTTTTCCCTTACCTACTCCCATTTTTTCTCCTTATTAACACCAGTCTCAAACAGAAAACTCTGTTTTATCTAGATTTATTATATTATATTTATACAAAAAAGCAAAACCTCGTCAAGAAAAAGCAGTGTAAGAAACTTGAAAAATTCCCCTCACTTTCTTGTTTTTAAGCTCAAATTGAAATCAAAAACAATACCTTCTCAGACTGTTAACTTCTATCTTGCGCATGTTATTCGTACTTTGTTGAAAGCATAAAATGTTGACTTTTTCGCTGACTAGAGACAAGCTAGACTGGATGTTGTCCAGCCTAGCTTGTCTTTATTAAAATGGCAATTCCTCTTCTTCCAGAACCAAGTCTGCCAAATCTGCACCAGCATTATTCTCACGAAGAGCTCGCTGTGCACGGCTTTCTAATAGCTGAAAGCCATTGCAAAGTACTTCTGTAACATAGTGGGTAACATTGTCCTTCTCATAGCGGCGAGTGCGAAGTTCACCATCTAGCGAAATCAAGCTACCTTTACTTGCATAACTTGCTAAGGTTTCAGCTAACTTGCCCCAAACAACGACATTGACGAAGTCTGCTTCTCGTTCGCCATTTTGCCCTTTGTAGCGACGATTGACAGCAAGGGTTGCACGCGCCACAGATTTATCATTAGCTGTTTTGTTTAACTCTGGTGTATTCACCAAGCGACCGATTAAAATTACTTTATTATACATTTTGCTTTCCTCCTAACTATTTATTCGTAAGAGAAAAGAAAAAATCGTGAAAATTCACGATTAAAAACTAATTTATTGCTTACCCTTGCCAATGCTTAGCTGGATCAAAGGCTGTTCCTACTACTTCTGAACTTGCTAATTCAATAATCCCACGTTTTTGCGGAGCATTGGGCAATTGTAATTCACGAGGGCTGCACATCATACCAAAACTCTTTTCTCCACGCAACTCACCAGGAAAAATCAAGTTTCCTTTTGGCATCATAGCACCCGGAAGCGCCACAATCGTCTTGAGACCTACTTTAGCATTAGGCGCACCTGCTACGATTTGAACCACTTTATCTGCTGCTACTTTTACTTGACAAATATTAAGGTGATCACTATCTGGATGAGCTACCATTTCCACAATTTCACCTACTACAAATTTTGGGGAAAGATCATTGACTAATTCTGGTTCAAAACCTGCTTGGCTCAATTCTTGATTCAGAATTGAAATTTCTTCATCTGTCAGAAAAACTTGCCCACGTTCGGTAATATTAAAAAGATTAGAAACCTGAAAAATATTCCAAGCAACTGTTTCTCCATTGTCCAAACGATAAATACGCGCTACGTTTCCCTTGCGTTCAGCAGCTAACTTAACTCCTTGACCGTCTGCAACAATCACCATCAGCACGTCTCCAACGTGCTCTTTATTATATGTAAAAATCATTATTTCTCCTATATGTTCAGTTTAACTGGGCTAAAAATTCATTGATTTGCGTCTTCGTTTTTCGCTCGCGATTAACAAAACGACCAAATTCTTGTCCATTTTCTAGGACTACTAGGCTAGGAATCCCATACACATCCCACTTTTTGGCAACTTCCATATAATCGTCACGATTGACCTCAACAAAGGTAAAATCAGGATTTTCTGCTTCAATCTCAGGCAAAAAAGGTTTAATAAAACGACAATCTCCACACCACTCGGCTGTGAAAAAGAACACAATCTTTCCTTCGCGTTTCACAAATGATGCCAATTCTTCTATATTTGCTGGAATCATCATTGTTCTTCCTCATAGGTCAATTCACCGTTTTCATACACAAATGTGAGGTGTCGATTATCTTCATACACCACACCACCAACCAATCGATGCTCATCTGACTTGTATAATTGCACATATAGTGTGGCAATATCGCCTAGCTCAGACAAACTTTTCCGAATTTCAGCAACTAATTGCTCACGCCACTCAGCTTCTTTTCGTTCGTCCAACGTTTTTTTAGTCGCATAAGCTGCAATCCCTACTCCCGCAAGTGCAGCCGTTGTTAATAGAATCTTTTTAGCTTTCATGACAATATTTTAACACAAAAGATAAATTGGGACAAATCGAAACACTACTGTTTTTTATCTTTGAATGCTACCCAACTATGATAGAAAATGATAAAATAAGAACAGAAAGAAGGTTAATGATGTCAGAATTATTTTCAAAAATCAAAGAAGTAACAGAAATTGCTGCCGTTTCAGGGCATGAAGCGCCTGTTCGCAATTATTTGCGTAAAAAAATCACTCCTCATGTAGACGAAGTCATAACTGACGGCTTAGGAGGCATTTTTGGAGTGAAACATTCAGAAACTGTTGATGCACCGCGTGTCTTAGTAGCTGCCCACATGGATGAAGTTGGCTTCATGGTGAGTGAAATCAAACCCGACGGAACTTTCCGAGTCGTTCAAATCGGAGGTTGGAATCCACTGGTTGTCAGCAGCCAACGCTTTAAATTATTTACTCATACAGGAGACGAAATTCCTGTTATTTCAGGCTCCATTCCACCGCATTTGACACGTGGAACAGGTGGACCAAGTCTACCAAGGATTGAAGACATCGTTTTTGACGGTGGGTTTGCTGATAAAGCGGAAGCTGAAAGCTACGGGATTCGTCCCGGTGACACGATTGTGCCAGACAGTTCCGCTATCCTCACAGTCAACGGCAAAAATGTCATTTCTAAAGCTTGGGATAATCGTTACGGCGTCCTCATGGTAAGTGAACTGGTTCAGGCACTTTCTGGACAAAAACTTGACAACGAACTCTATGTTGGGGCAAACGTCCAAGAAGAAGTTGGCTTGCGTGGTGCTCATGTTTCAACGACTAAATTTGACCCAGAAGTTTTCCTTGCGGTGGACTGTTCGCCTGCTGGCGACATTTACGGAGATCAAGGAGCTATTGGAGAAGGGACTCTGATTCGTTTCTTTGACCCAGGTCACCTCATGTTGCCAAATATGAAAGATTTCCTTCTAACAACGGCAGAAGAAGCAGGCATCAAGTATCAATACTACTGTGGCAAAGGTGGAACTGATGCCGGCGCCGCTCATCTCAAAAACGGTGGTGTGCCTTCTACAACAATCGGTGTCTGCGCACGTTACATCCACTCTCATCAAACACTCTACGCAATGGACGACTTTCTACAAGCTCAAGCTTTCTTACAAGCTCTTGTTAAGAAATTGGATCGTTCAACCGTTGATTTGATAAAAAACTATTAAAAAATGCATATTTGAAAAGGCTGTAGACAGTGATGTCTCAGCCTTTTTCTGCTCTCGTTTTTTCACTTATTGTTTAATCCCATTAACTTACGTAATTCGGGGATTCGTTGCAACTGTGGGACAATGAGCATTGTCACAACTACTCGTAAAGGAATTTCAAAAACAGACCATGCCCGAGTAGCGTATAGTGCAACAAAGGGTACTCCATATTGTAAATGGAGAGCTAAGGGCGTTAAGGTAAAGGTCCCTACTCCCATAACAGCGACAGTTGCTAGTGTCACCCAAAGCCAGTCTTTCTTCCGTTCAAATCGTAATTCTTTGCCATAAAAGAAATAACCATAGAGAATACCTTGCAAGGCTTCAATCAATGTAAACCAGATAATGAATGGTTGCCCCTGACTCAAAAAGAAAAAGGAAAGCATATCATATACGGCAGAAACCAGACCAGATAAAATCGGACCAGCGACACTTCCCATAAGGGTATAACCAATGAAAGCTGGGCTCAGCTTCAACAAACGAGGGATGACAAAGATTGAAAACTTCTCTAAGACAAAGCAGAGAGCTACAATCATAGCAAGGGCAACCAAAAGTTGCACCGACAACTTAGGCGAGTTTTTTCTCATATTCGCTCCTTTTCTTTCGGGAGCCGTCAAAATGACAGCGGATGCAATGGTCTACCGCACAAATGTTTCGTTGTATGGCAACATCCCATCCATACACACTTAACGCAGACCACTTACTCTGTGCAAATGAATTGCTCTTTCATTCTATCACATTTTAACTATTTAGAAAACCTCCTTTTACCTATCGCTTATTAGATATTTTCTCACATTTGCAAGGAAATAGAGAGAGCCTGTGATGAGCAGCAGCTCTCTCTCTCCATGCTTGACTTTTTTGTATTGCTCCAAATAAGGCAACCACTCTACATATGCTAACTTTTCTCGCTTTGCCAAACCTTGCATTTCTTCTGTTGAAAAACTCCGTGAATCCTCAAATGTAGTGAGAAATAATTGAGATTTGGAAACAGTTTTTAACAAAGCAACCATTTCATCCAAGACCTTGGTCTGAATACAAGAAAATAAAATGTGCTTTTGATAATCTGGGAAATAGCTTTCTAGGGAAGCTATCAGAGCTTTCATTGCATGAGGATTGTGCGCACCATCTAGCAAAATCAACGGTGCATTTGTAATTTTCTCCAAGCGAGCAGGCCAATACGTTCGTTTCAATGCCCGTCGCACCTCATTTTCACTCAACAATGATAAACCTTTCACGCTGCAATATTGATCACACAGTTCAATCGCCAGTCCCGCATTTTCAACCTGATGAATGCCCAAAAGAACAGTTTGATAGTCTTCTTTCTGCCGAAAGGCATTGGAAAAGAGGAAGTTTTCTCCCTCTTCTAAAACTTGCACAGACTCCACCTGATAATCTTTCCCATAGCGGACATGAGAAGCCTGATGTTGCTGAGCAATAGTGTGAATAACTGCCAGTGCTTCTGAAGAAATCTTGCCTGTCACCACTGGTACCCTCTCTTTGATAATACCTGCCTTTTGCACTGCAATGTCTGCCAGTGTGGTACCTAAAATAGCCATGTGATCTAGTCCGATTGTCGTAATAGCTGTCAAATCCGGTTGACACACATTAGTACTATCCAATAAACCACCCAGACCTACTTCCATTATGACCACATCTACCTCTTGCTGGCAGAAATAATCATAAGCCAATGCTGTGATAATCTCAAACTCTGTTATTTCCTGCAATATCGTATCATCTGCCTGCTTTTTTAATAACTCTTGATAAGATTGCAATAAAGAATAAAAGTCTTCGTCTGAAATAGGCAAGCCATTGACTGCAATTTGCTCATTATAATGAGTAAGATAAGGCGATGTAAATGTTCCAACACACAACTTCTTTACTTGCAATAGCTGACGTAAATGCGCAATCGTTGAGCCTTTTCCATTGGTACCTGCAATGTGAATGACCGAGATTTGTAAATGAGGATTACCTCGCAATGCTAATAGTCGTCTTACTCGTTCTAAGCCTAAATGCGGCTCTTTTGTTTGGTATTGGTGCAACCATCCTAACTGTTCTTCCTTTTGTATCATTGTCCTTCTCATCCAATCTATAATGCTCTCATTTTATCATAGAAGTGGGATTTCTACAAAAGGAATTTACCAAAAAATGATCAAGAAAAGAAGAGAAAAGCTATTGCGCACCAAATGACTGAAAACAGAGAATTCCAAACGAGGAAGCGGCTTGGGAATAAAGAGCGAAAACAGAAACCCTAAGCCCGTATAAACGATAAAACAAGCCAAGTCAGCTGGATTTCGTAAAAGGATAAATAACAAACTCCCTATCACAAAACTCGTTCGTGCTTGGTCTTTTGAAACTAAAAAATGAATAATAAATGACCATACTTCAGGCACCAGAGCTATCACATCAACACCCAACAAAAAAAGAGAGGAGTGGATGAATAGGCTCATAAATAATTGTTGACTTTCTGAAACAGTTGCCGCCCCTTCTAAAATCATCAGATAAACTCCTATCGCATTGATAAACACCATCATGAGATAAGATAATCGCAGTAGAGGCCAATAACGAGCCGTTAAGATTTCTGATTTAAAATCTGTTAACTCTCTGGAAAAATAGCGAAAATAAAGCAAGCCACAAGAAAATAGAATGAACAAAAATACAAAACTTGACTGCTGAAAGGTCAATGTTTTGGACAACGGCGTCGTCAGCAATACCAAGGCAATCTGTGTCAGAACGATTAGCAAACTCATTTGAAGAATATTTTTTATCTTTCTCATTTCAACTCCTTTTTCTACCTTTTTAGTATAAAATATTTCAAAGGTTTCCTCAGAAGATGCCCTAAAAAGTTATTTTTTATCTTCAAATAGTAAAAAATGAAAGCAAAATAAAATACATTTCCCTCAACAGTCCTTCTTTGTCCCACACCAACAAGTCAATGCAAAGTACCAACTCAAAAAAACAGGCAAAATCTCTTTTGGATTGTCTCCAATTAAGATTTTTCCTGTTTTTTGAATGATAATTTAGCTCTTGTTTTAGATCTATTTATTTATCTTCCTTCGTTAAAATTGCAAGTGTTTCAAGAAGATTGTCAACATGCACTTCAATGGTATCACCTGTCGCTTTAATTTTGACTTCAACGATGCGGTCAGCAGCTTTTTTCCCGATCGTCACACGGATTGGTAGGCCAATCAAGTCACTATCGCTGAATTTCACACCAGCGCGTTCATTACGATCATCTGTCAAGACCTCGTAGCCAGCTTTGAGCAGCTCCGCTTCTAGTTGTTCTGTCAAAGCAAGAGCTTCTTCATCTTTGACATTTACAGGGATTAGATGCACATCAAATGGTGCTAATTCTTTCGGAAAATTGATTCCCCAGACATAGCGATAATCTCCTTTTGGTGTCTTATTGACAAAGAGACGAGCGTGTTGCTCCATAACAGCTGATAAGAGGCGACTGACACCAATACCATAGCAGCCCATTACGACAGGAACTGCACGACCATTTTCATCTAAAACAGTCGCATTCATGCTTTCTGAATAACGAGTTCCTAATTTAAAGATATGTCCAATTTCAATGCCGCGTGCAAATTTCAAAACGCCTTGTCCGTCTGGTGAAACTTCTCCTTCACGCACCTCGCGAATATCTACATATTCTGCTGTGAAGTCTCGCCCTGGATTGACACCTGTCAAATGATAACCGTCTTCATTCGCACCAACAACTGCATTGCGAACGTCCTCCACCTTGCGATCTGCGATGATTTGAACATTTTCTGGAAGATGAACGGGTCCAAGAGAACCAAAGTTTGCACCAAACAGTTCACGAACTTCTTCTTCGCTTGCCGGTTCAAAGAAATCAGCACCCAAATAATTTTTCAACTTCACTTCATTCAGTTGATCATTTCCGACAAGCAGAGCCACGATAGGCTTTTCGTCAGCAATGTAAACCAAGGTTTTGATTGTTTGACTTTCATCAACATGAAGAAAAGCAGCGACTTCATCAATTGACTTGCAATCTGGGGTTTCTACACGCGTTAATTCCTCTTCTGCTACAACACGATTGCTTGGTTTGTATTCATTTGTTGCCATTTCAAGGTTTGCAGCATATCCTGACTCACTCGAATAAACAACAGTATCTTCACCAGACACCAACCAGCTCGTCAATTCTTCTTTTATCGCTTCTTGTACGTCTGTCGGAATTTCATCAAAGCTAGTGACTGACTTGTCTAGAACAACCCAGCGCGTAAGGTCGATACGGTCAGGTGTAATGGCCATAAATTCTTGGCTATCCTTTCCACCCATAGCACCACCGTCACCGATAATCCCTTTGAAATCAACCTCACTTCGTGTAAAAATATTCTCGTAGGCCGTCTTATACTCATCGTAAGTCACATCTAGGCTATCATAATTAGCATGGAAGCTATAACCGTCTTTCATGATAAACTCACGTGTCCGCAATAAGCCATTTCGAGGACGCTTTTCATCACGGTATTTAGCCTGAATCTGATAAAGATTAAGCGGTAATTGCTTATAAGATTTTACAGAATCCCGTACAATTGCGGTGAATGTTTCTTCATGAGTGGGTCCCAAGATAAAATCTGAACCTTCGCGATTTTTTAATTTATAAAGATCTTCACCGTAGGTATCATAACGACCTGATTCACGCCAAAGGTCGGCACTAAGGAGGGCTGGAGCTAACATTTCGACCGCACCGATTTTTTCGAATTCTTCTCGCATGATTTTTTTTACTTTTTCAATCACGCGATTAGCCAATGGTAAGTAAGAGTAAACACCTGCTGAAATTTGGCGGACATAGCCCGCACGCAGCATAAGTGCATGACTGATGACTTGTGCATCACTAGGCATTTCACGTAGTGTTGGGATTAACATTTTACTTTGTTTCATAAATTCTTCCTTTTATTTATTATTTAGAATTCACCTTTTAAAAGAAGGTTCTCATAATATCATTCCAGGTCACCGCAATCATTAGGAGTACCATAACAGCGACACCTGCCAACGTGACATAGGTTTCTGTTTCCTGTTTCAATGGCTTGCGACGAATGGCTTCAAGAAGATTGAGCACAATCTTTCCACCGTCAAGCGCTGGGATAGGAATGAGATTAAAAATACCAATATTTAGAGATAGCATAGCTAATAAAGCGATAACACTTTCAATTCCGCCTTTAGCAGCGTCACTACTGGCTTTGTAAATCGCCACAGGACCGCCTAGTTTATTGATGTCTGGGTGGAAAATTAAATTTTTTAAAGCGTCAAAGATGCGGAAACTAGCGTTCCAAGCCATGCTAAACCCACCCGCGATCATAGACGGAAAATCTGATTTCAAGCCCGGCATCACTCCTAATAGATATCTTCCTTGCTCTTTTTTAGGCTTAACTGTCAGCTCTCGAACTATATTTCCGCTTTTAACCGTCACATTTAGTTCTGACTGCCCTTTACTGTTTTTCGTCTCAGACTGAACAGCTTGAGTCAAATCCGACCAATTCTTGATTTCTGCTTGACCAACTTTTAAAATCTGGTCGTTATTTTTTACACCAGCTTGTGCCAAGGCACCGTCCTGTAAGACACGAATGTGATTTGTATTGGGATTGGCAACGCCACCCTGCATGAAAATCAACAACAGAAAAGCTACAATCCCCAAAATGAAATTGTTCATCGGTCCTGCAAAGTTGGTAATGAGGCGCCCACCTAAACTAGCATTTTGATACTGCACATCAAGCGGAGCAATCCGAACCTCTGTACCGTCTTCTTCTACGATTGTTGCGTCATGGTCAACCGCATAGGTCTTTTGTTCATCTAGTACCAAACCAGTGATTTCAAGCTTATCTTCCAAATCAAAGCCTGTCACATTCATGGGCAAAGCGGTTTGATCAATTTTCTTGCCCGAAAGGTTGATTCGGACGACCTTACCTGCTTCATTTAAAGTCAAACTAGCAGGTGTTCCGGTTTTAATCTCGGTCGAATCTTCGCCCCAACCAGCCATACGAACATAGCCACCCAGCGGTAACATCCGAATGGTATACGCCGTACCGTCTTTTCCGATATGAGCAAAAATTTTCGGGCCCATTCCAATAGCAAACTCCCGCACCAAAATGCCCGATTTTTTCGCAAAATAGAAATGTCCAAACTCATGAACAACTACAATAATTCCAAAAACAATGATAAAGGTGATAATTCCTATAATACCAGACTGCATTACACCAACCTTTCTACTTTCTGACATGATCATCTTACTGAATTGCACCCAGCAAATCAAGATTACTTCACTCGGCTTAAGATTTCCTTATAAAGTTCATTCACAAAGAGACTGGGATGAACGCTCCCCAGACTCTTACAATATATTATTTTTACAACAAAACGCAGTGGTGAGAAACTCTGTTAACTTTAGTCAATTTAGAGTTCCTATGCACAATTGATTAGGTACTTTAGTGCCAATCAATCACTGTCGAGTGGCAGTTCTAATCCCTTACTAGGGAAAGAACAACAACTATCCTAGTCAACTGTGCAGAGGGGAGTAACAAAATAAACTTCTTGCGAAATATTGATTTTTTATCTCATCTTCTCAGATTTCATTTTTCTGTGAGTGATTACAAAACAATCACGTTAGTCTGTCCCACTTCATTTTACCATTCTCATTAGAACAATCCAAAGAAATGCATCAAGGGAAAGACAAACAGCATGCTGTCAAAACGATCTAACACACCACCATGTCCGGGTATAAATTTACCAGAATCTTTGACTCCAAAATGGCGCTTAATCGCACTTTCTACCAAATCCCCAAACTGTCCTGCAATACTAAAGAATACTGTGGAAAGAAGCATGACAAACATATGATGAGGTGCGGCAACGTTTCTATCAAACAACATAAAAATAAATGTTACAAGGACTGCTGAAGCAATGCCTCCTAGGCTGCCCTCAACAGTTTTATTTGGTGAAACATGAGGAGCTAAGCGACGTACGCCATATCTCCGTCCGACCAAGTAAGCTCCGCTATCCGTTGCCCAGACGATAAACAAGGCTAAGAGCACTTTGTCAAAACCAGCTACCCGTGCATCTAGCAAAGCATTGAAGCCAATTCCCACGTAAAAACTCGCAGCGATTGGATAAGCCGCATCTTCAAAACTGTAATTTTTCCCTAGAACAGTTGAGCCTAATAGAAGAAAAACAACTAAACTATAGGCCACAACATTTCCATCTACCGGCAAAAATTTCAAATAGTTTTCGAGTGGAATCGTCAGCACAAAACCTGCTAACATGGCTAAGACACCTTCTAGTGTGGTACTTCTCAGCCCTTTCATTTGCAGCAATTCATGAACACCCAACATGGCTAGAAGCCCCATTCCAATTTGCAGAAGAGCGCCTCCTATCATCAAAACTGGAATGAAGATAGCAAGTGCCACTCCGCCAAAAATAACACGTCTTTGTAAATCCTTATCCATAAATTCTCCTACACACCGCCAAATCGACGATTTCGTTTACTATATTCTTCAATAGCTGCTTTCAAAGCTTTCTCATCAAAATCCGGCCATAAAATGTCTGTAAAATACAGCTCACTATATGCACTTTGCCAAGGTAAGAAATTACTCAAACGCAATTCTCCGCTCGTTCGAATGACCAAATCCGGATCGCGCAATAATCGAGGTAGACTGCTGGTTTGTAGATAATTGGCAATTATCTCTTCATCAATCTCGCCCGGACTGAACTTGGCGTCTAACACATCTTGAGCAATCATTTTAACCGCCTGAACAATCTCAGCACGACCACCATAATTCAAGGCAAAATTCAGAATCAAGCCTGTGTTGAGCCGCGTTAATTCTTCTGCTTTGCAAAGCGCATCATACGTTGCCTTAGGCAGCCGCTCCGTATCCCCAATCATTTGAATTTTTACGTTATTTCTATGCAACTCAGGCACATAACGGTCGTAAAATTCAACCGGCAAGTTCATGATAAAGCTGACTTCTTTTTCAGGACGCGACCAATTTTCTGTGGAGAAAGCGTAAACCGTCAATACTTGGACACCCAACTCTTTAGCTGCAATGGTAACGTTTTGCAAAGCTTCCATTCCAGACTTGTGTCCGAAAACGCGCGGCTGCATTCTCTTTTTAGCCCAACGACCATTCCCGTCCATAATAATACCGATATGTTTTGGTATTTGTAACGGAACTTCAATTTTTTCTTTTTTCTTAAAACTAAACATCTGCTTGTTTTCCTAATAAAGTTTTACATTTCATTATATCATAAATCCTCTAAAAATGGGATTTATGCTAAATTTCAGATAAAAAAGAAGCCGAAACATAAAAATTTTAGCTCCAACTTCTTTTTCACATTATTTTACGATAAAAATTAAATGCTTTATCTTTTTTAAATTCCTATTCTGCTAAGGGAATATTTATTACTTGGTTAGCTTGGGCGTCAAAATAGCTAATTGACAACGTCAAAGTAGTAAAAGAATTATTCTTAAAAGTTGTAAAAGAAACCTTTCAAACAAAAATAAAAAGAACTGGAGAAACTCCAATCCCTTTTTCTAGCTTAAAACACTACTATTCTTCTTCAATAGCTGTATCTTCTGACATATCAACACTTCCGTCTGCACCAGCAACTGCTGTGATTCCCTCTGTGAGAGGTAATACGGTCTTGATAGCTGTTAATTCAAATGTCAAGTAAACACCGTCTACATCAAGGACAACTGTTTTCTTTTCAGTATCGACTTCATCAACCGTACCATACAAGCCACCAATCGTAATGACTTCATATCCTTTTTGTAGTTTGTTCAAGCTTTCCATCCGTTTGTCTGCTTGTTTCTTTTGAGAACGTTGCATGAAGAACATCAAGCCCATCATCACAACCAACATGATTAAAATTGAAAAACCGTTACCCATTTTAGTCTCCTTTAGATTTCATATATTATCTACTATAGCAGATTCCTAAAGAATTTACAAGGAAGGGCTGAAATTTCTAAAAGGATTCCTCCTTAAACCTGACTAGCAGCGAATTCTTTTGACAGTATGCTCTGCTTTTTCCAAAAAGCGTAAAAAGTCAGCATAAGCGATATTGAGCGTTGTTGTATTGACAAAAGGATGAAAACCCACGGTCAAGTTCGGATCAACCTCCTCGTCCACAATCAGCTGGACTTTCTTTTCCTTATCAAAAAGCAGCCCAAAGGGTGTAACCGCACCTGGCTCTACCTGTAAAAGCTCCTCCAGCTCCTTATCATTGGCAAATGATAATCGTTTTTCATCAAGGATTTCTGCCAAATGCTTGATATCTGCCGTTTTTTCGTCCCGCAAAATGACCAAATAAAATTGACGTCCCTTTTTATTTTTCAAAAAGAGATTTTTGACCTGTTGCCCCGGTAAGACAATTCCTTTTTCAGCTGCCTCAATAACGGAAGAAATTGGTTCATGATCCAGACGATTATAAGAAATTTTCAATTCATCCAACAGCTGATAAATCATACTTTCCTTTGTCATCTTCACACCTCCGAGATAAAATTTCCTATTTTCATTATAGCATTTCTAGTTAGAAAAACCGAAGCAAAGCAAGCCTCGGTTCTTCTTGATAGTTACTATTTCAAATTTTTCACAACTTCTACAACATGAGCAACGGTGAAGCCATATTCTTCCATTACCTTAGCAGCTGGGGCAGAAGCACCGAATTTGTCAATACCGATAACAGCTCCGTCAAGTCCGACATATTTGTACCAAGACTGGGTTGCAGCCATTTCGATAGCAACACGGCGACGAACTGCATTTGGTAAAATTTCTTCTTTGTAAGCAGCGTCTTGTGCATCAAAGATGTCTGTTGACGGTACGCTGACAACACGAACCTTTTCTCCTTGTACTTCCAACTCTTTAGCAGTTGCAACAGCTAAGTTAACTTCAGAACCAGATGCCAGAAGAATTGTATCAAAACCATTTGCTGTTTCATATACAACATAAGCTCCTTTCGCCACCTTGTCAAAGTCAGTTCCAGCTTCAACTGTCAAGTTTTGACGTGTGAGAACCAAAGCTGTTGGAGTTGTTTGACTCTTGAGTGCCAAGTACCAAGCAGCCTGTGTTTCACGTGCATCTGCTGGGCGCAAGACATTAAGGTTTGGAATTGCACGAAGACCTGCTAAGTGCTCAATTGGTTCATGAGTTGGACCATCCTCACCAACTGCAATTGAGTCATGCGTAAAGACATAAGTCACAGGTAAGCCTTGAAGGGCTGATAAGCGAACAGCCGCTTTAACATAGTCTGAGAAGACAAAGAACGTACCGCCATAAACACGAAGTCCTCCGTGAAGTGCCATACCATTCAAAATAGTACCCATAGCAAATTCACGCACACCGAATTGAATATTGCGGTTAAGACGGTGGGCATCATCTTGCAAGCCATCTTCTTTGATGTAAGTCATATTAGAATGAGCGAGGTCAGCAGAGCCACCAAGGAAAGTTGGGAGAACTTTTGCGGCAGCATTCAAAGCATCTTGGCTAGAATTACGAGTAGCTTGTGAAAGACCTGTTTCTTTTACTGGGAAATCTTCTGGTTTGATCTCAACTGGATCTTTTCCAGCAATAATGGCAGCAACTTCATCAGCTAAGTCAGGATAGGCTTGTTTGTATTCTTCAACGAGTTTTTCCCAAACATCATAGGCAGCTTTGCCGCGTTCTGCAACATTAACCCGATAATCTTCGTAGACTTCTTCTGGAATTTCAAATGGTGCGTAATCCCAAGCAAGAGCTTTGCGAGTAGCGGCTGCTTCTTCTGCACCAAGAGGAGCTCCATGAACAGCATTGGTTCCCTGTTTATTTGGCGAGCCATAGCCAATGACCGTTTTGACTTCAATCAAGGAAGGTTTGCCAGAAACTTTTGCGGCTTCAATCGCTGCATTGATCGCTTCCAAGTCTGTTCCGTCTTTAACCAAAGCTGTGTGCCAACCGTAAGCATTGTAACGGTCACGAACACTTTCTGTAAAGGAATCTTTCGTTTCTCCGTCCAAATTGATGTCGTTTGAATCATAGAGAACGATGAGCTTATCTAGCTTTTGCAGTCCAGCATAAGAAGCTGCTTCAGCAGACACACCTTCCATTAAGTCCCCGTCACCACAGATGACATACGTATAGTGGTCAAAGATCGTATAGCCTTCACGGTTATACTTAGCAGCTAGGAAACGTTCTGCTTGCGCAAAACCAGTTGCCATAGAAATTCCTTGACCAAGTGGACCAGTGGTCGCATCTACACCAGCCGTGTGTCCAAATTCTGGATGTCCAGGCGTCTTAGAACCCCATTGACGGAAGTTCTTGATTTCGTCCATTGTGACATCTTGAAAACCAGACAAGTGAAGAAGTGCATAGAGCAACATAGACCCATGACCTGCTGACAAGATAAAACGGTCACGATTGAACCAATTTGGTACTTCTGGATTCACACGCATTTGCTTGGTAAACAAGTCATAAGCCATCGGTGCTGCACCCATGACAACACCTGGATGCCCAGATTTTGATTTTTCAATAGCATCAATTCCCAAAAAACGAATGGCATTGACAGATAAATTTGACATTGAATTCTCCTTTTATAATACTACCCTTTCAGTAGCAATTATTCTACACTATCATTATATGAAAATTATCCGCATATCGCAATGTATACGGATAATTCCCACTTAATTTTTTATAGTAAAGCCTTGAATTGAATGTTTGAATCATGCTCAAAGCAATCATCAAAGCCACGTGGGTGATGATATTCAATCCTGTCTTTGTCTTGCGGATAGGTATATTTACCACCGACTTCCCAAATGAATGGATGGAATTGGTATTGCAAGCGCTCTTTGCGCATTTTCCAGAGGGCAAGAATCTCATCTGTCGAAGCCATGAAGTTAGACCAAATATCATAATGAACTGGAATAATAACTTTGGCACGCAGATTTTCAGCCATACGAAGCAAATCAATCGAAGTCATCTTATCTTGAATACCGATTGGGTTATCACCATAGTTATTAATAGCCACATCAATCTTGAAATCTTTTCCGTGTTTGGCAAAATAATTTGAGAAGTGCGAATCTGCACCATGATAAATCGTACCGCCCGGTGTTTCAAAGACGTAGTTAACTGCCTTACGCGCCATTTCTTCGTCAGTTACAGCAAGCCCTTTCAGCTCACCGTCTCGAGCATCCGCACCGTCAACTGGAAGTGTCACTAAGCAGGTCCGGTCAAAGGATTCCACAGCTGTTCTACAATCATAGGAAACTGCCCACTTCTCTGGAAAATTATGCTTTTGTAGCTGAATCATCTGTTGCTTCCTCAATGACTAATTCACCATCTTTCAGGTCAGCTAAGAGATGTTTCACATCCAAATGATCCAGATGATAATCTGTTACTTTGTCACGGATTTGTTGTTCAATCACACGGCGAAGCGGACGAACACCCATGACTTCATCGTAACCTTCTTCTGCTAGATAAGCTTTTGCGGCATCTGTTACCGTCAGAGTGATGTCTTTCTTAGCAAGCGTTTGGTTGACTTCATCCAGCATCAATTCTACAATTTCAGCCAAGTCTTCCTTACCAAGGTGTGAGAATTCAATAACCGCATTGAACCGGTTCAAGAATTCTGGACGGAAGTATGGTTTCAACCGATCCATAATTTTCATATCCTTTTCCTCATCACCAGTAAAGCTTTCATAGCCAAATCCTGCGTTAGAAGTAGCAATAATAACTGTATTCTTAAAAGTTGACAGTATTTCCTTGACCGTCTGTCAAACGTCCATCGTCCAAGACTTGCAATAACAGCGTGATGACTTGCGGATCAGCTTTTTCGATTTCGTCCAGCAAAATGATCGAGTATGGATTGCGACGAACACGTTCTGTCAATGTATTGCTATTGTCGTCGTAGCCCACATAGCCAGCTGTTGTACCAATCAACTTCGACACAGCCGTGCGGTCAGAGTATTCAGACATATCCAAACGAATAATCGCGTCTTTTGTACCGAACATATCAAGCGCTAATTGTTTTGCTAGTTCTGTTTTTCCGACCCCAGTTGGTCCGACAAAGAGGAAGCTACCAATTGGACGATTGCCTTCATCAAAACCTGCACGATTTCTCCGAATAGCACGTGCCACCGCTTCAACCGCTTCATTTTGTCCAATGACTTTGGTCTTTAAGCGCGCATTCATCTCTTTCAAGCGCTCAATATCGCTGCTGCCCATTTGAGAAACAGGAATACCCGTCATGCGTTCTACAGACTCTGCCACATCATTGACAGTCGCTGTCACTTTCATATCTTCCGTATGATTTTCAATTTTCTTTTCCAGCTCTTCAATGCGCATCTTGGCATTCAAAGCCGTTTCAAAATCTTCTTTTTCAACAGCAGCTTCTTGTTTGGCCTTTTGCTCTGCGATTTCACGTTCTACTGCATGCACATCTGTAACGGGGTGTTGAGCTGCTAAGTGAGCCGCTGTCACATCCACTAGGTCAATTGCTTTATCTGGCAAACTGCGTTGCGGAATATATTGAATCGAATAATCCACAGCCGCTTTTAACACTTCATCTGGCAAGATAACATTGTGGTGTTTTTCGTACAAATCACGAATTCCTTGCAAAATCTTATAAGTATCCTCTGCAGACGGAGCATTTACTTTTACTTCATTGAAACGGCGAGCCAAAGCCGCATTTTTCAAAATGGTATTGCGGTATTCATCTTGCGTCGTCGCACCAATCACAGTTAAATCCCCGCGAGAAAGAGCTGGTTTCAAAATGTCTGCCAAACCTTTAGAGCCGCTGTCTCCACCTGTGCTTCCAGCACCAAGGATTTGATGAATTTCATCAAAGAAGAGAATGACATTGCCGGCTTCTTTCACTTCAGACACCAAATTTTGAATATTTTCTTCAAAGCTACCGCGATATTGCGTACCTGCTTCTAATCCAGAAATATCTACAGAAATAATTTCCTTATTTTTAATAGCAGCAGGGACATCGCCGTTGACAATCGCTTGTGCCAAACCTTCGACAACTGCGGTCTTACCAACCCCAGCATCTCCGACTAGCACTGGATTATTCTTCGTCCGACGAGACAGAATTTCAGCTGTTTCTTGAATTTCCTTATTGCGCCCAATAACGGGATCTAACATATCTTGCCGCGCTTCTTCTGTCAAATTGCGACCCAATTTTGCTAAAATGCCATCTTGTTTTGGAGCACCTGTTTGTCCCTGCATTTGCGGATTTTGATTTTCTACTGCTTGTTTCGGCAGTTTCCCCGTTGCTCGGTATTGTGCAAATTCTTCTGGTGTTACTTCACGTCCATTGATGAGATAACGCCGATTTTCACTATTAAAACCGCCCATTCTTCCCATCAATTGATTGAAAAGATTATCCATATTATCAAAGTTGTTGTAGTTGTTATTCATATCTGTACCTCATTTGTTATTTTACATAATTTTAATCCTCTCCCAAAATAGAGATGAAATCCTTTTAACTGAACACAGCTAATAATTTCATCTTGTTTGAGCGAGTGTAACGGACTTTCTTCCCGTTTACAAATGTAATTATATACTACAACAACAAAAAAGTCAATAGATTTTTAGAAAAAATTTACATAATTTTTGCGTTTTTATTTTTTAAAATTGCTTTAATATTAGTCTTTCTAGTTTAAAATTTTATATTTTACATAATTTTTTAAAATCAGACTTCTACTTTATCTCAATGGAACAAAAAATCACCAAGTCAACACTTGATGATTCTTCATAGGTATTATTCAACTGTCACAGACTTAGCTAAATTCCGTGGTTTATCTACGTCAAGTCCACGATGCAAAGTTGCAAAATAAGCAATCAACTGTGTTGGCACGACCATAGAAATTGGTGATAAATATGGATGAACAGACATTAAAACAATATCGTCTCCTTCTTTTGCTACATTTTCTTCTACAACGGTCAAGACATTTGCACCACGCGCCACCACTTCTGATACATTCCCACGAGTATGACTGGCCAATTGCTCATCGGACGAAATTAAGGCGATTACTGGCGTACCGTCTTCAATCAAGGAAATCGTTCCATGTTTTAACTCTCCCGCAGCAAATCCTTCACACTGGATATAGGAAATTTCTTTTAATTTCAAGCTGGCTTCCATGGCAACATAATAGTCTTGCCCTCGACCAATATAGAAAGCATTGCGTGTTGTAGCGAGCAGATCACGCACTTTTTCGTCAATACTGTCTTTTTCAGATAGCGTAGCCTCAATGGCTTGCGCCACAATGGATAATTCATGCACTAAATCAAACTGCTTTGCTTTTTCATTGCCATTGGCATCGCCAACTGCTTTCGCAAGGAATGCTAGAGTCGCAATTTGTGCTGTGTAGGCTTTTGTAGAAGCAACTGCAATCTCTGGCCCTGCATGAAGTAACATCGTGTGAGTCGCTTCACGAGACAAAGTTGAACCCGGTACATTGGTCACCGTCAAACTTGGAATTCCCATAGCATTAGCTTTGACCAAAACCTGACGGCTGTCGGCTGTTTCGCCAGATTGGCTGATCAAGATAAACATTGGTTTCTTGCTAAGCAATGGCCATCTGTAGCCCCATTCAGAAGAAATCCCCAATTCAACCGGTGTGTCTGTCAATTCTTCCAGCATGCGCTTGGTCGCAAAACCAGCATGATAAGAAGTTCCAGCCGCCAAAATATACAAGCGATCGGCTTCTTGAACAGCTTTGATAATAGCTGGATCTACTGAAATTTGCTCATTCTCATCCGTATAGGCTTGGATGAGTTTACGCATCACGGTTGGTTGCTCATCAATTTCCTTCAACATGTAGTAAGGATAAGTGCCTTTACCAATGTCAGACAAATCAAGCTCTGCTGTATAACTTTCACGCTCAACAGGATTGCCATCATAATCTTGCACTTGGACACCGTCTTTTGTCACAATAACCAATTCTTTGTCGTGAATTTCCATAAATTCACTTGTTTCACGGATCATTGCCATAGCATCCGAGCAGACCATATTGTAGCCTTCTCCTAAGCCAACCAAAAGAGGGGATTTATTTTTGGCAACATAAACTGTATCTGCATCTTCTGCATCCATCAAAGCAAAGGCATAAGAGCCTTCGATAATATGAAGAGCCTTTTTGAATGCTTCAAGAACTGATAAATTCTCTTCCTCAACAAATTTTCCAATCAAGTGAACCGCAATTTCTGTATCCGTTTGACCTTTCAAGTCATGTCCAGCAAGATAAGTGTTCTTGATGTCTAGATAATTTTCAATCACACCATTATGCACCAAAACAAAGCGTCCCGTTTGAGAAGTATGCGGATGCGCATTGCTTTCGCTTGGTTTTCCATGCGTTGCCCAGCGTGTATGTCCAATACCAGCAGTTCCAGCCACGTCAATCCCGATTTTTGCACGAAGATCAGCTATGCGACCAACTGATTTCACCAAACTAGATGTTTTCCCATTAGTCACAAAAATCCCAGCCGAATCATAACCCCGGTATTCTAATTTTTCTAGACCTTGCATTAAAATATCTGTTGCATTTCGATTTCCAACAACTCCAACGATTCCACACATACTATTATTTATAGCAAACAACTTTCAGAAGTCTACTATCTCCTCCTTCGTTTTATAAATTGGTATAGTCTAATCATAACTATCCAAAACAAGCGAAGTCAGTATATAATTTTATTATGAATTTGTCAACAAGAAAATTGGTATAGTTCAAAAAGAAAGTATAGAGGAAATCAAAAGACTTTTAAACAGCTCATTCTCCTACCTGTACGGTTGATTCAGACATCTTTATTCACATATTATATTTCAGGAACATTAGGCAATCACTTCATCAATATTTTTGCTAACTAGAAATGAAAAAGACTGGATTACCCCAGCCTCTTCTAAAATATTATGACTTGTAAATTCCAAGTTTTATTTTTGGTTTTTGAATCGCTCAACATCACGTGCAATGACTAATTCTTCATCTGTAGGAATAACAAGTACTTTCACCTTAGCAGCATCACTTGAGATGATACCTTCAGCTCCACGTACATTTTTTCCCGGTAAAATATCACAACCAAACCAAGATAGACCTGAAATAACAGCTTCGCGCACCTCATCAGAATTTTCTCCGATGCCAGCTGTAAAAATAATCGCATCCGCACCATTTAAAACAGCAAAATATTGACCGATATGTTTTTGAATGCGATCAACAAAAATGTCAAAAGCCAGTTTACAATTATGATTGCCTTCATGCATTCCTGCAATAATGTCGCGCATATCACTTGATGTTTCAGATACTCCTAGAAGCCCAGACTGTTTGTTTAAAATATAATTGATGTCTTCTGGTGTATTAAAATCTTCTGTATGCTCTATCAAATAAGGAATGATAGCCGGGTCAATATCCCCTGTGCGAGTTCCCATCATCACGCCACCTAGCGGAGTAAAGCCCATTGAAGTATCTACAGAAATTCCTTTATCAACCGCTGTAATAGAAGCGCCATTCCCAATATGACAAGTAATTAGCTTCAACTCTTCAAGTGGCTTACCAAGCGTTTTGGCGGCTTCCTTGGCAACATACTGATGACTTGTACCATGAGCGCCATATTTGCGAACCTTGTTCTCCGTATAGTACTTAGTCGGTAATGGATAACGATAGGCTTTTTCTGGCATTGTTGTATGGAAAGACGTATCAAACACAACGACACTTGTAATGTCTGGCAACAATTCTTTAAAGGCACGAATTCCTGCTGCATTTGCTTTGTTATGAAGTGGTGCAAGAAGCGCTAATTCTTCTACTTTTTGAATCACTTCTTCGCTATCAACAAGTGCAGATTCTTTAAAGTATTCACCACCTGCAACGACACGATGTCCAACACCTGTGATTTCTTCATAGGATTTGATAATACCAAAGCGCATCAAGTCATCTAACAAAATTTTTACAGCTTGCGTATGATCATCAATATCTAAAATTTGCTTTTCTGCACGACTATCAAATTTTACTGTTGAAATGGAGTCCTTGAGACCAATCCGTTCAATCAGCCCTTTGGCAATAACCTTTTCAGCTGGCATTTCGTATAATTGCCATTTTAGACTTGAACTTCCAGCATTGATTGAAATTGTTTTTGACATAAATTACCTCTTTTAAGCGTTTTCATTTATTATATCAAAAACTTGTTTAAATTTCACTTTCTTGGCTCCAATTTTGAAACTTTTCGCTAAATGTCAATAAATCCGCTTGATTCTGCAAATCAGATAAAGCATAAACAAATGGTTGGATAGCTTGTTCATCTTGCTTTTTCAGTACAAAAATTGTTTTAGCGTATGCTGCATTTCCAAAAAGAGACTCTGGTAACGCAATCATTGCAACTATTTGTGCATGCTTTTGTAGCCATTTCTTCAATAAATCACTTTGCGAACTAGTCAATAAATCATTCGGTGCAAGGAAAATAGCATAACCATCCGATTTGAGATACTTGAGCGATTGTTCCATTAACAAATGATGAGCATAAGTATGCTCCTGTCTACTAGCCACTTCATAGCGCATCGCAATGTTATCATCAGGATAAAAGCCAACTGGTAAATCACTGATAATCACATCGCTTTCTTTCAATACTTGCGGACGCACTGCATCACCTTGCACAAAACTAACTTTTGCATCCATCACATCTGCGATACTGGCTGATATATCAATTAGCAGATCGTCCAATTCCAGTCCTAGATAATCCACATTTTTCTTTGTATTATTGAGAATGGTCTCTGCTAAATTCCCCATTCCGCTACCAATTTCCAAAATATCAATGTGTTCTTTTTTACTCAATTGGTCAATGAGAAAAGTTAAGATAAACCCGATAGAATCTGGAGTAAATTGATGATTGGCTTGCAAAGGCTCTGTTTGAGCTGCTTTCATCAGCAAAAATTGGTAGGCTCGACGCCATTCTTCTTTACTTAATTTCAACGCTTTCAGTTTTTCATTGTTCTGCCGAACACTATCTAGTTCGATATCCCCGTCCAAATAGCTGCCATTTTGCTCTATCAAAGCATCATAAAAGCTCGTTAAAAGATCATTTTGGATTTCTTGGACATTTTCTAACAAGAGCGTATAAGCCTGTTCAATTTTTTCAAAATTCATAGTATCCTCCGCTCCCTATCATACCAAAATTTAGTTTTTTTTGCGAGTGTACTCTGTTACATGCACACCATTTATTTATTCAATCTTTTATCCATCTGCTTTTCTTTTTCAGCTGGAAAAGAAAATTGATAACGGCGACCAGTCTTCATTGTTACTGTCAGGATGAGCTCTTTCTCACTCTTTTGGTCTCGGACATACCCTTTATCAAATTCCCTTTGCTTAGAATTTTCGTTAGCTAGAAGAGCCATTGCATAAGCCTGTATTCGTTCTCGGTTTAGGGTGAAATTCCTATGATTAGCAGTTTGCCGATGAAGGTAAAATTGCAAAAGCAAGCTAAAAACTGCCGCCATAAAGAGTGCATAGAGCATAATGCCCGCTTTAACTTTCTGTTTCCACACGATAGACAAACTCCCTTTCCAATCCTCGCCTAAACGTCAGTCTAACATGAATCAGCTCATTTTTCTGTGAGATTTCTGCTTTTTTTACATCATAAACCATCGGCTGGTAACCTTTCCCATTCGCATTGGTTTTTCTGAAATCCTGTCCACTTGACTTTCCAAATGCAATCACCTTGCCGTCCTGTTTCATATATAAACGATTATTCTCCACCTTTTCAAATGAAGAACGAGCCAACTCTGCTTCTAGTTGATCTGCAAACAAAAGCCATTCTCGTTGTTCACTGTGTTGACGAGCTTGGACTTCAGAAGCTAGAAGGCGCGTCATAGATTGAAACAGCAACACACTTCCACTAATGACAAAGAGGGCAATCAGAGCCTCTAAAAGGGTAAAAGCTTTCACTTTATTTGCCTTGAACACCGAGAATCAGCTCCTTCCCATGATAAATCTGAATACCTTGTTGACTTGTTTCAACACGCACTTCAATACCGTTCATTGTCAGATGACTTTGCTTTGTTTGCAAAGCCATTTTAGCTACCCTTAAAACTTCTTCTTCTCTAAGCAAGTCATTTTCTGCTTTTCGAGACTGGTGAATTTGTCCCAACAACAGGGTCACAATTGTCGCAAAAACAGCCAAAGCCAGCAGCGCCTCTAATAAAATCGTTCCTTTAACGTGTTGTTTTCTTAAATTTCCCATTTCCTAGATATAATTGATACGTAATTGTCTGCTTTTTTGTCTGAAAGACAATCTTTCCGAGCGATGAATTGCCTCCAGCCTTATCAAAATGAAGCGTCAAATCTTCTGGCGCTTGAATCGAGCGAGGAACCGCCAAATGGTTGTAACCATTGGAAATCCTCTCGCGAGAAAAATTCATGTCCAACTGAATTTGAGCTGAACTACTCAACTTCTGACTTTCCCGATAAAAATGCTCAAACTCCAGAAAGAAAATCTTCTCTTCCACCTGTTCAAAAGAAGAACGAACAGAGCCCGACACCGCAAGCAATAAGAAACTCGTTATAAATAATGTCAGCAAACTTTCCAAAAGCGTAAATCCCTTAATCTGCAACAGAACGAGCTTCTTTTGTATGTTTCGCATAGTAAGCCTTATAAGATGCTGCCTGCTTGTCTGTAATCGTGCCTTCGTTGACTAATTTTGAGAGTGTCGCTTTTTCATTGGTGTGATTGACCTCAAACAGCTCCGCTTGGCTTTCCACAACTTTTACCACCGCTGCATTTCCTTTTTCCGTTACAGCTTCTTTTTGCTTGGTCAAATTCGGTACAAATAAGAGCATCAAAACACTGATGATAAGAAGTACGACTAACATTTCTACTAAAGTAAAACCTTTAACCTTCAAACTTTTTAATTTTTTCATAATTGAACCTCCATATTTTGATAAATTGGCAGCAACATGGCTGCATACAACAATACAATCATTAGAGCCACAAAGACAAACACTAGTGGTTGAATGACATTCATCGCTTGATGAACACGTTTAAAAAATGTCTCCCATGTTTTTTGGGCATAAACTTCTAATTCACACCCCAATTTGGATTTCACTTCACCGTATTCAATTATCAAGCCCAATTCCTTTTTAAAAAACGGATAATATTTCACTACTTGTGAAAATTCCTGACCATTTTGCAACGCAATTTCTAAATCTTTTCCAATTTCTTGAAACATAGCAGAGCGTTGCCCTTGCATCATTTGAAAAATCTGACTAAGTTCTAAACCTTGACCAATCATATTCCCCCATTCTCTCGCATAATAAGCTGTCAAATAGGTTTGAATAAAAGTTCCACAAAAAGGAAGTCGAGCCAAGAAGCTAAACACTACTATTTTTGAGCTTTTTCTAAACCAATAAAAACCTATCGCTAACAAAACAAGGACTACTACTAGTGAACCCAGAAAAATTTGCGGCAACTGACTAATCAGCTGCGTTGCACTATTTTGGCGTTCTAACTGCGGAAGTAAATAATTGCGCAGCCCTAACATAATGAATACTAAAAAAATAAGTAAAATGAATGGATAAGTGGCTACCTCAATTAACTTTTTCTTGACTTTTGAGACATTTTCCAAGTATTCCTCAATCTTAGTCAGGCTGAGTGAGAGATTCCCATGTAGCTCTGCCAGTGAAAGCTGAGTGACAACACTATCTGAAAATCCTAAACTAGCCATAATTTCTGAAAAGGTTTTCCTGTTGCTAAACCCTCTTTCATCTTTTCCACATAGGTTTTTTCTAGGAGGGCACTCCGCTTCAAAAAATCAATCATTTCTGCTAAATGAAAGCCGCTAGAAAAAAGATTATTCAGCAACTCTACGACTTTTTTCTGCCTAACTATGGATAATTTTTTCCGTTTCTGCCTGCTCAAAAGTGACATGTCCTGCTGCATAAAGCTGATCAATCTGCTTATTCCAGTCACTTGGCTCATGCTCTTGATACCTTTCACTGACAAAATCCACTATTCCTCCTTTCGCAATTAACCGTTGGTAGCAAATTCCTTGCAAAACAATTTTCAGCTCTGCTTCTGTCACTCCCAACTCCAGCAACCGTTCATAGACACCTCGTACGCTTTTAGCATGAATAGTTGAAAAAACAGTCACTCCCGTTAAGCTAGCTCGAACAACTGCCCTTGCTGTCTCCGCATCACGAATCTCTCCGATAATCAATAAATCTGGTCGATGCCGAAGAGAAAGTTTAATCAAACTTTCATAAGTTAAACCAATCGCTTCGTTCAGCTGCAGCTGTAACATCCCTGCTTGTTTGATTTCAACCGGATCTTCAATTGACATGATTTGCTGATCGGCAAAACGCTCTTGAGCCAACTGGTGCATGAGAGTAGTTTTACCACTTCCTACCGGTCCCGAAAAAAGATAAAGCCCTCGTTGTTTGAAGCGTTCTTTTAACTCTGGGATTTGAGCAAACCAAAACTTCAACTCTGCCTCTTCATCATGCAATAAACGAATCACCAGACTTTCGTATCCACGATAATCCCCTACTGTTGACAGTCGTAATGACGTTTTCTTATCACCATATTGATAATCACAAGATCCTAACTGGCTTCTACGTTTTTCGCCGACATTCATCCCAGCGGTAAACTTAAAATGACTAATTACTGCTGCCATCTCTTCAAATGCATACTGTTGGATAAAGCGCCGTTCATCTCCAATTCGCATGTATAGCTCATACATATTTTCCCTTGGAACAAAATAAATGTCCTGAGCCTGCTCTTTTTTAGCTTGGCAAATAATAGCCTGTGCAATGTTTTGAACCATATCTCCTCCTCACTTTATACTATTCGCAGAAGAAAATAAAAAATGGTGAAAAAATCACCATTTTGCAAATTATTTAAATGTTAGAGAGCAGGCACGATGTTCCTCTTCACTATTTTGTTTATTGTAACCCGGCTGCATTTTTTCTTTGGGAATAACAGTATCATTTTCTAACAGAGCGAGAGAATGATACTGCTGAACAGAGTCGCCACATTCCTCGCACCAACGCAAATCTCCTGCATCCCAAAAAATAGACATCAAATCACTTCGACTTTTGTAGAAAGGAAAAGCATCTGCCAACTTCAGCCATTGGAGTTTATAATATTTTAAAGCAGCATAATAGTTATCAAAATGCTGTACTGATACGATATTAGCTTCCCAGCCATCGAAAAACCACCACGGTTCATCTTTGCCATACATTTCAATAACACGATACACCTGCTTCACCTCCCTTTGTTCTGTTTATTATACCGAAAATGTCATAATTTTCAATAAATATGCTCCATTATACAAGTTTTTTCGCCATTTGCTCAAAACTGTAGAAAAAAGTGTCATTATTCTGATTAGTCGTTTTTCATTCATCAGATAAGAAAACGAGACTTTTTCTAAGCCTCGCTCCCAATTTATTAATACAAATCAAGATAGTTATCTACTTCCCATTGGGAAACAAAAGTGGCATAGCTTGCCCATTCGATGCGTTTTGCTTCTACAAAACTTGTATAAATATGGTTCCCAAGTGCAGCTTTTACAACTTCATCTTCTGTCAGTGCTTTCACCGCATTATGTAGAGTAGAAGGAAGGTCTGTAATACCCGCTTCTTTGCGCTCTTCTGCTGTCATGACATAGATATTTTCTTCAATCGGAGCAGGTGCTTCAATTTTATTTTCAATCCCATGAAGTCCAACTTCAAGAAGAACAGCCATAGCAATATAAGGATTAGCCATTGGGTCAACAGAACGCAATTCCAAACGTGTTCCCATACCGCGTGAAGCTGGCACGCGAACAAGTGGAGAACGATTCCGTCCTGCCCAAGCAATATACACAGGAGCTTCATAACCCGGAACCAAACGTTTATAAGAGTTGACAGTCGGGTTCATGATAGCTGTATAATTGTAAGCATGCTTAATCAGACCACCAAGGAAATAATAAGCAGTTTTTGATAATTGCATGCCATTTGGATCTTCTGGATCAAAGAAAGCATTCTGACCGTCTTGATTAAAGAGCGACATGTTACAGTGCATACCTGAACCAGCAATACCAAATTTTGGTTTTGCCATAAAAGTAGCGTACAAACCATGCTTGCGGGCAATTGTCTTAACAACCAGCTTAAACAACTGAATCTTATCACAGGCACGGAGAACTTCATCGTATTTAAAGTCAATTTCGTGCTGACCGATAGCTACCTCATGGTGACTGGCTTCTACTTCAAATCCCATTGTTGTAAGGACATTAACGATTTCACGGCGAGTATTGTCAGCCAGGTCAGTCGGAGCAAGGTCAAAATAGCCACCCTTATCATTTACCTCAAGAGTTGGATCACCATTCTCATCAAGTTTAAATAAGAAAAATTCTGGCTCAGGACCTAAATTAAAGGATTTGAATCCTAATTCTTCCATGTGACGTAAAGCGCGTTTCAAATTTCCACGCGGATCCCCTTTAAAAGGCGTTCCTTCCGTCGTATAGACATCACAAATCAATCCTGCGACACTTCCATTTTCGTCTCCCCAAGGGAAAACAGTCCATGTATCCAAGTCGGGATACAGGTACATATCTGACTCATTGATACGCACAAAACCTTCGATAGAAGAACCATCGAACATCACTTTGTTGGATAAAACTTTATTCAGCTGTTCATCTGTCGCTGGAATTTCAACGTTTTTCATCGTTCCCAGAACGTCTGAAAACATCAAACGGATAAAGGTAACATTTTTTTCTTTCACTTCGCGACGAATGTCAGCTACTGTAATTGGCATGAGTATCTCCTTATGAAATTTAAAAAAATTGATATTGGTCAATGCATACGACCAAATGGTGGAAGGGAAGAAGCAAAGCGACCTTGTTGTAAAATGTCTTTATGAAGGGCTCGACGAACGTCTTTCTCACTCACCGGCTTCTTGTATTTCGCTTCGCGCTCGGCATATTTTCGCTTAATCGCAGCAATATTGTAACCTTCTGAAATGTAATCTTTAATCTCCAACAAGCGATCCATATCATTTAATGAATACATGCGGCGATTTCCTTCATTTCGATCAGGCTTGATCAATTCTTGATCTTCATAATAACGAATCTGACGTGCTGTCAAATCCGTCAATTTCATAACGCTACCAATGGGAAAAACAGCCATATTGCGACGAAATTCTTTTTCCTTCATTGCAAATTCCTTTCTTATGCTCTATTATAATCTGAAAAAATTTCTATGTCAAGAACCCATGTTATATTTTCTGACATTATTCTTCGTTTTTTAATTTCAATACTTTCCGCAAGCGATCCACATCAGAATTGACCAGCATGGCAACGAAAACCCCCATGAAAGTCTCAAAGACACGTGCAAATACATATAAAACCGTCTCTCCTGTTGGAATAGATAAAGTAATAATCAGCATGGCAGAAACACCACCAATCACTCCCGCTTTGTTGTTCATAGCAACATTTGTCATAATCGTTAACATCGTACAAATAGGAACGACCAGTAAGGTCACCCAAAACTGCTCATGAAACAGGTTATTGATGAGAAAGAAGAGCAAGGCATACAAACCACCAATACTATTTCCTAAAATACGAGAGGTTCCAAAATGGACGCTCTTATCAAAATCTTCACGCAAACTGAAAACAGCTGTCAGAGCACCAATCTGCAATCCTTTCCAACCAAAAAGCCCAAAGATAAGAAGAACAATAAAAACCGCGACCCCCGTTTTAAAGGTTCGCATTCCTAATTTAAATTTCGACTTATCAAACTTATACTTTTTAAAATAACCCATTCACGCATTTCCTTTTACCTTTATTCTAACATATTTTAGAGAAAAGATAATAATGATTACAAGAAATGAAAACAATTTCTTTTCATTCTAAAAGGTTGAAGCTTGTGCCACAAATCCTAACTGCAACCTTCAAGTACTGCTGTGAGCAATCAGCTACTGCAGTCATCATTTATGATTACATAAATTTGAGACTGGAAATTTTTTGTTCCAGTCTCCTTTAGAATTATTGTTCCGTAAGTGCTGCAAGAGCTGGCAGTACTTTATCTTTACCTCCACTGATTTTCTTAGCTCACTTCGTTTCGCAGAAAATCTAGCGTGTGCACTAGAAAAGAGCTGACATCCAGCTCTTTTCATCTACTTATAGCGCAATAGCTGAATGGCAGTTCACTTCGCTAAGCTCGTGACCAACCTATTCAACCTTGCAGGGTTCAACTCTTCCAGTGGATGAGTTGAAGTTGTCCCCTAAAAATCAGAAATGAGACTCAACGAAATCATAGATCTCTGACTGACCGCCTTATTTTTCTGTAAGAGCAGCCAATCCTGGCAATACTTTACCTTCAAGAAGCTCCATGCTTGCGCCTCCGCCTGTAGAAATCCATGAGAATTTGTCTGCACGACCAAGGTTGATAGCTGCCGCTGCTGAGTCACCACCACCGATAATAGATTTCACGCCTGGTTGTTTCACGATAGCATCCATGACACCGATTGTACCAGCTTGGAAGTCAGGATTTTCAAAGACACCCATTGGACCATTCCAAACAACTGTTTTCGCACCAGTTAATTCTTGGTCAAATTTAGCGATTGATTTAGGACCGATATCCAAACCAAGGAAGCCAGGATCTACTGCTTCACCGTCAGTATCTTTCACTTCAGTGTAGTCCGCAAAAGCATTTGCTTCTTTCGAGTCAACTGGCAAAATCAATTTACCGTTTGCTTTTTCAAGCAGAGCTTTTGCAACCTCCAACTTATCTTCTTCTACAAGTGAGTTACCGATTTCGATACCTTGTGCTTTGTAGAAAGTATACGTCATACCACCACCGATAAGCACTTTATCAGCTTTTTCAAGAAGATTTTCGATAACACCAATCTTGTCTGATACTTTAGAACCACCAAGGATTGCTACGAATGGACGAACTGGACTTTCAACAGCTTCTTTGATATAAGCAATTTCGTTTTCAAGAAGGAAACCTGCAACTGCTTTCTCAACGTTTGCTGAGATACCTACGTTAGATGCGTGAGCACGGTGAGCTGTACCAAATGCATCATTTACAAAGATACCGTCTCCAAGGCTTGCCCAATATTTACCAAGTTCTGGATCGTTTTTAGATTCTTTCTTGCCGTCAACATCTTCAAAACGAGTGTTTTCAACAAGAAGAACTTCACCGTCTTTAAGGGCATTGATAGCTGCTTCAAGCTCTGCTCCACGAGTTACTCCTGGAAGGAAAGCAACATCTTGACCTAATTTTTTAGCTAAATCAGCCGCAACTGGTGCAAGAGATTTTCCTTCTTTATCAGCTTCTTCTTTCACACGTCCAAGGTGAGAGAAAAGAATAGCACGTCCACCATGTTCAAGGATATACTTGATTGTTGGAAGAGCAGCTGAGATACGGTTGTCGTTTGTGATAACTCCGTCTTTAAGCGGCACATTGAAATCAACGCGAACAAGGACTTTTTTGCCTTTCAATTCAACGTCTTTAACAGTAAGTTTTGCCATGTTACAAAAACTCCTTTTTCTATTTTATACGAAACTATTATATCATATTTTCTAAAAGTTTTCTTGATATAAAGAAAGTTTTCACAAAATAATTTGACTAAAATATGAAATCTAAATACGAAAGAGCCGAGAAGGCTCGACTCTTTATTATTCTACTGGAGTAGTTTCTTCCACAGGTTCTGTTACGGTTGTATCTTCGATAATTTCGACTTCATTGACAGCTTGCGGTTCAAGGTTACGGTAACGAGCCATACCTGTACCAGCTGGGATGATTTTACCAATGATAACATTTTCCTTGAGACCAAGCAAGTGGTCTTTCTTACCACGGATAGCCGCGTCTGTGAGGACACGAGTGGTTTCTTGGAAGGAAGCAGCTGACAAGAAACTATTTGTTTCAAGAGATGCTTTAGTAATTCCCATGAGGACTGGGCGAGCAGTCGCAGGAACACCGCCTGAGATAACTACATCTCGGTTAGCATCGGTAAAGTCTGTAATATCCATGAGTGTGCCCATAAGAAGATCAGTATCTCCCGGATCCATGATGCGCACCTTACGAATCATTTGGCGAACCATTACTTCAATATGCTTGTCACCGATTTCTACCCCTTGACTGCGGTAAACTTTTTGCACTTCAGCTAGCAGGTAAGTCTCAACAGACAAGACATCACGAACAGCCAATAAATGTTTCGGTTGGATAGAACCTTCTGTTAATGCTGCCCCGCGAGAAACTTGGTCACCTACAGCCACTTTCATACGAGCTGTAAATGGTACAACGTATTCTCCTTCACCGGTTGCACCCTTGACAAAGACTTTCTTAGTCCGAGTAGAAGCATCTTCTTCAATTGCAGTCACTTCGCCTTTAACTTCAGTAATAACTGCTTCCCCTTTCGGATTGCGGGCTTCAAAGATTTCTTGGACACGAGGAAGACCTTGTGTGATATCGGTATTAGAGGCAACACCACCCGTGTGGAAAGTACGCATTGTAAGCTGTGTACCAGGTTCACCGATAGATTGGGCAGCAATCGTTCCGACTGCCTCACCGACTTCAACCGCATCACCCGTTGCCAAGTTGATACCGTAACAACGACGGCAAACTCCATGACGTGTATTACATGTAAAGACAGAGCGAATAGTGACTTCTTCGACACCAGCGCTAACAATCTCATGCGCCATATCTTCTGTAATCAATACGTCTGGACCAACGATGACTTCGCCTGTTTCAGGATGTTTAACAGATTTCTTCGTATAACGACCAATCAAGCGTTCTTCTAATGGCTCAATCATTTCTTTACCATCAGTAATTGAGCGGATAACAAGACCACGATCGGTTCCACAGTCATCTTCACGGATAATCACATCTTGCGCCACATCAACCAAACGGCGAGTCAGATAACCTGAGTCAGCTGTTTTAAGGGCTGTATCAGTCATCCCTTTACGAGCACCGTGAGTAGAGAAGAACATTTCCAAAACAGACAAACCTTCACGGAAGTTAGATAGAATAGGCAATTCCATGATGCGGCCATTAGGAGCGGCCATCAAACCACGCATACCAGCAAGTTGTGAGAAGTTAGAAATGTTACCACGGGCTCCAGAGTCCATCATCATAACGATTGGGTTCTTAGAATCTTGGTTGGCAACCAAACGTTTTTCCAATTTTTCACGAGCTGCACGCCATTCAGCAGTAACTGCATTGTAGCGTTCATCGTCTGTAATCATACCACGGCGGAATTGTTTGGTGATTTGTTCCACACGTTTGTGAGACTCTTCGATAATTTCTGCCTTATCTTCAACGACCGGAATATCAGCAATCCCTACTGTCAAGCCTGCTAACGTTGAATGATGATAGCCGAGATCCTTCAGACGGTCAAGGAAAGCAGATGTTTCAGTTGTACGGAAACGTTTGAAGATTTCAGCAATGATATTTCCAAGATTTTTCTTCTTGAATGGTACATTTAATTCTAGCTTACTGATAGCTTCTTTGACATCTTGACCAGATTCTAAGAAATACTTAGCTGGCACACCTTCTGCCATGTTTGAAGCATTTGGCTCTTGCAAATATGGCAATTCATCTGGCATGATATCATTAAAAAGAATCTTACCCACTGTTGTCAAGAGGATCTTGTGTTTTTGATTTTCTGTCCATGGTTTGTTTAAACTATCCGTTGCAATCCCAACACGCGTATGTAAGTGAACATAGCCATTACGGAGAGCCATTACAGCTTCATCACGGTCTTTAAAGACCATTCCTTCTCCTTCACGACCAGCTTCTTCCATAGTCAGGTAGTAGTTCCCCAAGACCATATCTTGTGAAGGGGTTACTACTGGCTTACCGTCTTTTGGATTGAGGATGTGTTCGGCTGCCAGCATGAGAATCCGTGCTTCTGCTTGAGCTTCTTCTGACAAGGGCACATGGATAGCCATTTGGTCTCCGTCAAAGTCGGCATTATAAGCCTCACACACAAGTGGGTGCAAACGAAGAGCCTTCCCGTCAATCAAGACTGGCTCAAAAGCCTGAATCCCTAATCTGTGAAGTGTCGGTGCGCGGTTAAGGAGCACTGGGTGTTCTTTAATCACATCTTCTAAAATATCCCAGATGCGTTCATCATTCCGTTCCACCAAGCGTTTAGCAGCTTTGACATTTTGCACAATATCACGCGCGACAATTTCACGCATGACAAATGGTTTGAAGAGTTCAATAGCCATTTCACGTGGCACACCACATTGGTACATCTTGAGTGTCGGACCTACCGCAATAACCGAACGTCCTGAGAAGTCAACCCGTTTTCCGAGCAAGTTTTGACGAAAACGTCCTTGTTTCCCTTTGAGCATGTGGCTCAATGATTTGAGCGGACGGCTTCCTGGTCCAGTAATAGGACGACCACGACGACCATTGTCAATCAAAGCATCAACCGCTTCTTGCAACATCCGCTTTTCATTTTGCACGATGATTCCAGGAGCATTTAGTTCCAAAAGACGTGCCAAACGATTATTCCGATTGATAACACGACGGTAGAGATCATTGAGGTCAGAAGAGGCAAAACGTCCACCGTCCAACTGAAGCATTGGACGTAAGTCTGGCGGAATAACTGGCAAGATGTTTAAGACCATCCATTCTGGCTTGTTACCAGATTTTTGGAAGGCATCTAAAACATCCAAACGACGAATAGCCTTGACACGTTTTTGACCAGTTGCCGTTTTTAATTCATCTTTGAGCTCTGCAATTTCTTTTTCCAAATCTACTTGTTTCAAGAGATCTTGAATTGCTTCAGCACCCATTTTTGCAACAAAGGAACCTTGACCATATTCTCGTAAGCGTTCACGATATTCCCGCTCTGTCATAATGGATTTATGCTCAAGTGGCGTATCTTTTGGATCAATCACCACATAAGCTGCAAAATAGATGACTTCTTCAAGGGCACGAGGGCTCATGTCCAAGGTCAGACCCATACGGCTTGGGATTCCTTTAAAATACCAAATATGAGAGACAGGTGCCTTTAACTCAATATGTCCCATGCGTTCACGACGAACTTTGGTACGAGTTACTTCAACACCACAACGATCACAAATGATTCCTTTATAACGAATCCGTTTATATTTTCCACACGCACATTCCCAGTCTTTCGTAGGACCAAAGATGACTTCATCAAAAAGCCCTTCGCGTTCTGGTTTTAGTGTGCGGTAGTTAATTGTTTCAGGTTTCTTCACTTCCCCATAAGACCAAGAGCGGACTTTACTAGGAGAAGCTAGGGTGATTTGCATACTTTGAAAACGATTTACATCAACCACTATTTCTTACCTTTCTTTATTATCTATTGAATCAGTTCTTATTCTTTCCCTTCAGCATCAAAAGCGGCTTTTGCTTCTTGCGCTGCTTTTTCACGTGCTTTTTCAAGATCGTCTACATGAATCACATCATCATCCATACCTTCATCCAAGTCACGAAGTTCGACTTCATTGTCGTCTTCATCAAGGACACGCATGTCAAGACCAAGTGATTGCAATTCTTTCACAAGGACACGGAAGGATTCTGGAACACCTGGTTTTGGAATTGGCTTACCTTTGGTAATGGCTTCATAAGCTCTCAAACGACCATTGATATCATCTGACTTGTAAGTCAAGATTTCTTGAAGGACGTTAGAAGCACCGTAGGCTTCAAGAGCCCAAACTTCCATTTCTCCAAAACGTTGTCCACCGAACTGCGCTTTACCACCAAGAGGTTGTTGCGTAACGGTTGAATAAGGACCAACTGAACGGGCATGGAGCTTGTCATCGACCATGTGGTGAAGTTTGATCATGTACATGACACCAACGGACACACGATTATCAAATGGCTCACCAGTACGTCCATCATAAAGAATCGTCTTGGCGTCACTATCCATGCCAGCTTCACGAACGGTTTCCCAAAGATCATCTGAGCTAGCCCCGTCAAATACTGGTGTTGCAATGTGAATGCCAAGGTTGCGAGCAGCCATACCGAGGTGAAGCTCCATAACCTGTCCGATATTCATACGTGATGGCACCCCAAGTGGGTTCAACATGATGTCTACTGGTGTTCCGTCTGGAAGATACGGCATATCCTCAACTGGAACGATACGGGAAACAACCCCTTTATTTCCGTGGCGTCCGGCCATCTTATCCCCAACGCGGATCTTTCGTTTTTGAGCAATGTAAACACGCACCAACATGTTGACACCAGATTGCAATTCATCACCGTTCGCACGAGTAAAGATTTTCACATCACGGACAACCCCTGCACCACCATGTGGTACACGAAGAGATGTGTCACGTACTTCACGAGATTTATCACCGAAAATTGCATGAAGCAGGCGTTCTTCAGCAGATAAGTCTTTTTCACCTTTCGGCGTTACTTTACCGACAAGAATGTCGCCTTCTTTTACCTCAGCACCAATGCGGATAATTCCCATTTCGTCAAGGTCTCTCAAAGCATCTTCACCGACGTTTGGAATTTCGCGCGTAATTTCTTCAGGTCCAAGCTTTGTATCACGTGTTTCTGATTCAAATTCCTCCAAGTGAACAGATGTGTAAACATCGTCTTTCACTAAACGCTCACTCATGATAACGGCATCTTCAAAGTTGTAACCTTCCCATGTCATATAAGCAACGATTGGATTTTGTCCAAGTGCCATTTCACCTTTTTCCATAGAAGGTCCGTCTGCGATAAAGTCACCTTTTTCAACTGTATCGCCAACTTTTACCAGCGTACGTTGGTTGTAAGAAGTACCAGAGTTTGAACGGCGGAATTTCGTAATATGATAGACATCAAGTGAGCCATCTTCACGACGAACTTCAACTTTGGCTGCATCAGAATATACAACTTTACCGTCGTGTTGGGCAATAATCGCCGCACCAGAGTCGTGAGCTGCTTGGTATTCCATACCAGTACCAACATATGGTGCATGCGGATCAATCAACGGTACTGCTTGACGTTGCATGTTGGCACCCATGAGAGCACGGTTTGAGTCGTCATTTTCAAGGAAAGGAATACAAGCCGTCGCAACCGCAACTACCTGCTTAGGCGATACATCCATGAAGTCTACTTGATCTGAAGGAAATTCTTGGTTGTTCCCTTGGTGACGTCCCATGACAATCGCTTCTGCAAAACGACCATCTTCTGTTAATTTAGAATTTGCTTGCGCTACGATAAATTCATCTTCTTCATCCGCTGTCAACCAAACGATTTCATTAGTGACCAGACCTGTTTCACGATTCACTTTACGGTAAGGCGTTTGGATAAAACCATATTTATTCAAATGACCATAAGAAGACAAGTTATTGATCAAACCAATGTTTGGTCCTTCAGGTGTTTCAATCGGACACATACGTCCATAGTGGGTGTAGTGCACGTCACGCACTTCATATCCAGCACGGTCACGAGTCAAACCACCAGGTCCCAAGGCTGACAAACGACGTTTGTGAGACAATTCAGACAGTGGGTTATGTTGATCCATAAATTGAGACAATTGAGAGGAACCAAAGAATTCTTTAATCGCCGCTGTGACTGGGCGGATGTTAATGATTTGTTGCGGTGTCAACACTTCATTATCTTGCACACTCATGCGCTCGCGAACATTACGCTCCATACGAGACAATCCAAGACGTACTTGGTTAGCAAGCAATTCACCAACGGCACGAATCCGACGATTTCCCAAGTGGTCAATATCATCCACACGACCCAGCCCTTCAGCGAGGTTCAAGAAGTAATTCATCTCAGCCAAAATATCTGCTGGCGTAATCGTATGAACTCGATCACCTGGGTTAGCATTACCAATAATAGTCACCACGCGATCTGGATCAGTTGGCGCCACTACTTTGAATTTTTGAAGAACGACTGGATCTGTCAACACGGCTGCATCATTTGGAATATAAGTGATTTTATTCAAATCACCGTCCAAGTATTCTGCAATACTATCAATGACATTACGCGTCATAACCGTTCCAGCTTCAACCAAGATTTCACCTGTTTCTGGATCTACCAAAGGCTCTGCAATCGTTTGATTTAACAAACGTGTTTTAATGTTTAATTTTTTATTGATTTTATAACGACCAACTGCCGCCAAGTCATAACGATGTGGATCAAAGAAACGAGCGACCAATAGACTACGTGAGCTATCAGCTGTTTTAGGCTCACCTGGACGAAGACGTTCATAGATTTCTTTCAGCGCTTCATCTGTACGTGAATCCATTGGATTTTTGTGGATATCTTTTTCAATCGTGTTGCGAACGAGATCGCTATCACCGAAAATATCAAAGATTTCATCATCACCAGAGAAACCAAGTGCACGAACAAGTGTCGTAAACGGAATCTTACGGGTACGGTCAATCCGAGTGTAGGCAATATCTTTTGAGTCCGTTTCCAACTCTAACCAAGCTCCACGGTTTGGAATGACGGTGGAACCATACCCAACCTTCCCATTTTTGTCTACTTTATCATTGAAGTAAACACCTGGAGAACGAACGAGCTGTGATACGATAATCCGCTCACCACCGTTGATGATAAATGTTCCCATTTCTGTCATGATTGGAAATCGCCAAAGAAGACCTCTTGCGTCTTGATTTCGCCGGTTTCTTTATTGATTAAACGGAAAGTCACAAAAATAGGTGCAGAATAGCTGGCATCATGGATACGTGCTTCTTCTAAAGTGTATTTAGATTCTTTAATTTCATAACCAACAAACTCTAGCTCCATTGTATCTGTAAAGTTTGAGATAGGAAGTACATCTTCAAATACTTCTTTCAAACCATGGTCAAGAAAATCTTTGAACGAATCTGTCTGGATTTCAATCAAATTTGGTAAATCAAGAACTTCCTTGATTCTTGAAAAACTACGACGAGTACGGTGTTTCCCGTATTGAACTTCATGTCCTGCCAAGTTTTTTACTCCTTCTTCTTTCTACATTCTCTATTACATGATAGAGTAGCAATTTTCATTTGTCCTTTTTGAGTAATTTTCAGAATCTTTAAGTTTTGATGACAAACGACAAAAATCCCAAAAACAGACACAAAAAGAGCAGCTAAATCTGACTTTAAAAGTATGATTTAACTGCTGTAAGCTTTATATGGACAATATTTCAAATAAAGCAGACGACAAATTATTAGTAATATTATACCTTATTTAACTCTGCTTTTCAAGTTTTTTACTTACTGAAAGTGTTTTTATTTAGCGTCCACCTAAAAGTGCTGCCCAAGCTTTTTGATAATCACTATCTGTACCACCGATTCCAAATTTATAGGTGGTCATCGGAGCACCGTTTTTCGCCCAGTAACTAGTAACTGTCTGTCCGGTCAGGTTCATACTGCGACCATTGACTGTTACTGTGCCAGCTCGTTCACCCGTCGCTTTAAGAACATTAGACTTAATGACACTAGAGTCTAGGTTGAACTTATCACCAACTCCCCAAATATTTGGGTCGGCTTGATAAATTGCATTTACTAGTTGAGCCATATACTGCGCATTATTATTGTAACCCGTCAAAGCTGCCATTGAAGCATTATTGTCATGACCGATCCAACCACCTAACGTTAATTTAGGAGTGGATACCATGAGCCACATGTCACCATTGCTGTTGGTCGTACCCGTTTTTCCAATCCAATCAGCACTAGCTAAACCGCTATTAATCTGCGTTAAACGAGATTTGAAGGTCGTCGTAGCACCCGAACTCAATACCCCACGCATAAGACTTTGCATAATCGTCGCCGTTGCCTTAGAGTAAACCTGAACAGGTTTTGCTTTATGTTCATAGACAACTTTCCCGTTTTTTGTCGTAATCTTTTCAATCATATAGCGCTCTTGGTATGCCCCATTATTGGCTAAAGTTTGGAAACCATTGGTGTGTTGGGCGACAGATACTTCAATACCTCCTCCCATTGGCAGACTTTCAATATCATAATTTTCAATTTGATAGCCCATTTTCTCCATGTACCCTTGAACATTAACTCCTTTGTCACGAAGCAATTTATAGGTCCAATAAGCTGGAATGTTCCAAGAAGTATTCAAAGCTTCCTGCAAATCCATCATGGCTGTACCACGGCTATCTACGTGCATAATTGGCTCACCGCTAGAGAAATTTGCAGGGTAGTTAGACAGCATGCTGGCACTTCCCATAAGCCCTTGGTCTATGGCAATACCATAGGCTAAAATCGGCTTAATGGTTGAGCCTGGTGAGCGCTCTGTATCAAATGCATGGTTGTTCTGGTTAGAAGCATAATCACGTCCTCCAACAAACCCCAAAATAGCTCCTGTACGATTATCCATGAGGACATTTCCAGCTTCGACTACACCTGTTCCATCATCTAAGACACTACCAAAATTAGCTACTGCATTTTGCATTGCATTATGCACATTCTTATTAATAGTTGTGGTGACAGTGTAGCCGCCTTCACTCAACTCTTTCGCAGCTAGTTCTCTGTAAGCTTTCACTGTTGCATCATTTTTCAACTCTTGCTGTGAAACATTGTCACGTTTGATTAAGTAATCATACATTGCTTTTTGAGCTTCTTTCATCGCAACGTAATATAGATAGTCATGTGTTCTTGCTGAAGTCGTATCACTTGGTAAAAAGTCTCGTTTTAAATCATAATCTTTATACAATTGGTACTCGTCTTTACTAATCGCACCTGTCCGGTACATATTGTAAATAACATTTTTCGCACGATTGAGACCAAAAGTCATATCTTTAGCACTTTTCAGGCTACCGTCAGCTGCATAAGGAGAGTAAACAATCGGACTTTGTGGTAAACCGGCAATAAAAGCTGCTTGAGGAATTGTCAATTTGCTGGCAGGAACTCCAAAAATTCCTTGTGCAGCTTCTTCCACACCAGCAATATTTTGCCCTTTGTTATTTCTCCCAAACGGTGCCACATTCAAATAAGTCGTTAAAATATCGTCTTTGCTCATGTAGCGTTCTAAAGCCAGCGCATCAATGATTTCTGATGCTTTACGACTAAAGGTTGGAGCATCGCCGACAACTTGTTGCTTGATTAACTGTTGTGTTAAGGTAGAACCACCACTTGAGGAACCAATCCCTACAACAGAGCCTAGTGTTGCCCGCAAAACAGCTTTCGTAACAACCCCATGATGCTTGTGGAAATTTTCGTCTTCCGTAGCAATGACTGCTTTTTTTACATTAGCAGAAATAGATTTGCTAGCTACTGATATTCTTAGTAAATCACTATCAATTGCTGAAATTGAACTACCATCAGCATATTTTAATTCAGAAATAGCCGAGATGTCTTGGATTTTTTTGATGAGCTCTTCTTTTTTAGGAGTTTCAACCTTATCGAAGATTCTTGCACCATAACCCAATGCAATACCTCCACCAAACAAGCACCCTAAAAAAACAAGCACAAAAAAGACATTTGATAATAATTTCAGAGTACGAAGGACAGTTCCACCAATACTCAAAATTGTCCAGTTTTCCTTTTTATTTTTGCTAGGACGATCTGTTTGAAAAAGTTTCTCAAACAATTGTTGTATTTTTTCTAAAACTTGTTTAAACATTCTTTCTCCTTGGGCTTTCTGTGCCTATTATAGCAAATTTATGAAACTTCTGACAACAAGAAAGGCAAGCCTTGGCTGAAATCATTGTTTTTTTCATTATTTTTGCGATTTTACTATATTCTAGTGCTTGTTTGTGATACAATGTTACAATAACTAGAAATTTTATAAAGGAGAGACAGATATGCACATTTTTGATGAGCTAAAAGAACGTGGTCTGGTTTTTCAAACAACTGACGAAGAAGCGTTGCGCAAAGCCTTAGCGGAAGGAAATGTTAGTTTTTATTCTGGCTATGATCCAACAGCTGACAGCCTGCACCTCGGTCATCTTGTACCAATCCTTGTCATGAAACATTTACAGTTGGCAGGTCACAAACCCTACGCTCTCGTCGGCGGTGCAACTGGCTTAATTGGCGATCCATCATTTAAAGATACCGAGCGGAGTTTACAAACAAAAGACACAGTTGAGGGCTGGGTACGGAGCATTCAAGCGCAAGTATCTCGTTTTCTTGACTTTGAAAATGGTGACAACAAGGCTGAAATGGTCAACAACTACGACTGGTTCTCTGATATTAGTTTTATTGACTTTCTGCGCGATGTCGGAAAATATTTCACCGTCAACTACATGATGAGTAAAGAATCCGTAAAAAAACGAATTGAAACAGGGATTTCTTATACCGAGTTTGCTTACCAAATCATGCAAGGCTATGACTTTTTTGAGCTAAATCGCCAATACGGTGTCACTTTACAAATCGGTGGTTCTGACCAATGGGGCAATATGACTGCTGGTACTGAATTGCTTCGTCGGAAGGCAGACAAAACAGCTCACGTTATTACAGTGCCCCTTATCACAGACGCAACCGGTAAGAAATTTGGTAAGTCAGAAGGCAACGCTGTATGGCTCAATGCTGATAAGACCAGTCCTTACGAAATGTACCAATTCTGGATGAATGTCATGGACGCTGATGCCGTTCGTTTCCTTAAAATTTTCACTCTTCTTCCGCTTGATGAAATCGAAGAAATCGGGAAACAATTTGAAGCAGCTCCACATGAACGTTTGGCACAAAAAATCTTGGCGCGAGAAGTCGTTACACTCGTGCATGGCGAAAAAGCCTACAAAGAAGCACTCAATATCACCGAGCAGCTTTTTGCCGGAAATATCAAAAATCTTTCTGTCAAAGAGCTGAAACAAGGGCTTCGCGGCGTCCCAAATTATCAAGTGAAAGCAGATGACAATCTCAATATCGTAGAACTTTTGGTAACGGCTAGCGTTGTCAATTCTAAACGCCAAGCGCGTGAAGATGTCCAAAACGGTGCTATTTATGTCAATGGCGATCGCATTCAAGACCTTGACTATACATTAACGGACGCTGACAAATTGGAAAACGAACTCACCGTTATCCGTCGTGGTAAGAAAAAATATTTTGTTTTGACTTACTAAATAGGAAAAAGAGCAATCAACTACTACATCGTTGGTTTATTGCGCTATATACTTTGAAGCTGGAGACTTTTCGCTCCAGCTTCTTTTCATTCTCACTTAGCAAAAAGCATATTGTCATAGTGCTTGTTTTAGCTCCAACCGCTTTAAAAGTGTGGTTCATTTTAAAATTCCCTTTCTTTATCTACTTGTCAAAGCATTTCTCACATGTTACACTAGTCAGAGAAATTTATGAAAGAGAAAACGCATGAAACCCAAACTTAAACGCTTTGAAACGGCTAAGCTTTTTTCTTGCCCTTTTTGTCAGCAAGCCTTGTTTTTATCAGAAAATAGTCTCAAATGCAAAAATAAGCATTCCTTCGACTTGGCAAAGTTTGGCTATGTCAACTTGGCTCCACAGGTGAAGCAATCAAAAGACTACGATAAATCCAACTTTCAAAATCGACAATTGATTCTCGAAGCAGGATTTTACCAGCCAATTTTGAAGAAATTACTAGAAATTTTATCATCTTTACCACAACATGGTAATCTGCTGGACATTGGTTGCGGAGAAGGCTATTATGCTCGAAATTTGCAAGCACAATTACCAGATAAACATATCTATGCATTCGATTTGTCAAAAGAGTCTATTCAACTAGCAACCAAAAGTGACCACAGCCTGACGGTAAATTGGTTTGTTGGAGATCTGGCGCACATCCCTATTCAAGATGCTAGCATGGATATGATTTTAGACATCTTCTCTCCTGCCAATTACCAAGAATTTCAGCGCGTCTTGCAGAAAAACGGCTTGCTCATTAAGGTTATTCCTAGCAGCCAACACTTGCAAGAAATTCGTAGTATCGTTGCCGAGCAATTAACAAACACAAATTATTCCAATCACAAAATCATTGAGCATTTTGAAGAAGCCTTTACCATTACAAATTCTTATGACGTTGCAGCTACTTTCAACTTGAGAGAAAACGAAAAAGCGGCACTTCTTCATATGACACCGCTTCTTTTTAATATTGACATTGATAAAATAGATTGGTCACCATTAACTGACATCACGATTGCTGCAAAGATTTTAGTTGGTCAACAAATATAAAGCAAAAAGAGGTGAAAACAGATTGCTGCGAGATACAGCAGTCTATTCAACCTCTTTTTATACGCCTCGATTAAAAGCTAACCAAATCATTCCCAAAGCTAAAACAATATAAGCAATCAACGCCAATAACCGTTGTCCCACTTGATAAGCTCTTCTTTCCCCGCGGACTGGGAAAATAACAGCACAGAGAGCGCCTCCGACTGCACCACCTAAGTGACCTGCCAGACTAATTCCCGGTGTCAAACTCAATACCAAATTCATAACTAGAAGAACTAAGTATGACTGGCCGAGTTGCTGAATGTAAGGATTTCGCACCGCGTAGCGCAAAGTAATAATAGCACCAAAAATCCCAAACAAAGATGTAGAGGCACCTGCAGCCACAGCACTTGGAGTGAAAAAGAAGACAAAGACATTTCCTAAAATACCAGACATCAGATAAAGAAACAGAAAATTCCACGAGCCAAAAATATGCTCAGCTTGTCGTCCGATAAAATACAGCGTAATCATATTCATCACAAAATGCTCCAAGCCGATATGAACAAAAATCGCCGATACCAAGCGCCAAATCTGACTTGGAAAATATTGAATCGTTCGACCATTCATTGCCCCAAATTCATAAATCGTTTGGGTACTAGCATAATTAAAGCCACGCAACAGAAACATTGCTAGGAAAACTCCTGTCGTGATAAGCAACAATAAGCTCGTTACTGGATAACGTTTATCATAAATTTTATTCACAAATCAATACCTCCTGAACGGGAATATCACAATCATCTGGTTGAAAATCAACTAACTGGTAAGGATAAATTGTACTTACTGTCATCCCTTTAAAATCAGCCAAATAGCGGTCATAATAGCCACCTCCATAGCCAATACGATAGCCTTTTTTGTTAAAAGCAACACCTGGAACATGAATCAAATCAATATGAGATTTTTCCACCGTTCGTTCACTTCTTGGTTCCCAGATACCAAAAACAGTCAATTCCAAGTCATTTGGATTATAATCTACAAAAGTCATGCGCCCTTCGGGATAAGTCTTAGGGACCAAAACCCGCTTGCCATCTGCTTGAGCCTGCCTGATGAAAATCCTTGTATCAAACTCGTGTGGCAAAGATAAATAAGTAGCAACTGTTCTAGCTTGTTGATAAGCAGAAGATTCCAGCAAGTACTGAGTGAGCAAAGCATCTCTCTGCTGTTTTACTATCAATTCCTGCTCTTTCATTTTCCTGACTATAGTTTTGCGCAAATCTGCCTTCATTTATCTTCTCCTCGATCAGAAATATTATCAACATTCCCAGCCCATTATTCATTAACTTTTGCACTTAAAAACTTCCCAAATTTTTCAATAGCAAAAGGCAGCGCTGCTTCATCTGGCGCCATTTTAGGATGATGAAGTGCGTAAGGACTATCAATTCCCAGCCAGAACATCACACCCTTGACTTTACTGAGCAGATAGCCAAAGTCCTCACCGGTCATTGCAGGTAAAATATCAATCATGTGCACACCGTTCTCTTTTTGGAAAAAATTCATGCATTGAGCAGCTAATTCTGGATGATTTTCCACAGGAAGATAACCGCCTTGTTTCAGCTCCAACTCAAGCTCTACACCAAAAGACTGCGCTACTCCTTCAGCGATTTCCCGCAGGCGTTTTTGAGTGAGCAAATTCATCTCCTGCGTCAACGTTCGAATGGTTCCATGCAAAAAAGCAGTTTCAGCAATCACGTTATTCGTTGTTCCAGCATGGAATTCACCAAAGGTGACGACAGCTCCTTCAATCGGATCTACATTGCGACTCACAATGGTCTGAACCTGAGTGATAAAATAGCTAGCTGCTACCAAAGCGTCATTAGCATTATGCGGAAATGCAGCATGACCACCCTTGCCCTTAAAAGTTAATTTAACTTCACAAGTCCCTGCAAAAAGTGTACTAGTATTCGTAGCAATATCTCCTACCTTGAGGTCAGGTCGCACATGAAGCCCATAAAATTCATCTGGCAACCAATCGCCAAAGGCTCCATCTTCATACATCAGCATGCCCCCAGCTTCATTTTCCTCAGCTGGTTGGAAAAGAAAAAGTAGATTATTCTTAGGCTGCTCAGTAGTTAATTTCTCCAACAAACCCAGAGCGATTGTCATGTGCATATCATGCCCACAGGCATGCATACGTCCCTCATGTTGACTAGCAAAGGCAAGCCCTGTCTCCTCAACAATCGGCAAACCGTCAATATCTGTCCGCCAGCCAATCGTCTTAGTAGGTGTACTGCCTTTGATAAAGACTAAAATTCCCGTACGCCAGGTCCGAATCTCAACGAAATCCAAGCCAGCAGTCAACTCATCAATTATTCTCATCAGATAGGCATGAGTCTTATACTCTTCCAGTCCAATTTCCGGAATTTGATGCAAGTCTCGGCGAATTTTTTGATAATCAATCATACATTTCCCTCTTTAAAGTGTCCGAAGAGCGTCTTCCAATGCTGTTTTCTGCTGGGTTTGTTCATCAATTTTCTTAATCACACGCGCAGGCACACCGGCTACAACAACATTTTCTGGCACATCTTTCGTCACAATAGCCCCTGCAGCGACGACAGAACCATTGCCAATCTGCACTCCTTCAATAACGACAGCATTGGCCCCTATCAAGACATTGTCCCCCACTCGGACAGGATCTGCGCTGGCAGGCTCAATGACACCGGCAAGAACAGTCCCAGCACCCACGTGGCTGTTTTTTCCAACAATAGCTCGACCACCCAAAACGGCTCCCATATCAATCATCGTTCCAGCACCAATTTCAGCTCCGATATTGATAACAGCTCCCATCATAATCACAGCATTATCACCGATTTCCACCTGGTCGCGGATAATAGCTCCTGGCTCAATCCGAGCATTGACCTCACGCTTGTCTAACAGCGGTACGGCAGAATTTCGAGCATCCTGCTCCACCACATAGGTTTTATTCTCTTCTAGGTTAACCAAAAGAGGTTTAATTTCCTCCCAGTCACCAAAGAGAACATTGCCCAATTTGACAACTGAATTCGGCACTTCGCCCGCTAGTTTTCCTTCAAAAGTCACTTTTACATTTGTCTTTTTCTTAGCATCCGCTATAAACTGAATAATTTCCTGAGCAGTCATTTTAGTCGCTGTCATAGACATCCCTCGCTTTGATTTAGTATTAAGGGTTATTATAACATAAAATCAAGCATTTCATCATATGAAAGCAAAAGAGAGTGGGACAGAAATCAGTAGTTTCGTA
>NZ_KV811176.1:0-6013 GCF_001813035.1 Streptococcus sp. HMSC071H03 | reverse complement strand
TCAACCACTGCGTCTTATAATTCTAACTATATAAAACAAAGGAAGCTGGGCACTTTTGTCTCAGCTTCTTTCGTTAAATTTATTGGATGTTCTTCAACATATTTTCGATGTGCTCAATAGATTTTTCACGTCCAAGCAGGTAAATGGTGTCTGGTAATTCTGGACCGTGCATTTCGCCTGAAACAGCGATACGAATTGGCATAAAGAGGTTTTTGCCTTTGATACCCGTTTCTTTTTGCACCGCCTTGATTTGTGGGAAGATATTTTCTGACTTGAAGTCTTCATCACTCATAGCTTCCAATTTTTCTTTGAATGCTTTCAAAACAGTCGGTACCGTTTCGCCTGCCATAAACTCTTTTTCTTCTGCCGTTAGCTCTGGGAAATCTTCAAAGAAAAGGTCTGTGAGCGGTACGATTTCATCTACAGACTTCATTTGTGGTTTGTAAAGTTCAACTAATTTTTCAGCTTTGTCAGTCAAACGACCAGCCGCTTCCAAGTAAGGTTTCGCCATATCAAAAATGGTTTCAAAATCCGCATTTTTAATGTATTCATTGCTCATCCAGTCTAATTTCTTTTGGTCAAAAGCAGCCGGAGACTTGCTGAGACGATGTTCATCAAAGAGTTGGATCAATTCTTCACGAGAGAAGATTTCATTTTCACCGCCAGGATTCCAGCCAAGGAGGGCAATAAAGTTGAAGACGGCTTCAGGCAGGTAGCCTTTCTTACGGTAATCTTCGATAAATTGAAGCGTGTTTGTATCACGTTTGGACAATTTCTTACCCGTTTCGGAATTAATAATCAAGGTCATGTGACCAAATTGTGGCGCTTCCCAACCGAGCGCTTCGTACACCATGAGCTGCTTAGGGGTATTGGCAATGTGGTCATCTCCACGAATGACATGGGAAATTTTCATCAGATGGTCATCCACCACAACCGCAAAATTATAAGTTGGATAACCGTCTTTTTTCTGGATAACCCAGTCACCACCGATGTTGCCACCTTCAAATTCAATCTCACCTTTGACAAGATCGTTCCACTTGTAAATACCAGATTCATTGACCACAAGACGGACTGTTGGAACAATGCCTGCTGCTTCACGATCTGCGATATAAGCTGCTTTTTCATCTTCAGACATTCCCAGATATTCATTGATGTAACGAGGTGTTTCTCCAGCAGCTTCCTGACGCTCACGCTCTGCTGCCAGCTCTTCCTCCGTCACATATGATTTATAAGCCAAGCCTTTTTCAAGTAACTCATTGATATAGCTTTGGTAAATGTCCAAACGTTCAGACTGGCGATATTTTTCATGCGTTTCTGGACTCTCATCCCAATCAATTCCTAACCAACGCAGATTTTCCAACTGCGAACGTTCCCCGTCTTCCACATGGCGTTTACGGTCAGTATCTTCAATCCGAATGATAAAAGTTCCGCCGTAGTGACGAGCGTAAAGATAATTAAAGAGCGCAGTCCGCGCATTCCCAATGTGTAACAGTCCCGTTGGACTTGGTGCATAACGCACACGAATTTGATTCGCCAATTGTATGTCTCCTAATTTTTATCTTATATTTTCAACAGGAAAAACCTGTTTTTATTTCAAACGTTACTATTATACCACATAGTTGTCGAAAAGAAATAACAGAAACGATGAAACTTTATTATTCTTCCAATCATTTACAGAATTTCCTTAGCAATGTAGAAGCCACCGTCTGTCTCACCTATCAATTCACCGCTCAGTTACACTGACTTACCCAAACACCTTCTTCAACACTTCACCAATCGTTGTTACACCAATAACTTCAATAGTTTCGGGAATGTTCAATCCGTTCAGAGAGTTTTTAGGAGCGTAAACTTTGGTGAAGCCTAGCTTAGCAGCTTCATTAATGCGTTGCTCAATGCGATTAACACGGCGGATTTCCCCCGTCAGACCGATTTCTCCAATAAAACATTCTTGTGGATTCGTTGGCAAGTCTTTATAACTAGAAGCAATTGCGACAGCAACAGCTAAGTCAATGGCTGGCTCATCCAATTTGACACCGCCTGCTGACTTTAGGTAGGCATCCTGATTTTGCAATAATAGCCCTGCTCGCTTTTCCAAAACAGCCATAATCAGACTGGCGCGATTAAAGTCCAATCCTGTCGTTGTCCGCTTGGCATTGCCAAACATGGTCGGCGTCACCAAAGCCTGCACTTCCGCAAGGATTGGACGCGTCCCCTCCATGGTCACCACGATAGAAGAGCCTGTTGCTCCATCTAAACGCTCCTCTAAGAAAAGCTGGCTAGGATTGAGCACTTCAACCAGACCACCTGACTGCATCTCAAAAATGCCGATTTCATTCGTAGAGCCGAAGCGGTTTTGACCGCCCGCAAAATACGAAAAGTATGCTGTCGCTCACCTTCAAAATAAAGTACCGTATCCACCATGTGTTCCAAGGTTCTAGGTCCAGCCAAGGTACCTTCCTTGGTCATATGACCCACGATAAAGGTGGCAATATTGTTGGTTTTTGCCAACTGCATCAGCTCCGCTGTCACTTCTCGTACTTGCGAAACCGAGCCTTGCACACTAGAAATTTCTGGCGATAGAATCGTCTGAATGGAGTCTATAATCAAGAAATCTGGCTTAATTTTTTCAATCTCAGCACGAATCTGATGCATATTGGTCTCGGCATAAAGATAAAACTCACTGTCAATATCGCCTAATCGCTCCGCACGCAACTTAATCTGCTCAGCAGACTCTTCCCCACTGACATACAATACCGTTCCCTTGTGAGAGAGTTGGGTTGAAACCTGCAATAAAAGTGTCGATTTCCCAATACCGGGATCTCCTCCGATTAGAACTAAACTTCCTGGCACCACGCCGCCACCCAAGACGCGGTTAAACTCATCCATATCTGTCTTGGTACGGTTGACATTGATAGAAGTCACCTCCGCTAACTTCATCGGTCGACTTTTTTCACCCGTCAGCGAAACACGCGCATTCTTAACCTCTGTAACTTCTACTTCTTCGACAAAAGACGACCAAGCACCACAATTCGGACAACGCCCCAGATACTTGGGCGAATGGTATTCACAATTTTGACAAACAAATGTCGATTTTTTCTTGGCTATGATAGATTCCTCTTTCTTAATGCCCAGTGCTTCCAAAACCACCTGTCCGCACACCATCTGCTTCATCATTATCAGCAAGCAAAAACGGCGCAAAGACAGCTTGAACGATACGGTCTTCCTCTTCTAAAACTACTTCTTGCTCTGTAATGTTCTGCATTTGCGCAAAGATATGACCTTCATTTCCCGGATTGCCATAATAATCCCCGTCAATAACGCCCACAGAGTTAATCAAAACTAATCCTTTTTTACGTGGATTAGATGAACGATCATAAAGATAAAGCACTTCACCAACCTGCATATAGGCCTTGACACCTGTTGGCACTAATTTAATCTCTTTTGGCGCAATCACTGTACGCTCTGCCACTTTTAAGTCATAACCAGCCGCATGAGCCGTCTCACGCTTTGGCAGTAAATTTTTATTTTTAAAGCTTGAAACAAGCTCAAAACCACGAATTCGCATATTTTTCTCTTTTCTACATTTGCTTCCCCTATTATACTAAATTCGTAAACAACACGCAAAATGCAGGTCATTCTTCAACCTGCACTTTTGAAGTTATTTCAGTTCATTCAAAAATCGAATGACTTGCTCGTTGGCATCCACCTCAGCTTTCACTCCAAAAGGAACAATTGCTCTTGGGGTAGCATGTCCAACATTTAAGTTATATAAAATAGGAATATCTGTATCAATGACATCAAGCAGGATTTGTTTATATTCTCCATAATAAGTTTCATCCATTGGTTTTCCAACAAGTACACCATTTAAAACAGAAAAAATCCCTGTCGCCTTTAAGGCTTCTAGCATTTTTCGATATAAAATTGGTTCTGGTTTTTCCTCACTGGTTTCCAACAAAAGAATTTTTCCTGCCCACTCTGAAAGACTAGGAAAGAGCTGGTATTGAGCACACAGTTCAATGGCACCTTCATATCTTTCATCAAATATCTGATAGAGCGACTCCAAACAGCCTCCTAAAATTTCCCCTTCAAATGTTGCCTTCCCTTTCAGCAATTCAAAACCTTGATTTTCATGACGAATCCGTTTCGTTCCTAAGGCTTTTTCACTAAAATCCGTCCTCTCATCATACCAGACATTGCTCGGTCTAATTTCTGAGATAGTCCCTGTTCCAATCAGTTCCTTAAAATATGAAAGCGTATAAGGCAGCATTTCTTCCTCTAACTCACAAACATCAGCAAGAAATGACTGACCATAAAAAGTTTTCATTCCCAACTTATGAAGCATGAGGTGATTTATAGTGGTGTCTGAAAAGCCTAAAAATACTTTCTGATTCACAACCTTTTTTAACTGTTCATCTTCAAACAAATAGGGTAACAATCGATACGTATCATCTCCACCAATAGCACATAAAATCATATCAATTGAAGGATCTTCAAAAGCTTGAATCAAATCTTGCGCTCTCGATTTAGGATGGTCTTTCAGATAATCCATTCCCTTTTGTGCATACTCTAAAAACGTCACTTCAAGTCCCAAGTCTTTTAAACGCTTTAATCCTAGATCAACCTCATGCCTAACGAAACTTTCTCCTATAATCCCGCTTGATAGACTAACGATTCCAACGTTCTTTATCATCCTATTTCCTCCCTTACTGATAATTTGAATCATTATATCACAAAATACAATCAACTAAAATGCTAAATGACCAATATTCACAAAACAAAACATACTAAGATTAGGAGTGAGGAAATCTCCGACGGGAGATGGTACTCACTGCTTTTTCTTTATGTTAAAGTAGAGGTGTCTTGTTAAGTCGAGGGTCTTTTTGACGCTAGATGTCGTACACAAAACTGGCAAGACACCTGTTTTAGGAAGAATGTTATCAAAGTATGTGGGACGCTTGACGTCGTGTATTGAAAATGACATCACTAAAACAAGGAATCATTCAAGACAAAGAGGTAATATCATGAGGGTTGTTTTCGGAATTGATGTGAGCAAGGCAAGTTCAGAGGTAGCGATTTTAGTGAATGGGGAGAAAGTTCATGACTACACCATACCCAACGATACCATTGTATTTGCACGTCTCTTGAGCGATTTAAAAACCATTCAACTCCCTGAAATCATCTTTGAGGCACTGGGGTCTATTCACGGCGCCTTCAGGCATTTCTGGAGGAGAATAACTATGCTTATACACGGCTCAATCCTCTGGAAGCTAAGAAGCAATTGGATAGCCTGCGAGTTCGTAAAACGGATAAGATTGACGCTGAAAAACTAGCACAATCTCAATTTGTGCTCAATCGTAAGCCAACCCATGTTCAAGAGGAGGTTTATCAAGATTTGCGGGATTTGAGTCGTTTCTATCAGAATCTGACAGAGGATACCGTTCGTACTAAGAACCGCCTTCACAAAGTACTGCAAGTGACCTTCCCAGAAATAGAGTCTATTTTATCAGCGCCAACAGATGAACAATACTGGCAGCTGGTGAGGGCATTCCCAAGTAAAGCTTTCGCCCTGGAGATGTCTGAGATGGAACTGACTGCCATCATTCGGCAGTCTACAGCCAAACGCATCTCTGACAAGCGTGTCGCTTATCTGGTGGGGAAACTCATTGAACTAGCCAAACAGTCTTATTGTGCTACCAAGAAAACCTCTCCAATAATCGAAGAGGTTCGTTACTATGCAGGAGAACTCCAACGATTGACCGAACGCAGACAGACTATCTTAGACAAAATGGTAGAGCTGGCCAAACCTCTACCAGAATACGAGATTCTTCTCTCCATTCCTGGTATCGCTGAAACAACAGCCACCTCTATCATAAGCGAATTAGGAGATATTCGCCGTTTTCAGTCTGCCAATCATATTGGAATTGATCTGAGGCACTACGAATCTGGAAACTTTCTGGCTCAAGAACACATCACCAAGCAGACTTTTATGAGAAACGAAAAAGACAATCGCAGA
>NZ_KV811175.1:0-392 GCF_001813035.1 Streptococcus sp. HMSC071H03 | reverse complement strand
GCCCGATTGCGATCAACCTATGGTATGAAATTCAGTCCCAAGTTGGAAAGGGATGGGGACTGAAATATCAGGCAGTTAAATCTGGTAGAGTGGATGCAATTGATATTTTCACTACAGATGGACAGCTTCATGGAGCAAATCTCGTCGTTTTGAAAGATGATAAAAAAATCTATCCTTCTTATCAAGCAGGAACGGTTGTTCGGTCAACAACTCTTAAAAAATACCCTCAATTGAAAAGAGCACTAGCTAAATTAGATGGTATTTTGAACGATAGCAAAATGGCAGAATTGAACCACAAAGTAGAAAATGATAAAGAAGAACCTGCTAAAGTTGCTCATGACTATCTTGTAGAGAAAGGAATTTTCAAATCCAATTGTTTAATAATGTCTTGA
>NZ_KV811174.1:0-249 GCF_001813035.1 Streptococcus sp. HMSC071H03 | reverse complement strand
GCGTCTGCCAATTCCGCCACACCCGCCTGTGACTATGACCCGTACTGGGCTCGAACCAGTGACCCTTTGATTAAAAGTCAAATGCTCTACCAACTGAGCTAACGAGTCTCTCTAATGTATCTCTATACACTAAAACGGTCCCGACGGGAATCGAACCCGCGATCTTCGCCGTGACAGGGCGACGTGATAACCGCTACACTACGGGACCTATTAAGCCTTTCCGCTTAAAGAAATGGGAGTTAACGGGAT
>NZ_KV811173.1:0-280 GCF_001813035.1 Streptococcus sp. HMSC071H03 | reverse complement strand
CTGACAACGTCAAGACTTGAGGTTGACCATATTATAAAAAGTATCATAGATAGTTTGCTGACTTGTCGTGTCAATCTCTCTCATATTATTAAAGTAACAAATATTTTTTAAAAAATTTCCGCAAAATAAAAAGCCCGAAAAATCGGGCTCAAAAATTTAAAAAAAATATAAAAAAGTATTGACACGTTATAATACATGTGTTATAATTGACTTGTAAGGTTGAGATAGAACTTACAAAATAAAAAAACTTGCTACATCCTCCCCGACCAAAGTTTGGATG
>NZ_KV811172.1:0-466 GCF_001813035.1 Streptococcus sp. HMSC071H03 | reverse complement strand
CCGTTCCCTTCAGCCGAACTTGGGTAATCCTCCACAATATAACAAAATGGACCTTGTAGGACTTGAACCTACGACCACTCGGTTATGAGCCGAGAGCTCTAACCAGCTGAGCTAAAGGTCCAACAAGATCAATTATAGCGGCGAAGGGGATCGAACCCCCGACCTCCCGGGTATGAACCGGACGCTCTAGCCAGCTGAGCTACACCGCCATAGTATCGGGAAGACAGGATTCGAACCTGCGACACCTTGGTCCCAAACCAAGTACTCTACCAAGCTGAGCTACTTCCCGTATGGATAGAAAAAATGAAGTCCTAGGAGACTTCTTTTCTATGCACCCTAGAGGAGTCGAACCTCTAACCGCCTGATTCGTAGTCAGGTACTCTATCCAGTTGAGCTAAGGGTGCTCTTTCTATGAATATAAAATCATTATATCACAAATACAAAAAAAGTCAAATCTCTTTATGCA
>NZ_KV811171.1:103502-128697 GCF_001813035.1 Streptococcus sp. HMSC071H03 | reverse complement strand
AGTGACGTACGTTTATAAGGAAGTGTTGGGAAATCAAAAAGTAACTTATACAGTTATTGATGATACGACAGGCACCACTCTGGAAAACCAAGTAGAGTTGACGACGGGAGAGTCAGATTCAGCTCTTCCAGCAGCTGCTAAAACGAAGTATGATCAAGTTGTCAAAGGGTACACAGATAAAGGCTATGAATTGGTTTCTAAAGACGAATTACCAGCTAAGTTCGACCTTGATAGCAGTCATGATCAAAACGTGACGGTTCACTTGAAACATGGCACAGCAGAAAGTCAAGAAAGCAAGAAAGTGAGCTTGATGGTTCGTTATCATGGAGCAGGTAGCCAGACACCAGCCGATAATGTGCAAACAGCAACTTGGACACGGACGGTGACGAAAGATAAGGTAACGGGAGATGTTGTGAAGACTACGGATTGGGTAGCTGACAAGGCAACCTATGACGCTGTTCCATCTCCAGTCATTCCAGGCTACACAGTAGATGTGGCAACTGTTTCGGCAGAAACAGTCACTCAAGAGGATATGGTTAAGGATGTTTATTATACTGCGATCCCAGTAACTCCAGATAAACCAACTCCTCCAGTAGTTCCGTCAACGCCGGACAAGCCAACTACTCCGACAGTTGTACCAACGACTCCTACAAAAGCAACTCCAACGAAAACAGAAATCTTACCAAGCACAGGTGATGTACAAGATGGTTCAACTCTTACAATGCTGACAGGTATCGGTTTACTTTTATCAGCTTTAGGTTTAGTTGGTCATCGAAAAAAAGAAGATTGATGAACCTTTTGTAAACATATAAAAGTAAACTAAAGGTTGAATCATTCGATAGAAAGGATAAGCTTTACAAGCAACTTGGCATAGTTGATTTGTGAAGCTTCCTTTTTTTGTTAAAAGATTGAAACAATATGCTTGACAAAAGAAAGTCTTCATGGTTTAATATACCCCATAAGGGTATAAATGGAGGTGCTTATGTTTCACTTATTTACGAAAATAGATAGTATTTCTACAAGTGAATTGGAACAAAAATTAAAAGAGAAGATTCAACTGCTAGATGTACGAACACCGTCTGAATATCGGCGTGGTCATATCAAAGGCGCAAAGAATGTCCCACTCAATGAAATCGCAAGATACACGCCAGCAACAAATGAAACACTGTATGTCATTTGCCATTCCGGTGTGCGGAGCAAAATGGCAGCCAAAAAGCTAAAGAAAAAAGGCTATGATGTTGTCAATGTTCAAGGCGGTATGAGTGCTTGGACCGGAAAAGTTGTTTAAAAGTGATAAAGGAGGAAGTTGAATGAAAATTATCATTGTTGGTGGAGTTGCAGGTGGAATGTCTGCAGCGACGCGTTTAAGACGGCTAAAAGAAGACGCTGAGATTATTATTTTTGAAAAGGGACCATTCGTTTCCTTTGCGAACTGTGGTCTGCCTTACTATGTTTCTGGAGAAATTGCTGAGCGGGAAGACTTGTTAGTGCAAACGCCTGAGAGTTTAAAGGCACGCTTTCGTTTAGATGTGCGACCTTTCCATGAAGTGACGGCTATCTCACCAGATCAACATATAGTGACGGTTCGGCATGACGGAAAGGAATTTACAGAGAGTTATGATAAGTTGATTTTATCTCCGGGGGCAAAGCCTTTTGTGCCTCCAATTGAAGGTTTGGAAACAGCTGAAAATACCTATACTTTACGTAATGTTCCTGACCTAGATGAGATTATGTTGGCTTTGGAGAAAGAACCAAAAGAAGCTGTGGTGATTGGTGCTGGATTCATTGGGCTTGAAATGGCAGAAAATCTTCGTAAGCGTGGTTTGAATGTGACAATTGTTGAGAAAGCACCGCATGTTTTGCCACCGCTTGATGAAGAAATGGCTGCTTTTGTTCAGGCTGAATTGTTGAAAAACGGTATTCAAGTAATTACTTCTCAGTATGCTACGCGGTTTGAGGACAAGGGAAAGGTCATTGTGCTGGAAAATGGGCAAAAGATTGCTTCTGATGTGACCATTCTGTCTGTCGGGGTGCAACCGGAGAATGCTTTGGCACAGGCGGCAGGTATTGAACTGGGACTGCGTGGCGGTATCTTAGTCAATGAGCGTTACGAAACCAGTCAACCTGATATTTATGCAGTCGGCGATGCGATTGTGGTTAAGCAAGAGATTACAGGAGAAGATGCGCTGATTTCATTGGCTTCGCCTGCCAATCGTCAAGGTCGCCAAGTGGCGGACGTGATTGCTGGGGTAGCTCGCAAGAATAAAGGCAGCATTGGTACAGCTATTGTTCGGGCATTTGACATGACGGCAGCTTCAACAGGGCTGAGCGAGCGCATTCTTCGTATGAATGGCCTGCCTTATCAAGTTATTCATGTCAGTGGTAAGGATCATGCTGGCTACTATCCGGGTGCGACTGATGTGACCTTGAAACTCCTCTTTGAGCCAACAAGTGGCAAAATTTACGGTGCACAAGGTGTTGGGAAAAAAGGCGTTGATAAACGGATTGATATTTTGGCAACGGCTATCAAAGGCAATCTAACCATTTTTGATTTGCCAGAGTTGGAATTTACCTATGCGCCACCGTTTGGCTCTGCTAAAGATCCGGTCAATATGCTGGGATATGCAGCCTTAAACTTGGTAGAAGGTTTGAGCGACAATATCCAGTGGTATGAATTGGAAGATGAACTAGCTGCTGGTAAGAAGTTCCTAGATGTGCGGACGGCTAGTGAGCTTCAACAAGGTCGTTTGAAAGTGGATACGGTTCACATTCCTTTAAATGAATTGCGTGAGCGTTTAGGAGAGTTAGACAAGTCGCAGGATTATATCGTGAGCTGTCATAGTGGACTTCGTAGCTATATTGCCGAGCGCATTCTCAAACAAGCAGGATTTTCTGTTCAAAATCTAGACGGCGCCTTTGCCTTGTACAAAATGGTAAAACCAGAGGGAGTAGAATATGGAAACTAGCATCAGCATGCCTGAATTTTATAAAAAATATCAGACAGAAATCTTATCCATTCTTGATGTGCGAGAAGATTATGAGTTTCAAATGGGACACGTGCCGACGGCAAAAAATCTGCCATTAAGCACTTTTGAGACGGGCTACAAACAACTGAACCAGCAGGAGAAATACTATGTCATCTGTCAATCTGGCGCACGTTCTGCGGCTGCGTGTCAGTTTTTAAGTGCGCAAGGATTTGATGTAACCAATGTAGCTGGGGGCATGAATATCTGGCCCGGAGAGGTGGAGTAAAATAAAAGAAAATCCGATTAAGTGCTGTCTTAATCGGGTTTATTCGTATTACAATTCAACAATATGAGCTTCGTAGCCAATGGCTTCTAGGAATTTGAGTAGGTCTGTTGTGTTTAAAAAGAGTGTTTTCTCATTGGTATTGGGATGAAAGCTCATTCGTTTTTCTGACATGATTTCTTTGTCAAAATAGACTTGAATGTCTTTATCGGCATTGTTTAACAATCCAAATGGAGAGACGACGCCTGCTGGCAACATCATTTTTTCAAACAGACTGTCAGCGGATGCCATGCGGATTCTATTGGCTTTTACCAGTTCTTTAAACAAGTCCATGTCCAAGCGCTTTTTGTCGTCCATGATGAGCAAGTAGTAAGCAGTTTTCTTTTTGTTAGTGAGAAACATCGTTTTGGTGCGGACGCCTTCAATGCCTTCGATAAAGCTGTCTGCCTGCTCAGTCGTAAGTGCCGGTTCGTGTTCCACGATTTCAAATGGAATGTTTAACTTGTTTAAGGTTTCTTCTACTTTTGCGTATAAGTCCATTTTACTTGCCTCCTTTGATTTGTTTTATTACTCTTATTATACCATATTGAGGAGGACTTTTCTTTCAATGGTTGGCAACCTGCCCCCAAAAGCAGTTCACTCCGTCGACCGGGTTGATAGTCTGTCCTAAAAGTAATTCACTCCGTCCGCCGGGCTGACGACTTGCCTAGAAATAAGTTCACTCCGTCCGCCGAGCGGATGGTTTGCTTAGAAACAAGTTTGCTCTGTCCGCCGGGCTGACGACTTGCCCAGAAACAAGTTCACTTCATCCGCCGAGCGGACAGCTTGCCTCGAAACAAGTTTGCTCTGTCCGCTGGGCTGACGACTTGCCTAGAAATAAGTTCACTCCGTCCGCCGGGCTGACAGCTTGCCTCGAAACAAGTTTGCTCTGTCCGCCGGGCTGACGACTTGCCTAGAAACAGGTTCACTTCGTCCGCCGGGCAGACACACTCCTTTAAGAACTACTTTTGCCCATTGTGCAGTTCTATTTTTCTAAAAAAGTGATAGTTGGAATCATCCCTTATATTGTGTACCGTAAATAAACAAACCTCAGCAGTTTTCGTCGCCTGCTGAGGTTATTTTCGCTTGATAAGGTATTGGACGGCTTTCTCTAGTCGCTCTTTTTGTGCTTCGGGGTCGTCCAAAGGGTGATTGAGACATTCAGTGAGATTTTCAGTAATCATCAACTCAATGACCCGCTCGACACTAGAGCGAACAGCGGTTAATTGGGTGATAATGTCCGCACAGTCGCGCTCTTCCTCTATCATTTTTTGAATGCCGCGCAGTTGTCCTTCGGAGCGTTTCAGCCGCGTAATAAGCTTTGAATTTGCCATGTCCTTGTCCTCAGTTTATTTTTTTACATTATATCTTGAATAGACCTCTTTGTCAAAGTTCTCGCTCTTTCTTTATGATATAATGAGGGGGGATGATGTGAACGGTTTGTGTCAAACTTGGATGTTCACCATGATAGAATCCATCTATGTCGGTCAGTAACAGGAGGTAAACATGTGTCAAGAATGTTATTCTAGGAAAAGTAGAAGAACGCCTTTACTGAATCCTTTGGATTGTTTGCAACACCATAGGCAGTATATTTGCGGAACATGTGGGCGGTGTATCTGCATTGAAAAAGACCCAAAGAGAGGATTGCAAAGGTGGCATTTTCCGTTTAAATCATTAGAAATCGCAAAGCTATACTTGCGAACCGCTGATTATACGATGAAAAAGCCATGCGGTATTTATGAAATAGAAAATAGCAAGGGAAGGCTGTCTTATAAAATTTTTGCGGCAAAAGAAGATTTACAAGTATTTTTAAAAAAGAATAAGGATAAAACATGCCCATTGCTGGCACCTGTTTTTACCGTTCATGAATACAAAGAGTATCCAAATACAGAAGTGCGAAAATTGACAGCTGATGAGATAAGCCGCTACATGAGTGAAAGAAGTTGAATGTCACTTGCAGCAGCCAAAAACAACTTGTTTTATCTGCTTTATTAGGAAGATATGAAAGAAGCGACGACTGGATTTCATGGGTGTATGACGGTTTAGTTATGCCTTGATTTATGGTATAATGATAAAACACTTGAAAGAGGATAAAAGGATGAATATTCAACAACTGCGCTATGTTGTAGCCATTGCCAATAGTGGCACCTTTCGTGAAGCCGCTGAGAAAATGTATGTCAGCCAGCCGAGCTTATCCATTGCGGTTCGAGAATTAGAAAAAGAACTGGGTTTTAAAGTATTTCGCAGAACGAGTAGCGGTACATTTCTGACACGTCGAGGGATGGAATTTTACGAAAAAGCTCAAGAATTGGTTAAAGGATTTGATATCTTTCAAAATCAGTATGCCAATCCAGAGGAAGAAAAAGCAGAATTTTCCATTGCCAGCCAGCACTATGATTTCTTGCCGCCTCTGATAACAGAATTTGCCAAACGCTATCCAAAAGATAAGAATTTCCGAATTTTTGAATCTACAACGGTGCAGATTTTAAACGAAGTCGCACAAGGACACAGCGAGATTGGCATTATCTATCTGAATAACCAAAATACCAAGGGAATGATGCAGCGGATGGATAAATTGGGGCTGGAAGTGGTAGATTTGATTCCTTTTCAGACACACATTTATCTGCGGGCGGATCACCCCTTAGCTGGGAAAGAGGAGCTGGTTATGGACGATTTGGCAGATTTGCCGACGGTTCGTTTTACACAGGAAAAGGACGAATATCTCTATTATTCAGAGAATTTCGTGGACACCAGCGCCAGTTCGCAGATGTTTAATGTGACGGACCGTGCTACTTTAAATGGTATTTTGGAGCGGACAGATGCTTATGCGACAGGCTCTGGATTTTTGGATAGCAATAGTGTAAACGGCATTACGGTGATTCGGTTAAAAGACAATTTGGAAAACCGCATGGTATATGTCAAACGCGAAGATGTAGAATTGTCTCCAGTCGGCGCTGCTTTTGTTGCTGTGATGGAAGAATATTTTGCAAAAAGAGGTAAAAAATGAAACGAAAAGTGACCGTGCCGATTGTGATTGTGGCTTTGATTGCGCTGGATCAATGGGTCAAGTTTGAAATTGTTAAAAACATTCAATTAGGTGAAGTAAAGCCCTTCATTCCAAAGATTGTGAGTTTGACTTATTTGCGAAATACAGGAGCGGCATTTTCAATTCTGGAGAACCAGCAATGGTTGTTTGCGGTAATTACTTTAGTGGTGATTGGAGCTGCTATTTGGTATTTGAGCAAGCACATCAAAGGTTCTGTCTGGCTGCTGTCTGCTTTGTGCTTGATTATTGCAGGGGGAATTGGAAATTTTATTGACCGCATGCGCCAAGGTTTTGTCGTGGATATGTTTCAGCTCGATTTTATCAATTTTGCAATTTTTAATGTTGCGGATAGTTATCTGACGATTGGCGTGCTTGTGCTGATAGTGATGATGTTAAAGGAAGAGGACAATGCAAGTTAAAGTAGAGATTGGCGGTGTACGGTTGGACAAGGCGGTTGCTGATTTGACACCATTATCCCGCAGCCTTGCCAATGAACAAATCAAAAATGGACAAATCTTAGTCAACGGACAAGTGAAGAAAGCCAAGTATGCTGTCAAGGCAGGCGACGTGATTACTTATGAATTGCCCGAACCAGAAGCACTAGAATATGTTGCAGAAAATCTGCCACTAGATATTGTTTATCAGGATGAAGATGTTGCAGTGGTGAACAAGGCTCAAGGTATGGTGGTGCATTCCAGTGCAGGGCATACGAGCGGAACGCTGGTCAATGCGCTGATGTACCACATCAAGGATTTGTCCGGTATCAATGGTGTTTTGCGCCCTGGAATTGTTCATCGGATTGATAAGGATACATCCGGATTGTTGATGATTGCCAAGAACGATGATGCGCATATCAAGCTGGCTGATGAATTAAAAGCTAAAAAATCTCTACGGAAGTATTGGGCTATTGTGCATGGCAATTTGCCAAATGATAGAGGTGTTATTGAAGCACCAATTGGGCGAAGTGAAAAAGATCGCAAGAAGCAAGCTGTTACAGCTAAAGGTAAACCAGCAATCACTCGTTTTCACGTTTTAGAGCGCTTTGGGAATTATACTTTAGTAGAATTGCAATTAGAAACAGGTCGTACCCACCAAATCCGTGTGCACATGGCTTATATTGGTCATCCGGTAGCAGGGGATGGCGTGTATGGACCACGAAAAACCTTGAAGGGGAATGGGCAATTTTTGCATGCCAGAACGCTTGGATTTACTCATCCTAAGACAGGAAAAATCATGGAATTTACAGCAGAAGTGCCAATCGTTTTCCAAGAAACGCTAGAACAATTGCGAAAAGGAAAGAAGTGAAACATAAAGGAATCGTATTTCATTTCTTTTTATTTTGCTTAAAATTTTGGTGTAATAACGCAGTATATCAGGCTTGGTAGAGAATAAAAATGATTTTATGGGTAAGTGACGCTATAAAAATGCATACCCAAGTAATTAATCTTTATCTTGTTTAATCGGAGAGATGTTCCCCTCATCAATAAAAATGATATGGTTTTTGTTGTTGAGTTAAAAGTTAGTAATAATGATGATACATTGAGCACACAGATTGCATTCATGGTGCAGGTAGAGTTGTTGGTTCTATTGATTGATGTTGATAGTTTTATACGGCAAATCCTATTCATTATCCAGATGCAAAGGGCATGAATTTAATAGAAAAGGTTATATCAGATTCGCTTGAGATGGTAGAGGCGGCTAGCCTTGAAGCAGATGTTTTCAGAGGAAAAATTATCAAAGCCGTTGCTGTGTTTTATAAGCGTACTCAGGAACTCGAGGAAACTGAACCATAGAACTTTGTGGTATACTTTAGTGTGAAAGTTTGGAGGAGTGGGAAATGTTTTTTCAACCATTTCAAAATGAAATATTAATCAAAAACTTACTTCGAGAGTTATATGGTGAAGATATATCATTGCGTCCATTATCAGGCGGGACTGAAAATTTAAATTATGTAATGAATGAACGAGTTGTCGTGCGTATTCTTTATCTTCCCCAGACTTCCCCACTTTTTTATGAGGCAAAATCTTATTTGAAAAGAGAAATTCAATTTGTAAATGCGTTGTATGAGGAAGAACTAAATGATTTTGCTTACCTTCCTTTTCAGGACGGAGAGTGGATCTTCTCATTAAATGTTAATAAAGGTATTCTATATGTGATGCAATCTGTCTATTTAAAAGGAAAAACCATTTCCTTTGAGAAGAATATAATTCCTCAGATAGCCCAAAAGATCGTCCATTTTCATGATTTCTCAAAGGAAAGTTGTATAGAATATCAGAGAATTCCAGTCTATGATGATTTGGTTTCTAGTTTGCATATCAGGTTATTCTCTTACGAAAAGGAATTAGAAAAGGATATTTCAAATTATAAAAATTATTGGGAATTGTTTCAAATAAACACAAGTATTTTGGAGAAAGCGAAACAAGCACAGCCTGCCCTTTTTATTCATAACGATTTGCACGCTGACAATATTCTTTTTCACAAGGGTAAATTAACTATTCTAGACTTTGGTGATGCACGTTATTCCCTTCCAGAGGAAGATATTGGAACATTTTTATGGGGGATTATCTTTGAAAACTGATGTTTCGTCATTTCCTGAATTGGCTAACTTATTTTTTTCAAATTATACTAGGGATATTAATCCAGAGCTTTGTTATCGTTTTGCTTTGCAACGTTTTTTAGAGATTCATTTATTTTACTTGGTAGAAAATCAAAAGAATAGTGCCTTAATGAAGTATCAAAAGGTAAAATTTACAAAAGAAAAAGTAATGATAGATTATTTAAACCATCACATTTCTTTTAAAAATTAGTCAATTTCTCTCATTTGTCAAATTTTTTATTTTATAGTAAAATGGGAAGGCATCATAAATTCTAAGTATTAGCAAGGAGAGAAGATGAATCAATTACCAAATTGTCCAAAATGCCAGTCAGAATATGTTTACGAAGATGGGTTACTATTCGTTTGCCCTGAGTGTGCTTATGAGTGGAATCCGGCTGAAGTCGATGAAGAAGATGCTGACATCAAAGCGATTGATGCAAATGGCAATCAACTTGTGGACGGAGATACTGTTACTCTCATCAAGGATTTAAAAGTCAAGGGTGCTCCAAAGGATTTGAAACAAGGGACGCGTGTGAAAAATATTCGGATTGTAGAAGGCGACCATAATATTGATTGCAAGATTGATGGTTTTGGTGCGATGAAACTTAAGTCAGAATTTGTTAAGAAAATCTGAGGTCAAAATGAAGCGAAATGTAATTTTTTATAGCCGTATGGTGCTCTTTCTCTTAGGGTTTGTGGGAGTTTATCTTGAAATTACAAAGCATGGTGGTTTTGGCATGCTCATGTATTATACTGTTTTGTCTAACATTATCGTAACAGCTTTCACAGCATATTTATTATACTTAATGGCGCGTTCTGAAAATCATTGGCAAACGAAATCACTCTTTCGGATAAAGGGTGGTGTGACCATGTGTATCATGATTACTTGTGTTATTTATCATTTTATGCTTGCTCCTTTAGCAACTGATTTTTATCGCTTGGAAAATTTTCTATGCCATTACATTGTCCCATTGTGGTTTTTAGCAGATACCTTGCTTTTTGATAAACGTTTACAATATCGATGGTATGACCCTGTTGCTTGGACGAGTGTTCCCTTGCTTTACATGGTTTTTGCTCTGTTTAATGGCTTGGTTATCAAGTGGCCTATTCCAGGTGCTAAGGACAGTCCTTTTGCTTACTTTTTTTTAAATATCCCAAAATATGGCTGGCCTTATGTTTTACAGTGGTCACTTAAAATCTTTATCGGCTATCTATTGGCGAGCTTTTTGCTTTTTGGATTCATGTCTGTTTTCTCACGTAGAAAATCATTATCCTAATACACAAAAAGCAGATTGTGTCTGAAGAAACACTTTTTAGTTATTTTCTTCAGGCTTTTTTGTTGAAAAATAAAATTGTTTGAAGCTAGTCAAAACTTCTATCATTATCTATAATTATAGAACCATTTATGACTGATAGGTGTATAATTAATAGAATAAGCATAAATGTGAAAAATGATGAAAAAGGTATTATATGTATGAAAGTAAAAATTTGTAAAAATGATTTTAGCCTTCAATGGCAGGGGATTTACCATTTAGCCTTAGTAGATTATCCTGAAATTAACAAATGGGAATTGGAAAAAATTGCCAAGTTCGTGGCATATGAAAAAATGTATGGTAGAACGACCAAAATCGAGTGTGAAAATATTGCTTTGCAACACCAAGTGTACTCTTATATAGCGAATAGCAAGGAAAAGTTTCCATTTATTCCGAAGGATAAACGAGAAGCAGGCACTTTTAATGTAGACGGTAAATGTGTAACTTCCAACCATCTCAGCCATACTTGTACTGTAGAAACTGCTAAAAAGATATTAAAAACTGGGAAATTACTGTCTGCTACAAAAGTTTTTGGATTGACTGGTGAGCAATTAGTACAAGATAAACGAAATGCAGCAGGTGATCCAGCGGATTATTTTGACTATGTCATGTTTGGGTGGTCTAATACGACATCTGGTTATAGGTTAGCAATGGAACGATTGCTAGAAAGAAATCCCACGGAAGTCGATCTGGAAGAAGCTTTCATACCTGGTGTTAGTTTTCATTTCTGGTATGAAACTATTGTGAATCAAAAGGGCTATGTATTTGATGGTTATCATGCAGCAAAAGTGAAAGATGAGGTATTGTTAGATCTCAGTCTTTGTGTCTGCATTATTGCAAGTCAAAATAAAAAGGAATTTGAAGGTATTATTCCAAATTATTTAAAAAACAGGATTCATTATTTAGATTATCAAAACGATGGACTGGTAAAATGGAATGATAAGGTATATGAAAAAGTGCTTGAGCTAGATGGTAGAGATAGGACGACCACTAGCATATTGTAAAAGATTTTGATAAGATAGAAAGTAATTAGGAGGCAGCTATGGATTTAGCAGAAATTAGAAAAGAAATTGATCAAATAGATGTAGACTTGATTACCTTGTTAGAGAAAAGAATGGCGTTAGTGAGCCAAGTAGCTCTTTACAAGCGTCAGACCGGGAAAGCAGTATTGGATACTCAGCGTGAGCAAATTATTTTAGAGAAAGTTGCAAATAGTGTGCAGGAAAAACAGTATGAAGACACCCTTGTGCAGACTTTTTCAGATCTTTTAAAACATTCACGTGCTTATCAAGAGCGGCATATCTAATATAGGAATGATAAAATGAAAAAAATTCATAGGTTAAAGTGGGTCAATATCGGAAATCAAGTGATAGCTATTACGGTATTGTCCATTCTTATGGGGCTAGTAATTGGAACTATTGATACGATATTTGGGCGAACGCTTATATTTTTAAGTGAAGTCCGCACTTTGCATTCCCTTTATTTGATTCCTTTTTTAGCTTTTGCAGGATTAGTGATTGTATTTCTCTATCAGAAATATGGTGGGAAAAGTAGCAAAGGAATGACCTTGATTTTTGAAGTTGGGCATGGTGTAGAAAATCACATTCCCAAGCGCTTAATCCCTCTTGTTATAGTGACGACTTGGTTGACGCATCTTTTTGGTGGATCGGCCGGTCGAGAAGGAGTAGCAGTACAATTAGGTGCCACAGTCTCTCACTGGTTTTGCAAGAAGTTTTCTATTCCTAATACTTCAAAAGTATTTTTAGTTACAGGAATGGCTGCTGGTTTTGCTGGACTATTTCAAACGCCACTGGCTGCAGTTTTGTTTGCGATGGAAGTCTTGGTTGTAGGAAACTTGCAGCTGACTGCTTTGTATCCTGCCATGATAGCCTCTCTCGTTGCTGCTTGGACATCACATGCGTTAGGTCTTGAAAAATTTATGCAACCAATTTCTGCTCATTTGGGATTATCTCCAATACTTGTTATTAAATTAGTGCTCCTTGGAGTTTTATTTGGACTTTGCGGCAATTTATTTGCTTATGCTCTCTCATGGAGCAAAAAGAAAGCAGCAATTATTTTTCCAAATCCCTACAAACGGATTGTCGTTATGGGAATATTTTTAAGTATCGTCTTTCTGCTGTTAGATAAAGGTCGCTACTCAGGGCTTGGAACAAATTTGATTGCAGCTAGTTTTGCTGGTCAGCCCGTCTATGTATATGATTGGCTCTTCAAGTTACTTCTAACAGTTTTAACTTTATCAGCAGGTTTTCAAGGTGGAGAAGTGACACCGCTTTTTGCAATTGGTACAAGCTTAGGTGTGTTGCTAGCAAGTTTATTTGGACTTCCAGTTGGTTTGGTTGCTGCACTAGGTTATGCTGCTGTTTTTGGAAGTGCGACCTCTACTTTCTTAGGTCCGATTTTAATTGGCTGTGAAGTATTTGGCTTTACTAATTTCCCCTATTTTTTCATAGTGTGTGCGGTGGCGTTTTCTCTACATCGTCAGCATTCGATTTATGGAGCTCAAAAAATTCGATATTAAAGCATGTTCTCCTGCGAGGTTTTGACTTGTAGGAGATTTTTATTTTGTGTTATACTAGAAAAAGCAATATTAGAAAAGGGAAATCATGACAAAAGCAGATACTATTTTTAAAGAAAATATTCGAAAAATCTTGACTGAAGGTGTTTTTTCTGAAAATGCACGCCCTCGTTATAAAAACGGGAAAGTGGCTAACTCTAAGTATATTACAGGTTCTTTTGCTGAATACGACTTGAGCAAGGGAGAATTTCCTATTACAACGCTTCGGCCGATTGCTATCAAGTCAGCTATCAAAGAGGTGCTCTGGATTTACCAAGACCAATCCAATAGCTTAGATATTTTAGAAGAAAAGTACAATGTTCATTATTGGAATGATTGGGAAGTAGGAGATACTCGCACGATTGGCTTGCGCTATGGCGCTGTTGTTAAGAAACATGATATTATCAATAAAATCTTGAAACAGCTAGAAATCAATCCTTGGAATCGACGAAATATTATCTCACTTTGGGATTATGAAGCATTTGAAGAAACAGAAGGTCTACTACCGTGTGCTTTTCAGACCATGTTTGATGTACGCCGTGTAGACGGTGACATTTATCTGGATGCAACTCTGACACAACGCTCAAATGATATGTTGGTAGCTCATCACATCAATGCCATGCAGTATGTAGCATTGCAAATGATGATTGCCAAGCATTTTGGCTGGAAAGTTGGTAAATTCTTTTATTTTGTCAACAACTTGCATATTTATGATAATCAATTTGAACAAGCTGAAGAATTACTTCGACGTGAACCGACGGATTGCCTGCCACGATTAGTATTGAATGTCCCAGACGGAACCAACTTTTTTGACATTAAAGCAGAAGATTTTGAATTAGTTGATTATATCCCTGTTAAGCCACAGTTGAAATTTGATTTAGCCATTTGAGAATGAAGTGATTTTCAGATTTTCAAAATCTAAAAAATAAAGGGCTGTATCTAACTATTTTCACAAGACATCATAAAAGAACGGATTTCTTGTGCAATATAAATTAGTGCTGATTTGATAGTTAAAATCAGCCTTTTTTTGTGAAATTTGATAAAATAGAAATATCAATTCAAAGGATGAGGAAATGACAAAGAAAATTGTAGCTATTTGGGCGCAAGATGAGAATGGCTTGATTGGGCGAGACAACACATTGCCTTGGCATTTACCAGCTGACCTCAAGCATTTTAAAGAAATGACAACTGGGCAGGCTATTTTAATGGGGCGAGTGACATTTGATGGGATGAACCGCAGAGTATTGCCCAATCGCACGACAATTATTTTGACGAGAGACAAATCATATCAAGTAGAGAATGAGCAAGTTCTGGTGTTTTATGATGTTGATTCTGTCATGAAATGGTATAAGAATCAAGAAAGAACTCTTTATATTATCGGTGGCGGTCAGATCTTTTCTGCATTCGAACCCTTAATAGATGAATTAGTTATTACCCGTATTCATGCTCGTTTACAAGGAGATACCTATTTCCCGAAAGATTTTAATATGACGAAATTTCAGGAGCTGTCTCATCAGTTTCATGCCAAAGATGAAAAGAATGAGTATGACTTTACTGTCACAACCTTTCAGAGAAAGGAGTCGTAATGGAACGTAGTATTTTCGGATTTTTTACGGCTCTTTTATGTGTCGTTTGTGTTATGGCGGCAACGCAAGCTTTTCGTAAAAAACGGTATGGATTGTCAGTGCTCTTTTGGCTGAATGCTTTTACAAATTTAGTGAATAGTATTCATGCTTTTTATATGACCTTATTTAAATGAGAAAATAGAATAAACAACGAATAGAATTGGAGTGAAAAATGCCTACAAATCGTACGAATGAAATGATGGTTTATTGCTCTTTTTGTGGTAAAAGCCAAGAAGAAGTCCAAAAAATTATCGCAGGAAATAATGCCTTTATTTGTAATGAATGCGTGGAATTAGCGCAAGAAATCATCAGAGAGGAACTAGCAGAAGAAGTACTAGCGGACTTGTCAGAAGTTCCAAAACCACAAGAACTACTCAATATTTTGAATCATTATGTGATTGGGCAAGACCGTGCTAAGCGTGCTTTGGCTGTGGCTGTTTACAATCACTATAAACGCATCAATTTTCATGATAATCATGAAGATGAGGAAGATGTCGAATTGCAGAAATCCAATATTCTCATGATTGGGCCAACTGGTTCTGGCAAGACCTTTCTCGCTCAAACCTTGGCGAAAAGTCTGAATGTTCCTTTTGCAATTGCAGACGCGACAGCTTTGACAGAAGCTGGGTATGTCGGAGAAGATGTTGAAAATATTCTCTTGAAACTCTTGCAAGCAGCAGATTTCAATATTGAGCGTGCTGAACGTGGTATCATCTATGTAGATGAGATTGACAAAATTGCGAAGAAAAGCGAAAATGTCTCTATTACTCGCGATGTGTCTGGTGAAGGCGTTCAGCAAGCGCTTCTAAAAATCATTGAAGGAACTGTTGCCAGCGTACCTCCGCAAGGCGGCCGCAAGCACCCTCAACAAGAAATGATTCAAGTAGATACGAAAAATATCCTCTTTATCGTTGGAGGAGCTTTCGACGGTATCGAAGAAATTGTTAAACAACGTCTAGGCGAAAAAATTATCGGTTTTGGTCAAAATAATAAAGCCATTGATGAAACTGGTTCTTATATGCAAGAAATCATCTCTGAAGATATTCAAAAATTTGGCTTGATTCCGGAATTGATTGGTCGTTTGCCTGTGTTTGCAGCGCTTGAGCCTTTGACAGTTGATGATTTGGTGCGAATCCTGCGCGAACCAAAGAATGCTTTAGTGAAGCAATATCAGACTCTCCTTTCTTATGACGATGTTAAACTAGAGTTTGATGATGATGCTCTTCAGGAAATTGCTAACAAGGCCATTGAACGCAAGACAGGTGCGCGTGGATTACGTTCAATCATCGAGGAAACTATGATGGATGTCATGTTTGAAGTTCCAAGTCAAGAAAATGTGAAGCTGGTACGGATCACCAAGGAAGCAGTTGACGGAACGGATAAGCCGATTTTAGAAACAGCATAAAGAGGTGTGCAATGGAAATTAACACACACAATGCAGAAATTTTGCTAAGTGCAGCAAATAAATCCCATTATCCGCAAGATGAGATTCCTGAAATTGCCCTTGCTGGACGATCAAATGTTGGTAAATCTTCCTTTATCAATACATTGTTAAATCGAAAAAATCTAGCTCGAACTTCTGGCAAGCCAGGAAAAACGCAATTGCTGAATTTCTTCAATATTGATGACAAACTTCGTTTTGTGGATGTCCCAGGATATGGCTATGCTAAAGTTTCTAAGACAGAACGAGCGAAGTGGGGCAAGATGATCGAGGAATATCTTACGAGCAGGGAAAATCTCAGAGCAGTTGTCAGTCTAGTGGATTTTCGGCATGAGCCAAGTGCAGACGATGTACAAATGTACGAATTTCTCAAATATTATGAAATACCAGTCATTGTCGTAGCCACGAAAGCTGACAAAGTTCCACGCGGCAAATGGAACAAGTATGAATCAGTCATTAAGAAAAAGTTAGATTTTGATAAAAATGATGATTTTATTATTTTTTCATCTGTTAATAAAGATGGTTTAGATGCAGCTTGGGATGCGATTTTGGAAAAAATTTAGGAATTGAAGAAAAACTGAGAATCATTTTCTCGGTTTTTTATAATGAATCTGTCACTAAATTGTAACTAAGAACTGGGAATTTTATGTTATAATCAAAATATATTATACTGGAGAAATAAGCTATGAGAAAGAAAAAATTGAAAAAAGGAATTTTAACAGTTCTAGCTTTGGTGACCGCTGCTTTATTGGTTAGTGCAGTTTTGTCCAAGCAAGTTCACCCAGCTAGTGCCAATGACGAGACTTACCAACGTCCGTTGACCCAAACAGAAGTGTTTATTTCACAAATTGGTGAGACTGCTCGTCAATTGGGACAAGAGAATGATTTGTATGCTTCGGTTATGATTGCACAAGCCATTCTGGAAAGCAATTCTGGACGTTCCGCTTTGTCAGCCGCTCCTCATCATAATTTATTTGGCATCAAAGGACAGTATGCTGGTCAGTCAGCCACAATGCCTACACTAGAAGATGATGGACAAGGAAATAGTTATAATGTCAATGCAGAATTTAGATCCTATCCAAGTTATGTTGAATCTTTACAAGACTATGTGGCGATTTTAAAACATAGCCGCTACACTTATGCTTGGAAGAGTAATACGACTAGCTATATGAATGCGACTGCTGCTTTAACAGGTGTCTATGCAACGGATACAAGCTATAATGTTAAGTTGAATAATTTGATTCAACAATATAATTTGACACAATACGATGTACCAAATGTGCAAGCAACCAATGTTGCAACAACTAACAAAGTCTACAATCCTTATCGCCAACAATACACAACACAAGAAGTGTTAGATTTGGATGTTGCTTGGGCAAATCGTCATCAATAATATTTTATTTGAAAGAAATTTAGTAGGAGAGAGCGACATCGTTCTTCTCCTTTTTATCTGGAATTCATCTAACAAAAATTCTCCTATAAAAATAATTGTATCCGCTAACAAATCACAGAGAAGGCTAGATTATGATAAAATAGAACTAGTTTTGTGTAGGAAAAGAGATTTCATGAAAGATTTATTTAAATATTTTAAAGGTTATATCAAGGAATCCTTGTTGGGGCCACTTTTTAAATTATTAGAAGCTAGTTTTGAACTATTGGTGCCAATTTTGATTGCAACAATTGTGGACCAAACAATCCCTAAAAAAAGATAGTGTGCATCTTTATACCATGGTCTTTTTGTTGGTTGTCCTAGCATCATTTGGTGTTGTTGTGGCGGTTATTGCTCAATATTATTCTTCAAAAGCAGCGGTAGGATTTACACGTCAATTAACTAAAGATTTATATCAAAAAATCATGCGTTTGCCAAAAGCTAGTCGAGATAGCTTGACGACATCTAGTCTGGTCACTCGTTTAACAAGTGATACTTATCAAATTCAGACTGGTATCAATCAATTTCTTCGTCTTTTTTTGCGCGCGCCGATTATTGTTTTGGCTCAATAATCATGGCATTTTTGATTAGTCCAAGTATTACAGTCTGGTTTTTACTCATGGTTGTCATCCTAACGGGCATTATCTATATCATGTCACGCTTGGTGAATCCGCTTTACGCTAAAATTCGCCAGATTACAGATAAAATTGTCAATATGACACGCCAGCAACTGCAAGGTATGCGTGTTATCTGTGCCTTTGGGCAAACAAATAAAGAAATTCATGAGTTTAGAGATACCAATGAAATTTATAAGACCTGGCAGATAAAAACAGGAGTTTGGTCTAGCTTGATGAGCCCGTTGACTTTTTTAGTGGTAAATAGCACGTTAGTCATGGTTATTTGGCATGGGAATCTAGTTATTGGACAGGATTTGCTGACGCAAGGGAAATTAGTCGCTTTAGTCAATTACCTTTTGCAAATTTTGATAGAACTGTTGAAACTAGCTATGCTCGTCACTTCTTTGAACCAAAGTTACATCAGCGCTGGACGAATCCAAGAGGTTTTTGAACAGGAAGAGGAAGATGTACTAGCAGAACTGTCAATACGGCATTCTGTTGGTGCTCAATCTATTTCTGCCGAAAATGTTACCTTTACCTATCCACAAGCTGCTAGTCCAGCTTTGGAAAATATTTCGTTTGACGTACTATCTGGTCAGACTTTGGGAGTGATTGGTGGAACAGGCTCAGGAAAATCAACCTTGGTGCAGCTCTTAGCGCATTTGTATACGATTGATACTGGTCAGTTGGCTATTTTCAAAAATGGTCGAAGCCCTCGAAATCTTAAAGAATGGCGCACTTGGATGAGTTTGGTGCCACAAAAAGCAGAATTGTTCCGCGGAACGATTCGCTCAAATTTATTGCTGGGTTTGGAAGACAAGGTGACGGATGAACAACTTTGGTGGGCTCTTGATATTGCGCAGGCTAGTGACTTTGTACAGGAAAAAGAAGGTCAGCTAGATGCAGTAGTAGAAGCTTTTGGTCGGAATTTTTCCGGTGGTCAACGCCAACGGTTGACGATTGCGCGCGCTATTTTACAAAAAGCACCTTTTCTGGTGCTGGATGATTCCACTTCGGCACTTGATTATTTAACAGAAGCTAAACTATTGCAAGCGATTAAAGAGCAGTTAAAGAACACAAGTTTGATTTTAATTTCACAGCGAACCAATAGCTTGCGTGCAGCTGATCAGATACTTGTCTTGGACAAGGGTCGGCAGGTCGCTCTTGGCAAACATGAAGATTTGCTTCAAACGAGCGCTATTTATCGAGAAATTCATCTCTCACAACATAGTAAGGAGGAAAAGCATGAAAACGAGGTATTCTAAAAGTGGTCTGAAACGCCTTGCAAGTGATTTGTTGCAACAGCGCTGGCTTTTCCTACTAGCTACAATTGGAACAATTGTTCAGGTTGCTTTGACCATTTATTTGCCAATTTTGATTGGGAATGCAGTTGATAGTGTTCTACTTCCTGATGCAAGTCAGCATTTGCTTCCAATTCTCTCGAAAATGGGTATGGTGATTGTTGCCAATACAGCGATTCAATGGCTCAATCCTTTAATCTATAATCAGTTGATTTATAGTTATAGTCAGAAACTTCGGGACGCAGTTATTCAAAAAATTCATCGACTTCCCTTGGCTTATCTTGATCATCAAGGGAGTGGTGATTTAGTGAGTCGCTTGACGACGGACGTGGAGCAGTTAAATAATGGTCTGCTCATGGTCTTCAATCAGTTTTTTGTAGGCGTGTTGACTATTCTTGTAACGATTGTAACAATGGCAAGGATTGACTTTTTCATGATGATGTTAGTCTTGCTTTTAACTCCCTTATCTATGCTGATTGCACGTTTTATAGCCCGTAAAAGCTACAAGCTGTTTCAAAAACAAACGACGGCACGAGGGCTTCAGACACAGCTCATTGAAGAAAGTCTCTCTCAAGAAAGTTTGATTCAAAGTTTTAATGCTCAAGAGCAATTCATTACGGATTTTACAAAAGGCAATGAGAGCTATGCAGACTATTCTCAGGATGCTATCTTTTATTCCTCTACTGTCAATCCAGCGACTCGCTTCGTGAATGCTCTTATTTATGCTATTGTTGTTGGATTTGGTGCGGTTCGTATCATTAACGGCTCTAGTTTCACAGTTGGACAATTAGTGACATTCTTAAATTATGTCAACCAATACACCAAGCCATTCAACGACATTTCGTCTGTCATGGCCGAATTACAAAGCGCCCTTGCTTGTGCAGAGCGCTTGTACATGATTTTAGATGAAAAGGAACTTGTAGAAATTGGAAAAGAAGAACTCACGAGTGAAGCAGTACGGGGTGCGATTTGTTTTGAGCACGTCCGTTTTGGTTATGAAAAAGATAAACCTTTGATTCACGATTTAAACATGACCGTTCCAGCAGGAAGCAAAGTTGCTATTGTTGGACCAACTGGTGCTGGAAAATCCACTTTAATCAATCTCCTCATGCGTTTTTATAATGTAGATGCGGGTAAGATTAAGTTAGACGACAGAGATATTACAGATTATACCAGAGTCTCATTTCGCCAGCAGTTTGGTATGGTTTTACAAGAAACATGGCTGAAGACAGCGACGATTCATGAAAATATTGCTTTTGGGCGACCAGAGGCTAGCCGAGAAGAAGTAATTGCAGCAGCTAAAGCTGCTAATGCTCATTTCTTTATCCAGCAATTGCCGCATGGCTATGATACTTATCTAGCAGATGCAGGAGATTCTTTGTCACAAGGACAACGCCAGCTATTGACCATTGCGCGTGTTTTTCTAGCGGTTCCTAAAATCCTGATTTTGGATGAAGCAACCTCCTCTATTGATACGCGGACTGAAGTACTCATTCAAGAGGCTTTTAATAAGCTCATGGTAGGGCGAACCAGTTTTATCATTGCTCATCGCTTGTCTACCATTCAGAATGCAGATATCATTTTAGTGCTGGTTGACGGAGATATTGTGGAATATGGCAGTCATCAAGAGCTGATGCAAGCAAAAGGCGTTTATTACCAAATGCAGACGGCTCAAGGAAGTTTGGCGGTTTAAGATTGACTAGGAGAACAAACTTATAGCTGTTCTTTGCGGACTAGCTCTATTCCTGTCTCATTCAAGCGGTAGATTTTCTGACAAACTTCTTTGAGAAAGGTGCGGTCGTGTGAAACGGTAATGATAGCGCCGCTATAGTCTGTAAAAAGTTTTCGAATTTGTGGCTGCGAAGTAGGAGAAAAGTTACGTGTTGGTTCATCTAATAACAAGACATTTGCCTGATCTAATACCATTTTTAGCAGCAGCAATTTGGCCTTTTGTCCACCAGACAGTTGAGAAATGGGATGATGTACTTCGTTACGCGTGAATTGCAGACTGGCCAGGTGGGTGAGGATTTTTTCTCGCTCAATAGCTTCTCCTGTGGATGTTAGAAAATCTATTGGAGAATCGGTTTCGTTCAACATATCCTGATAATTTTGAGGCATATACCCTAGTGTAATGCCTCTTTTATTTTGCAATAGATTTCGTAGTTCTTTGAGAAAAGTAGATTTACCGACACCATTTTCACCAATAATCCCAATCTTTTCCTGCCCTAAGAGTTCAAAATTTATATTTTTGGCTAAGGTGCGTTCCCCTACCTTCAAATACATCTGTTTGAGAGTGACTACTCTTTTTGTAGATGGCAGAGGAGTAATAGTAGAAAATTGTAGATTGATAGCATCTGCCTGTGTTGGTAACTCTGTCATTTTAGTGGCTTCTCGATTAAAACGTCTTTCTTGTGAGAGAATATTTTTCATTTTTTTGGCTAGTAATCTACCAGCTGTGCTGTCATAAGTATGACGCAAGACATGCTCCACACTTTGTTTGACTCGCTGGTGTTTTGCCATTGCTTTTTGATATTCTTCTCGTTCTTTTTTTGCGTCTTTAGTTTGCTTTTCAAATGAGGTCTGTCTTTGCTGGCTGTAATTTTCATAATCAAGATTCCTAACAGTTGTCCGAGCTTCCTGTTTTTTCTTAATCAATTCCAAATGAATGATTTTTGTCGCTACATGGCTCAAAAGACTTTCATCATGGGAAACGAAGATAACTGTTCGAGGTGTATTTTGGAGAAAATTTTCTAGCCATATCAGAGTATCTAGATCTAAATCATTAGAAGGCTCATCTAAAAAGAGAAGGTCCCAATCAGTAGAGAGGATTTTTAAAAGTTGAATTTTTAATAGTTCGCCACCGGATAAAGTGGCTATTGTCTGCTGACTAGTAAAACGTTCGCTATCAAAATGTAATTCTTGGGCAAAGCGGTAAAGTTTGCTGTAATCTAAGTCTATGTCCAAATCGCCAAAGAAGTAGTCGTTGAGGGAGAGTTTTCTTTCATTTTCAGGCAAAGTTTGCGGCAAATAAGCATAATGACTATAGCTTTTCTGAATCCCTCCACTATAACTAATATAGTCTGAAACAAGTGCGTCATTCATGAGTAGTTTGAGAAGAGTAGATTTTCCATTCCCTTCTTCTCCGATAATACCGACTTTATCGCCTGCATTGACTGTAAGTGATAAATCATTGACCATGTTTTTGAAGTCTTTTAAATGGGTAATGGTTAAATGTCGAATTTGTAGCATATATGTCTCCTTATGATGTTCATTGTCATTTTAGAGCTAAGAAAAACAGCCCTATTTATCTAGTAGAGCTGTTCTTGTTTTTGGATTGCCAACAAACATTGCAAAACGGAGTAGTTTGCAACGAATAGATTATCATTGAGAAGTTTGAAAAAAATTTCTTTTATGAAAAATAGGCAAGAGCATGACAAAAAATCTACTAGATAAAGTTTCCTTTAAGCAATAGATTTCTTGTACATAAACTCCTTACCTCCGAATTTTACTGATTTTAGTGTAGCAAAAAAGATATAAAATGTCAAAAGAGTACCGAGAAAAAAGTTTGTCACTAAGAATAAATAGAATGAAAGTGCAACTGTTGTGTTATTGAGTTTTCTTCTAGAAAGTAAACGAGTCTGGAACATTTTTGTTCCAGACTCGAAGTCATATTATACGTTCAAGACTTTATCTAGGAAGTCTTTGAGGCGTGGGTGCTGCGGATTATCAAAGATTTGGTCGGGTTTACCGTCTTCTAAAAACTCTCCGTCAGCCGTAAAGATAACACGGTTTGCCACTTGGCGAGCAAATCCCATTTCATGAGTTACAATAATCATAGTCATGCCTTGCTTGGCCAATTCTTTCATAACATTGAGAACATCTCCAACCATTTCGGGATCAAGAGCAGAAGTAGGTTCGTCAAAGAGCATAATATCAGGATTCATAGCAAGTCCCCGTGCAATTGCAACACGTTGTTTTTGTCCACCTGAGAGGCTATCTGGCATGGCATCAGCTTTATCAGAGAGACCGACTTTTTCTAATAATTCCATACCAAGTTTATCTGCTTCAGCTTGTGTCATTCGCTTGTGCTCGACAGGAGCAAAGGTGATATTTTCCAAAACTGTCATGTGAGGGAAGAGATTGAAGTGTTGGAAAACCATACCAATATTTTCACGAACTAAGTCGACATCTGTTTTTTTATCGGTTAAGTCGAAACCGTCCACGGTAATAGATCCACTTGTAACTTCTTCCAGCAGGTTGAGACTGCGAAGAAAGGTTGATTTTCCCGAACCTGAAGGTCCGATGATACAAACGACATCCCCTTCATAGAATTTGGTTGTGATTCCTTTTAGAACTTCATTTTCTCCGTAGTATTTATGTAAATCATTGACATCAATTTTTAATTTAGCCATTATTTAATCCTCTTTTCTAAGCGTTTTGCAAGTCTCGTTAAAAGAGTGATGATAATCAAGTAAAAGACTGCTAGGATAGCATACATTTTGAAGCTTTGATAGTTACGAGCAATGATGATTTTACCCGTTTGGAAAAGTTCGACGAGACCGATAGCAGAGACGATTGTAGTATCTTTCAAAGCGATAACAAACTGATTGACGAAGTTTGGTAACATGATTTTTGTTGCTTGTGGCAAAATAATCTTTCTCATGGTTTTTGAGTAAGAAATACCAAGACTTCGACTGGCTTCCATTTGTCCAGCTGGAACAGCTTGAATCCCACCACGGACAATTTCTGCAATATAAGCACCTGCATTGAGAGAAAGAGCAATTGTACCAGCTACAAAATCGTTAATCGGACTTTGATGCCCTGTCATTGATTCAATGAGATTTGGAATGCCCCAGAAGATAAAGGCTGCGAGAATCATAAGTGGGATTCCACGGATGACATCCACGAAGATTTCTGAGATGACGCGGAGGGCTTTGACGGGACTCACGCTAAACATTCCAAAGATGATGCCGATGACCATAGCAATAGCAAATGACAGAAGCGCAAGAGCAATGGTGATACCAAGTCCGCTTAACAATTGTTTATAGTTGTTTTGGAGAAGCCCCCAAATGGTTGTTTCATCAACTGTACTGTCTGAAGAGCTAGAAGCAGAGCTGGTCTTTTTCAAATATTTATCAAGAATTTTTTGATATTGACCGTTCTTTTTAATATTTGCCAAACCATTGTTAAACATTTGGATCAATTCAGGATTACTACCTTTTTTCACTGCAAAAGCAGTATCTCCGATAGGGGTTCCCTTGATTGGAGTTTTTAGTTTTTGACCTTGACTAATGGAATATTTGACAACAGGTTCATCGTCCATAACGGCGTCCACAGAGCCAGAGTTTAAACTGTCATACATAGAAGAAGCGTCAGCGAATGTCTTGATTTTATAGCCATACTTGTTTTGATTTTCTGTTAAGAAGGTTTGCGAAGCAGTACCATTTTTTACGCCGACTGTTTTGCCTTTCAAGTCTTTATATGAAGCAATTGTGCTAGATTCTTTAACAGCAAGGATTGCATTTGCAGTATAATATGGTTCTGAGAAATCAAAGGTCTCTTTACGAGCATCTGTCACAGACATTCCTGCAATCATTCCATCAGCTTGTCCAGATTGTACAGCATTTAAAGCGGCATCAAATCCGGGATTTGTGATTTCAATTGTGAAACCTTGGTCTTTGGCAATGGCTTTTATCAAATCCATGTCAATCCCAGTATATTTATTGTTGCTGTCTTGGAAGACGAATGGTGCAAAGGAAGAGTCACTCGCAATGGTATATGTTGATTTTACAGGAGTAGCTTTTTGACCAGCAGGAGTAGTGGTTTCTGGAGTAGAACTAGTTGTTTTCGTAGTTGTAGAACTTGTCCATTTTGTGATGATTTTGTCAAGAGAACCATCTTTTTTCATTTGAGCAAGTGCTTCGTTAAATTCTGTTATCAGATATTCATACTTGCTTCCCTTTT
>NZ_KV811171.1:9433-103402 GCF_001813035.1 Streptococcus sp. HMSC071H03 | reverse complement strand
TATTCATACTTGCTTCCCTTTTTGACACCAAAAGCAAAACTACCAACAGCTTCTCCTTTTATAGAGATTTTTAAATTTTGACCTTGTTTAATAGCATACTCAATGACTGGTTGGTCGTCCATCATGGCATCAATCGAACCAGAATTCAAGCTGTTGTAAGTCAAATCAGTTGTGTCAAATGTTTTGATAGTAAATTTGTATTTGTTTTTGATTTTTTCTAGAAAGCGTTGAGAGGCAGTTCCGTTTTTAACCCCAACAGTTTTCCCTTTTAATTGGGAATAACTGCTGATTGTATTGGCTTTAGTCGTTGCAATGACAACTTTTGTATCATAATAAGTATCAGACATAGTGAAGACTTTTTCGCGATCTTTGGTCTTTGTCATGCCAGCCATGATAGCATCTGCTTGACCAGACTGAACAGCGTTAACGGCTGCGTCAAAGCCAGGGAAAGTCATATTGATGTCCCAACCTTTTAGTTCAGCAACTTTATTGATGATATCTACGTCAATACCTTTATAAGTTTGATCGGAATCTTTAAATTCAAAAGGTGCGTAAGCTGTATCAGATACCACTTTGATTGTATCGGCATGAATGCTTGTTACAGCAAAGAGTGGTAGTAAAGCTAACAAAAAAGCTATAATTTTTTTCTTCATGAGTCTCTCCTTTAAAGAATATTTTTAAATTATACCAAAAATATCTTTAAAATACAAATATTTTGTATTTTTATGTTAGATTTTATAACATAGACGAAAATTTCTTTTTTGATTTGCATAAAATAAATATGATATAATAATCAAAAAAGGAAAGGAGATTTTATGTTTCAATCTCGTATGCTTGATAATGTGAAACAGTCCCGTTACATTCCACCTATTTGGTTGGCAGTTATTCTCTCGATTGTTTTTGTTTATGGAGGTGAAATTGTCGGCGGGCTTGCATTGGTTCCAATTTCGATACTGCTGGGTCTTGTGTTTGGCCTTGTTCATTCTGGGGCAGACTTTGTAATGATACAAGAACTGATATCGCATTATATGATTTTCATTCAACTCTTCCTCTTTTTCTTTATTTCTTTGGCTCTCTTTCTTTGGGTGAAATGCGTTGAAAAAAGACCTTTTTCAAGTCTTGGTTTTTTTAAGGAAAATTGGTTTAAAGAATTGGGAAAAGGTTTTTTGATTGGAGCGGCACAGTTTTCTTTCATAGTTGTCTTACTTTTGATGACAGGTGTAGGTAGGTTAGAACTCAACCATCTTAGTTTGGAGCCATTTCTCTTTATCATCGCCCTGATTCCGTTTTGGATGTTACAAGGAGGAACAGAAGAACTGGTGACGCGTGGTTGGCTATTTCCGACAGTTACTGCCAAGTCAAATATTTTGGTCGGTATTTTAATCTCTGCTAGCCTATTTGGTGCTCTCCATTTACTAAATCCTGGTGTGACGCTTCTTTCGATTGTCAATATTATTCTCGATGGTGCTTTTGCTTGTTTTTACATGCTAAAAACTGACAATATGTGGGGGCTGGCTGGTATTCACGGTGCTTGGAATTTTGTTCAAGGCAACATTTATGGTATTCAGGTCAGTGGTCAGGGAGCAGAAACTTCCGTCTTTGCTTACAATACGAAATCCAACGTAGATTGGCTTTCGGGTGGGGCTTTTGGAGCAGAAGGCTCTATTTTCACCAGTCTGGTGTTAATTCTCAGCATTTTCTATCTGTATTGGTCTCTTAAAAAAGAAGATAAATTACCAGCAGCATTACAATTTAAAAAATCAAATCTCACTTAGTTTTACTAGGTGGGCTTCTTATTATCCTAAGTCAGTGATATTTTTAGAAATATGATAAAATAAGAGAAGATTGTATAGAGGAAAAGAATAATGATAAATAGAATTACGGACAATAAATTTAAACTAGTTTCTAAGTATGAGCCCTCAGGAGATCAACCACAGGCGATTGAGCAATTAGTGGATAATATAGAGGGTGGTGAGAAAGCTCAGATTCTCATGGGAGCGACAGGAACTGGGAAGACCTATACTATGAGTCAGGTTATTCAAAAGGTTAATAAACCGACCTTAGTCATCGCTCATAATAAAACTCTGGCAGGTCAGCTTTATGGGGAATTTAAGGAATTTTTCCCTGACAATGCGGTCGAATACTTTGTGTCTTACTATGATTACTATCAACCGGAAGCCTATGTGCCTTCCAGTGATACCTATATTGAGAAGGACAGCTCTGTCAATGATGAGATTGACAAGCTTCGTCACTCAGCAACTTCGGCTCTCTTGGAACGCAACGATGTGATTGTAGTGGCGTCAGTCAGCTGCATTTATGGTTTGGGTTCGCCTAAGGAATACTCTGATAGCGTTGTCAGTCTGCGGCCGGGTTTAGAGACTTCACGGGATAAACTTCTCAATGATTTGGTGGATATCCAGTTTGAGCGTAATGATATTGATTTTCAGCGGGGGAAATTCCGGGTGCGTGGTGATATAGTAGAAATTTTTCCGGCTTCTCGTGATGAGCATGCCTTTCGAGTAGAGTTTTTTGGTGATGAAATTGACCGTATTCGAGAAGTAGAAGCGTTGACGGGACAAGTTTTGGGTGCAGTGGATCATTTAGCAATTTTCCCAGCTACTCACTTTATGACAAATGACGAAAATATGGAGATTGCCATTGGCAAGATTCAGGCTGAGCTGGAGCAGCAGCTGGCTATCTTTGAAAAGGAAGGGAAACTTTTAGAAGCTCAGCGGCTGAAACAAAGAACTGACTATGATATTGAAATGCTGCGCGAAATGGGCTACACGAATGGCGTAGAGAATTATTCTCGCCATATGGACGGACGGAGCGAAGGTGAGCCACCTTACACTTTACTAGATTTCTTCCCTGATGATTTTTTAATCATGGTGGACGAAAGTCATATGACGATGGGGCAAATCAAGGGTATGTATAATGGTGACCGCTCACGGAAGGAAATGTTGGTTAATTATGGATTTCGCTTGCCTTCTGCCTTGGATAACCGCCCGCTGCGTCGGGAGGAGTTTGAAAGTCATGTTCATCAGATTGTCTATGTATCTGCGACACCGGGCGACTATGAGCGGGAGCAGACGGATACAGTGATTGAGCAGATTATTCGACCAACTGGTCTGCTGGATCCAGAAGTAGAAGTGCGTCCGACTATGGGACAAATAGATGATCTTTTAGGCGAAATCAATGCGCGTGCAGAGAAGAATGAGCGGACCTTTATCACGACGTTGACTAAAAAGATGGCAGAAGATTTGACAGATTACTTTAAAGAAATGGGAGTTAAGGTCAAGTACATGCACTCAGATATCAAGACCTTAGAGCGGACAGAAATTATCCGCGACCTGCGGTTAGGTGTCTTTGATGTTTTAGTCGGAATTAACCTGTTGCGTGAGGGAATTGATGTACCAGAGGTCAGTCTGGTTGCTATCCTTGATGCAGACAAAGAAGGTTTCTTACGAAATGAGCGTGGTTTGATCCAAACCATTGGTCGGGCTGCCCGCAACAGTGAGGGTCATGTCATCATGTATGCGGACACGGTGACTGACTCCATGCAGAAGGCTATGGACGAGACCGCTCGCCGCCGTCAAATTCAGATGGCTTATAATGAAGAACATGGTATTGTACCGCAAACAATCCAGAAAGAAATTCGTGACCTAATCAGTGTAACCAAATCTGTCCTGCCAGACAAAGAAGAAATTGTCGAAATCGAAAGCCTCAACAAGCAAGAGCGCAAGGATATGATCAAGAAACTAGAAGGTCAGATGCAAGAAGCTGCAGGACTTCTCGACTTCGAACTGGCGGCACAAATCCGCGATATGATTTTGGAGATTAAGGCAGTGGATTAGAAAGACAAACAAAGCAAGAAGGGAAGAAGAATGCGTTATATTCTCTTACTTCGCGGCATCAATGTCGGCGGAAAAAAACAAGGTTATCATGTCTGATTTGAAGGCCGATTTGGTGGAGCTGGGCTTTGAGAACCCTATCTCCTACATCAACAGTGGCAATCTCTTTTTTGACAGTCAGGAGCACGAGGAAAAGATTAGGCCGATTTTGACGGCTTATTTCAGTCAATCCTATGACTTTCCAATCCCTTTTGTCCTGCTCAGCTCTGCTATTCTCTAAGAAGAAGTGGCAAAACTGTCTACTTGGTGGCAGGATGAGGCAGCCTATCGGCGCGATGTCCTCTTTTACCTGCTGGAAGCCAGTCGCGAGCAGATAGAGGAGGCGGGGAGCTGGGAAAATGACAGGGAGTTGCTGCATTTCGGTCAGATAGCCTTCTTTTACAGAAATAGCGATCAGGCTGACTATCTCAAGTCCAACTACCACAAGAAGCTACTCAAATCTAGCTTTTACAAGTCTTTGACTATTCGCAATGGGAAAACCTTTCAGAAAATTTTGGAGTTGGCAGATACTAGTTAAAGAGGCATTATTTTGTTTTTTTGGAAAACTAATGATAAATTGTTAATGAATATATATGTTTGAATAAAGAAAAAGAGTTTTTACTTTTATTTTCATCATGCTGAAAACATTCAGTAGATAGGAGAATTTATGATTGAATTTAAGGATGTTACAAAAGTGTACGATGACAAGATAGCGTTGAATCATCTGAATTTAACGCTTCAGAGTGGAGAAATTGTAGGTTTAATTGGACACAATGGTGCGGGAAAATCAACAACGATTAAATCATTGGTTAGTGTAATTAATCCAACGCATGGTCAGATTTTTGTGGATGGCAAGGAGTTAGCAGCTAATCGGTTGGAAATCAAGAAGAAAATCGGTTATGTGGCGGATTCGCCGGATTTATTCTTACGCCTGACAGCAAATGAATTCTGGGAATTGGTTGGAACTTCTTATGATATGAGTCCTTCAGATTATGAGAAACGTTTAACGGAGCTACTGGAATTATTTGATTTTACAGCTCATCGCTATGAAGTTATTGAATCGTTTTCACATGGAATGCGACAAAAAGTATTTGTCATTGGTGCTCTTTTGTCTGATCCAGATATCTGGGTGTTGGATGAGCCTTTAACTGGTTTGGATCCTCAGGCGGCTTTTGACCTTAAACAAATGATGCGAGAGCATGCAGATAAAGGAAATACTGTTTTGTTCTCAACCCATGTTTTAGAAGTGGCAGAGCAATTGTGTGACCGTATTGCCATTCTCAAAAAGGGAGAATTGTTGTTTTATGGTACGATTGAAGAATTGAAAGGTCAACATCCTGAAAAATCCTTAGAAAGTATTTACCTCAGTTTGGCAGGTCGTAGAGAAGAGGTGAGTCCTGATGCGTCTTAAAGCGATTCGCTCCCTCATTCATGCAAATATCATTTATACGACACAATCAACTAGGCTTTCTAGTTATCGTAAAAAACAGCAAAAAAATCCAAATAAAAAAGGAAATGTTGCTAGAAATCTAGTGATGAACTATCTCTATGCTGGAATTTTGTATGCTTGTATATTTGGTGTACAAGGGGCTTTTTTACCACTTGCTCAGAATCCAGGGCTGTTTTCGAATTTTGTCAGCGTCTTTTATTTATTCATCTTTGCACAGGGATTTCTTTCCTTTTACAATGTTTTTTATGAAAGTAAAGACTTGCAAGCTTACCGACCTTATGCCTTTAGTGAGAGCGAAATTATGGTTGGGAAAGGATTTTCTGTTCTTTTAACTACTTTAATGGGAGTGTTTCCGATTGTTATTTACTTTATTAGTTTGCAAATGCAATCAGGTCAACCAATCTGGCTTGCAATCCCTATTCTGCTTATTTCGTTAGGAGTACTGTTTTCGACACTTATTTTCCTTCTTTTGGTTGGTGTTCATTTTATTACGAAAACAACTATTTTAGGAAATATAAAAAGCTTGCCTCTAATATTTTACTGGCTCTTGCTACAATAATGGCTTTTGGTGCGATTTTATTGGTGAATTTGCAAAATAACTCTAACGTTAAAAACGCAATATTGCAAGATCAACCTGCTTATTTTCCGCCAATGACTATTTTTCATGCTTTCAGTATGCAACCTTTTGCTTTGAATTCGTTGCTTGGAATGGGAACATGGATAGTCGTAGCTGTTATATTATTTATAATTGTTAAGCGAAAGGTTTTACCAGAATTTTATGAAGCTGCAATGACCACAACAGCAACGGTCAATAGACAAAAACGAACGAAAATTTTCAAGATGAATGGACTTAGGAACTTTCCGCAGTTTGTGTTGCGCTATCAATTAAACCTAATCAGTGATGGCTCCGTCTTATTACAAACTCTTTTGATGCCTAGTGTGTTACCTTATTTTATTTTAATTCCGTTAATGGCTAGTTTTATGCAGTATCGTGAAATGATTTCTCCTTATTTGACAACAAGATTTGCTTTTCCATTGATGTTAATAGCAACATTTGTAGCAAGTTTAAATACAGGTGGAGCAAATTTAACAGGAATTGGCATTTCACTTGAACGTGAAAATTATGATTATTTGAAAGTATTACCTTTTGATATGGCACGTTATCTTAAACTTAAGTTTTGGAATTTATTTGTCATTCAATCCATTTTACCATTCATTTTATTGACAATTTTTTCCTTTGTTGTCGGCGTGCAACCAGTTGCTATTGTCTTGATGATTGTAGCTTGGACATTGACCTGTTTAGCATGGAGTGCATGGGGATATCATCGTGATAAACGCCTACAAGTGACCAATTGGTCAAATGTGACGGAATTATTTAATCGTGAAAATAATTCACTAAAGATGATTTTAGGAATTGTTGCTATGATTATTTACATAATCATTATTGCAATAAGCGCTTATTTCATTCTTGTATCACCAGATTTAGTGGGCTATTTGTTAGCAGGTACTTTTCTGATTGCTCTTGCAATGATGGCATTTTTACTGACAAATTATTATTTGAAAAAAGTTCAAACTGAAGTAGAAAATTAAGCTGAAAATTTTTGAATATTTACTATGTTTTTATTGCTTAGCAAGAATATATTGATAAGAGATCTATGTATTTTAGTGTGTGCTTTGAAACATCTATATACTAAATTTATGCTATAATAAATGCTATGTATACCAAACCAACTTCTGCCTATGTACACATTCCGTTTTGTACTCAAATTTGTTATTATTGTGATTTTTCTAAGGTCTTTATCAAAAATCAGCCAGTTGACGCCTACTTAGAGCACTTGCTTCAAGAATATACTTCTTATGATATAAAGCATTTACAGACGCTTTATATCGGTGGTGGGACACCGACGGCTCTTTCAGCGAAGCAGCTGGAGTTTTTATTGGCAGAGCTGACGAAAAAGCTGGATTTGTCATTGTTAGAGGAACTGACTATTGAAGCCAATCCAGGAGATTTGGATCCGGATAAGATTGCTGTTTTAAAGGTTTCGCCTGTGAACAGGATATCTTTAGGTGTTCAGACTTTTGACGATCGCATGCTCAAGCAAATTGGCCGAAGTCATTTAGAAAAAGATATTTATGAAAACATCGCCAATCTGAAGTTGGCTGGTTTTGACAATATCTCGATTGATTTGATCTATGCACTACCCAAGCAGACCATGGACAACGTGCGGGAAAATGTGGCCAAGGCCATTGCACTAGACATCCCTCACATGAGTCTTTATAGCTTAATTCTAGAAAATCACACGGTTTTTATGAACCGGATGCGGCGTGGAAAGCTGCCTTTACCGAAGGAGGACTTGGAAGCAGAGATGTTTGAGTATATCATTGAGGAGTTGGAAAAAGCTGGGTTTGAACACTATGAGATTTCTAACTTTTCTAAGCCAGGTTTTGAGAGTCAACACAATCTCATGTACTGGGACAATGCGGAATATTTTGGTATTGGAGCCGGAGCATCTGGCTATGTCAATGGGGTTCGCTACAAAAATCATGGTCCCATCCGTCATTACTTAGAGGCGGTCGAAAAAGGTAATGCCCGTGTGAGTGAGGAACACCTTAGCAAGCAAGAGATGATGGAAGAAGAAATGTTTCTGGGCTTGCGCAAAAAGTCAGGTGTTTCTAAAAAGCGTTTTGAAGAAAAATTTGGTGTTTCTTTTGATCGGCAGTATGGTCAAGTTGTAACAGAATTGACTGAGCAAGGACTCTTAGTACCTGACAAAGAAATCGTTCGTATGACTAAAAAGGGTCTATTTTTGGGTGATACGGTCGCAGAGAAATTTATATTGGAGTAAATTATGGGTTTAACTTATCAAATGAAAATGAAAATTCCGTTTGACATGGCGGATATGAATGGTCATATCAAGTTGCCTGATGTCATTTTGCTGTCCTTACAGGTATCAGGTTTGCAGTCCATTGATTTGGGGATTAGTGACAAGGATATGCTGGAGAAATACAATCTGGTCTGGATTATTACTGACTATGATATCGATGTGGTACGGCTGCCTAAATTTGGTGAAGAAATGACGATTGAAACAGAAGCACTTTCCTATAATCGTCTCTTTTGTTATCGTCGTTTTACCGTTTTTGATGAAAATGATGTTGCTGTGATTGAAATGATGGCTACCTTTGTCCTTATGGACAGAGACAGTAGAAAAGTGCACGCTGTAGAGCCAAAGATTGTTGCGCCTTACGAGGCAGAATTTTCTAAAAAGTTGATTCGTGGACCAAAATATCCAGAACTGAAAGATTCGACCAGTAAAGATTATCATGTTCGGTTTTATGATTTAGACATGAATGGTCATGTCAACAACAGCAAGTATTTGGACTGGATTTTTGAAGTTATGGGAGCTGATTTTCTCATGAAACACGTTCCCAAAAAAGTTCACCTCAAGTATGTCAAGGAAGTACGACCTGGCGGGCAGATTACCTCTAGTTATGATTTGAATGGATTAGAGAGCAATCATCAGATTTCCAGCGATGGTGATACCAATGCACAAGCTATGGTAACTTGGCAAGAAATTTCATAAGAGAAACAATAGAAAGAGAAGTATGACCTACAAAGGATATTTAATTGATTTAGACGGAACGATTTATAGAGGAAAAGACCGTATTCCTGCGGGTGAAGATTTTGTTCACGAACTACAACGGCGCAACATTCCATATTTATTTGTGACGAACAATACAACACGTACTCCTGAGACTGTTCAAACGATGCTAGCGGAACAATTCAATGTTGAAACGCCGATTGAAACGATTTATACAGCGACTTTAGCAACCGTTGACTACTTAAATGATAAAAATTTAGGCAAGAAAGTCTACGTTATCGGTGATGTAGGACTTAAGCAAGCCATTGCAGAAGCTGGTTATGTTGAAGATACGGATAATCCAGATTATGTAGTCGTGGGATTGGATTGGGAAGTGGACTATGAAAAATTGTCAATTGCTACGTTAGCTATTCAAAAGGGAGCTCATTTCGTAGGAACCAATCCAGATCTTAATATTCCAACGGAGCGCGGTCTCATGCCTGGAGCAGGATCGATTATTACTCTCATTGAAGTAGCAACTCGTGTGAAACCTGTTTATATCGGGAAGCCAAATGCAATTATCATGGAAAAGGCGGTTGAGCATCTAGGACTACCGCGGCAAGAAGTGATAATGGTTGGGGATAATTACCTGACGGACATTCGGGCTGGGATTGACAATGGTATCCCTACGCTTCTGGTGACAACTGGCTTTACGAAACCAGAAGAAGTGCCAGGCTTGCCAATCCAACCAGATTATGTACTTTCTAGCCTAGCGGAGTGGGATTTCGATGCGCATTAAACTGACCTTTTGGCTGAGTATGCTCTGCTTTTTAGCAGTAGCTATTTTGTTGACCATTTATCTGACTTGGCTGTTTTATCCTTTGGAAATTTCTTGGTTGCATTTAGAAAATCAAGTTTACCTCAAATCTGCAACCATTCAGCACAATTTCAATATTTTGATGAATTACCTAACCAATCCATTTCAGCAAAAGCTCTCCATGCCTGATTTTCGCTCATCAGCAGCAGGTCTGCACCATTTTCAAGTCGTGAAATATCTTTTTCATCTGGCGCAAGTCGCTTTTCTAGCAACCTTACCAGCGGTTTGTTTGTTTGCAAAAAACATTATAAAAAAAAGATACCTATCTGTCTTTTCCAAAGCGATTTTAGCTATTATTTGGTTGCCTATTGTAATTGCTGGTGTGGCGCTGGGGATTGGCTTTGATGCGTTTTTTACTCTCTTTCATCATATTTTATTTGTTGGGGATAATACTTGGTTATTTGACCCTGCTAAAGATCCTGTCATTTGGATATTACCAGAAGAATTTTTCCTCCACGCCTTTCTTTTGTTTTTTGTTCTTTATGAAGGCTTTGCTGTGGGGTTATACTTGTGGAGTCGAAAAATCTATTTGAAGAAGGAGGAAAAATGATGTCAGCCAATCAGCAAGTGCGAAAAGATGTTAGTTTATTTTCTGCTTTGTGTCTGATTTATGTTTTCGTCATGACAATGATTAGCTTAATCTACCAAACGATTGTAACTTTGTTTCAAGCGATTCGTTATCCCGGAAATCTTGAGAGAATCCAAAAAGCAACGGAAAGTTTTATGTCACGCGATGGCAGCTATTATCTAATTGCTGTTTGTGCAGGAGTATTTATCTTTTGGTTGTATCGGGATGGAAAATTATTTAAGTCTGATTTACGAACGCAGAAAAGGGTCATGATGCCAAAAACGTTTGGGATAGTTTTATCATTCTTACTTCTGGGTCAATTAGGTTTTGTACTCTTTAATCAAATATTCGAAGCAGTGTTGAATATCTTTGGATTTAGCTTATTTAAAGCCATTGAATCAGCTTCCGCAGGCTCAGATAGTGTAACGATGTTTTTGTATGCAGGTTTTTTCGGTCCTGTTTCAGAAGAATTGATTTTTCGCGGGGCAGGCTTACGAACATTTGAAAAATATGGAAAAGTCTTTGCGATTTTGATGTCTTCCCTCATATTTGGTTTATTTCATGGAAATATCCCGCAGTTCTTTTTTGCGGCTTTTGTTGGAATTATCTTCTCTTATGTGACCTTGGAGTATTCAATTCTCTGGGCAATGGTTTTCCACGTTTTTAATAATTTGGTCATTGGAGATGGTTTAACTTATTTGTATTCGTTTTTGCCGGACGATATAGGTGGTCTCTTACACTTATTTATCCTGCTAGTCGGTGCAAGTGTCGCAGTAATTTTCCTGATTAAAAACAAAGCAGACATAAAAATGTATGTACAAGAAAATCGTTCATTTCCAGGGGCCTATAGGCAAGCTTTTCGTTCTGTTTGGTTCTGGATTTTTACAATCTTCATGTTTTTAACATCTTTGACCTTGATAAGTCATTTGTGAAAGAAGATTTTTGAAAGGACTTTCAACTTTCTTTCATTTATGATAAAATAAGGGTAACAAAAGAGGAGCGTGTCAATCATGGAACAAACATTTTTTATTATAAAACCAGACGGCGTAAAACGTGGCTTGGTTGGAGAAGTACTGAAGCGCGTAGAACAACGTGGTTACAAAATCGAACGTTTGGAAATGAGAACCAATGTTTCAAATGAGTTAATTGATCAGCATTATGAAGCCCTGTTAGCGAAAGATTTTTATCCTTCAATCCGTGATTATATGACAAGCGGATCTGTGATTATCGGTGTTTTATCGGGAAGCCAAGTGATTTCAGGTTGGCGTCACATGATGGGCGCTACTCGTCCGGAAGAAGCTCTACCGGGAACTATTCGCGGAGATTTTGCACAAGCAGCTGAAGCTGGTGAAACGATTCGAAATGTTGTTCACGGTTCAGATTCTGAAGAGTCTGCCAAACGGGAAATTGCGCTTTGGTTTGGTAATCATTAAAACATAGTAGTATAAATTCGAGAGAGTACAGATAGTGATTGCTTTTGTTCTCTCTTTTTTACTATCCGAATTGTACTGGGTGTGTTATAATAAAAAGGAATTGGAAATGTTTTAATATACTGGAAATTGATTGTTTTATCAAGGAGGAAATATGTCAGACAAACAAATTCATTTGGTTATCGTGACGGGAATGAGTGGAGCGGGAAAGACCGTGGCCATCCAGTCTTTTGAAGATTTAGGCTATTTTACGATTGACAATATGCCTCCTACACTTGTTCCTAAATTTTTGCAGTTGATCGAAACAACGCAAGACAATGACAAGATTGCTATGGTTGTAGATATGCGCAGTCGTTCCTTCTTTTCTGAGATTCAGAAAGTTCTAGATGAGATTGAAAGTAACGCTGGACTTGATTTTAAGATTTTGTTTTTAGATGCGGCAGATACGGAATTGGTTGCTCGTTATAAAGAAACGCGTCGCAGCCACCCCTTAGCAGCAGACGGTCGTATTTTAGACGGGATTAAGCTAGAACGTGAGTTACTGGCACCGTTGAAAAACATGAGTCAAAATGTAGTAGATACGACCGAATTAACACCGCGTGCACTGCGTAAAACCATTTCTGAACATTTTTCAGATCAGACAAAGCTTCAATCGTTTCGCATTGAAGTGGTGAGTTTTGGCTTTAAATATGGTATTCCGCTAGATGCCGACCTTGTTTTTGATGTACGTTTTTTACCAAATCCATATTACCAACCAGAACTTCGCAATCAAACAGGACTTGATAAACCAGTTTATGATTATGTGATGAATCATACGGAGTCAGAAGAATTTTATCAGCACTTAGTGGCTCTTATCAAACCGATTTTACCCGGCTATAAAAAAGAGGGGAAATCTGTTTTAACAATTGCGGTTGGTTGTACAGGCGGTCAACACAGAAGTGTGGCTTTTGCACAACGTCTAGCAGATGATTTGGCAAGCGAATGGACCGTTCATTCATCACATCGAGACAAAGACCGCAGAAAGGAAACGGTGAATCGTTCATGAGGAGACCGAAGATTGCTGTTATTGGTGGTGGAACCGGAATTTCGGTCATTTTGGACAGTTTACGTAAGAAAGATGTAGACATTGCTGCTATTGTGACGGTCGCTGATGACGGAGGAAGTTCGGGGGAATTGCGAAAAAACATTCAACAATTAACACCACCTGGTGATTTGCGAAATGTTTTGGTAGCTTTATCGGACATGCCGCGCTTTTATGAAAAAGTTTTTCAATATCGCTTTGCGGAAGAAGATGGTGCTTTAGCTGGACATCCACTTGGGAACTTGATTATTGCAGGTATTTCAGAAATGCAGGGGTCGACTTACAATGCTATGCAGCTACTGACTAAGTTTTTCCACACGACTGGCAAAATTTATCCGTCTTGTGATACACCTTTAACGCTTCATGCTGTTTTTGCAGACGGAAGTGAGGTCGCTGGAGAAAGTCATCTTGCAGAACACCAAGGTATGATTGAGCGGGTTTATGTGACCAATACCTATAATGACCAAAAACCAACTGCTAGTCGCAAAGTGGTAGAGACGATTTTAGAAAGTGATATGGTTGTTTTGGGACCAGGGTCATTGTTTACCTCTATCTTACCCAATATGATGATTGAAGAAATTGGACAAGCTCTTTTAGAAACCAAGGCGGAGATTGCCTATGTCTGCAATATTATGACCCAGCGTGGTGAAACTGAGCATTTCACAGATAGTGACCACGTGGCTGTTTTGCATCGACATTTAGGAAAACGATTTATTGATACTGTTTTGGTGAATATTGAGGAAGTTCCTCAAAAGTATATGAATTCTAATAAATTTGATGAGTATTTGGTGCAGGTTGAGCATGATTTTAAAGGTTTGAAAAAACAAGTTCCTCGTGTCATTTCGTCTAATTTTCTTCGCTTGGAAAATGGCGGAGCCTTTCATGATGGTGAATCAGTCGTAGATGAACTCATGCAGATTATACGGGTGCGCAAATGAGTTTTACCATTAAAGTGAAAGAAGAACTGCTTGGTCTAGGCAAAAAAGATAAAACAGAATTATCTGCTATCATTAAGATGTCAGGCAGTTTAGGAATTTCTAGTCAAGGCTTAACATTGTCTATTACGACAGGAAATGCAAAAATCGCTCGTCACATTTATGAATTGTTGGCAGCTTTTTATCAAGTCAAATCGGATATTCGTCATCATCAAAAAGCGAATCTTCGTAAAAACCGTGTTTATACTGTTTTTTTAGACGAAGGTGTGGAACAAATTTTAGCCGATTTACATTTGGCAGACTCCTTTTTTGGGATTGAAGCAGGCATTGACCAAGCTATTTTATCAGATGATGAAGCGAGCCGAGCTTATTTGCGGGGAGCTTTTTTGTCAACTGGCAGTATGCGTGATCCAGATTCTGGGAAATATCAGCTGGAAATCTTGTCGGTCTATTCTGACCATGCGGAGGATTTAGCAGCCTTGATGCGAAATTTTTATTGGATGCCAAGACAATTGAGCGCAAAAAAGGCTCAGTGACCTATCTGCAGCGAGCTGAGGACATTATGGACTTTTTGATTGTGATTGGGGCTATGGAAGCGATGACTGAGTTTGAGTCGGTCAAGGTCTTGCGAGAGGCTAGAAATGATCTGAATCGGACGAATAATGCGGAAACGGCGAATATTGCTCGAACGGTGACGGCTAGTATGAGGACCATTCACAATATTGGCAAGATTATTGATACAGTTGGTTTAGAAAGTTTGCCAGTTGATTTGCAAGAGGTAGCTTATCTGCGTGTCAATCATCCGGATTATTCTATCCAGCAGTTGGCAGAAAGTCTTAGTAAGCCTTTGACGAAAAGTGGTGTCAATCATCGCTTGAGGAAAATCAATAAAATCGCAAATGAGTTGTAGAAAATGCAAAGAAATGTGACTTATATATTATAGGTGGAATCAATTTGAGAATTTCCGTGAAAACTTTACAGTTTTCTCTTGAATATTTTCAAAAAATGTGATATAGTTATAAAAATTAAATAATCCTTTAAATCTGTCCTGTGAGGCAGACAAGGAGTCAAAGTATAAGATGGTGTAGCACAGTGAGGCTGTTAGTAGTTTCTCTGTGCTTACCTAGATTTTCTGAAGTCTCCTTGTGAAGGAGACTTTTTCTTTTATCTTTTTTATGCGGGAGGTTTTCCATGAAAACAAAAGAAGTTGTCGATGGTTTGACAATGAAACGTGCCATTACACGGATCACTTATGAAATCATTGAGCGCAACAAAGAACTAGACAAGATTGTCTTAATTGGTATCAAAACACGGGGTGTATACATTGCACAGCGGATTCAAGAACGATTGGCACAGATCGAAAAGATTGATGTGCCTATCGGTGAGTTGGATACCAAGCCATTCCGCGATGACTTTAAAGTGGAAGAAGATACGACACATGTTCCAGTTGATATTACAGACCGTGAAGTTATCTTGGTGGATGATGTGCTCTATACAGGACGCACCATTCGTGCTGCTATTGATAACCTAGTTAGCTTGGGACGTCCATCACGCGTGAGCTTGGCTGTTTTAGTAGATCGTGGGCATCGTGAGTTGCCGATTCGAGCAGATTATGTTGGAAAAAATATTCCGACAAGCCGAACAGAAGAGATTATTGTGGAAATGGTAGAACAGGATGGTCAAGACCGTGTCTTGATTGCGGAGGAGTTATAAGAAAATGAGTCAAGATGTGAAATATGATGTACACGATATGCCAAAACCTGGTTTGCTTGTAGGATTATCCTTTCAGCATTTGTTTGCCATGTTTGGGGCAACGGTTCTTGTTCCAATTCTGGTTGGAATTGACCCAGCAGTTGCCTTGTTTTCAAGCGGTCTAGGAACCTTAGCGCATTTAACAGTTACCAAGTACAAAGTGCCAGCTTATATGGGGTCTAGTTTCGCTTATATCGCAGCTATGCAAATGTTGATGAAAACAGACGGTATCGCAGCAGTCGCTCAAGGTGCCATTACAGGTGGTTTGGTTTACTTCATTGTAGCTCTTATTGTGAAGTTCGCTGGGAATGCTTGGATTGATAAGATTTTGCCGCCAGTTGTGGTAGGACCAATCATTATGGTTATCGGACTAAGCCTAGCAAGCACAGCTGTAAATGATGTCATGTTAAAAGATGGTAAATACAATTTAACTTATTTCATCATTGGAATTGTCACTCTCTTTGCAGTCATCCTCTTTAATATCTATGGTAAAAAGATTGTTGGAATTATTCCAGTGCTGTTAGGCTTGATTGTCGGATATGTCTTCGCGCTCATTCTTGGAGCGGTAACAGGAGAAGAAATTATTTCCTTTGCAAAAGTCTCTCAAGCTTCATGGTTCCATGTCCCACCTATGCACCTTCCTTTCTTAGACTATAATGTAAAATTTTATCCAAGTGCGATTTTAACAATGGCTCCAATTGCCTTTGTAACTATGACAGAGCACTTTGGTCATGTTATGGTATTGAATAGCTTGACCGGAAAAGATTTCTTTAAAGACCCAGGATTGGATAAAACTCTTGCCGGAGATGGTCTTGCACAAGTTATCGCTGGGATTTTCGGTGCGCCACCAGTAACGAGTTACGGTGAAAATATCGGTGTGATGGCTCTCAATAAAATCTATAGCGTTTATGTTATTGCAGGTGCAGCAGTACTTGCGATTGTGATGAGTTTTGTCGGAAAAGTATCGGCACTCTTACAATCCATTCCAACTCCAGTTCTAGGCGGTATTTCTATTGCGCTCTTTGGAGTCATCGCTTCTAGTGGTTTGAAAATTTTAATTGAAAAGCAAACGGACTTTGACAATAAGAAAAATCTGTTGATTGCTAGTGTGATCTTAGTCGCTGGGATTGGAGGATTAACGCTTCAACTTTCAGGTCTGCAAATTTCAGGGGTCGCCTTGTCAACGGTTCTTGGAATTGTGCTCTATCTTATCTTGCCAGAACCTAAAAATTAGTTTGAATTCTTAACTTTATTGAAAGAAACGCCGTATCTAATAAAAGGAGAAATACACCATGTTATCTAATCAAATCGCTCTTAAAAATGTTGTCTCTATGGAAACTCTTACCAATGAGGAAGTCTTAAGTTTAATCAAACGTGGCATTGAATTTAAAAATGGAGCGAAAGCTCATTATGATGAACAACATATTATCGCTAATCTCTTCTTTGAGCCCTCTACGCGAACACATAAAGCCTTTGAAGTAGCGGAATTAAAGCTAGGTTGTGACCTGTTGGATTTTGATTCAAAGACCAGCTCTATCAACAAAGGAGAGACCTTATATGATACGATTTTAACCATGTCAGCGCTCGGAGTGGATGTCTGTGTCATTCGTCATCCAGAAGTGGACTATTACAAGGAATTAGTTGAAAGTCCAACGATTACAACTTCAATTGTGAATGGTGGTGATGGCTCTGGACAACATCCGAGTCAAAGTTTGCTAGATTTGATGACCATTTATCAAGAGTTTGGACATTTTGATGGCTTGAAGATTGCGATTGCAGGCGACTTAGATCATTCGCGTGTGGCGAAGTCAAATATGCAAATCTTGAAGCGTCTGGGTGCAGAACTTTATTTTGCAGGTCCAGAAGTATGGAGAAGTGAAGAATTTGCAGATTATGGGCAATTTGTCACACTTGATGAAGTCGTTGACCAAGTAGACGTCTTAATGCTTCTGCGCGTGCAGCACGAGCGCCATGATGATGATTCACTCTTTTCAAAAGAAAATTACCATAAAATGCATGGTCTAACACAGGAACGATATGACAGATTGAAGGATACAGCCATCATCATGCATCCAGCTCCAGTCAATCGCGATGTTGAAATTGCAGATCATCTGGTAGAAGCTCCAAAATCGCGGATTGTAGAGCAAATGACAAATGGTGTATTTGTCCGTATGGCAATTATTGAGTCTGTTTTAAATGGACGAAAAGAGCAATAGACACTAAGGTATTGCTGTAAGAACAAACGGAGGGGAAAATGGAAAAACGCTTGTTAATTCTGGAAGATGATACAGTATTTGAAGGAGAGGCATTCGGGGCTGATATAGATGTGACTGGAGAAATCGTCTTTAATACAGGTATGACTGGCTACCAAGAATCTATTACGGATCAGTCTTACAATGGGCAAATCTTGACTTTCACTTATCCGTTAATCGGAAATTATGGAATCAACCGCGACGACTATGAATCGATCACTCCCACTTGCAAGGGAGTGGTCGTTTATGAGTGGGCACGCCGAGCGAGCAATTGGCGCAATCAGATGACCCTAGACGAGTTTTTAAAAGTCAAAAAAATTCCAGGAATTGCTGGTATTGATACGCGGGCATTGACGAAAATCATTCGGCAGCATGGAACGATGAAAGCAACACTAGCCAATGTGGGCGACCAAATGGTGCATCTACAAGATCAGTTGAAAGCAACTGTTTTGCCGACTGATAATATCAAACAAGTTTCAACGAAAACATCGTATCCAGCACCGGGTTCAGGTCCTAGCATTGTGTTAGTTGATTTTGGATTGAAACATTCAATTCTTCGCGAATTAGCGGCACGCAATTGTAATGTGACAGTTGTTCCCTATGACACAAGTGCAGCAGACATTCTCAATCTTCATCCTGACGGTGTCATGTTATCCAACGGTCCAGGTAATCCAGATGATGTACCGCAAGTGCTAGACATGATTCGAGGGATTCAAGGTAAAATTCCTCTTTTTGGTATCTGCATGGGACATCAACTTTTTTGTAAGGCTAATGGAGCGCAGACTTATAAAATGAAATTTGGTCACCGTGGTTTTAATCATGCTGTCAGAGAGATTGCGACAGGGCGAATTGATTTTACCAGCCAAAATCATGGTTATGCTGTTAGTCGGGAAAATTTTCCGAGCGAGTTGCTGATTACATATGAGGAAATCAACGACAAATCTATTGAAGGTGTGCGGCATCGGTTTTTCCCTGCTTTTTCAGTGCAATTTCATCCTGATGCTGCACCAGGACCGCATGATGCCAGTTATCTCTTTGATGAGTTTATGGAAATGATTGATGCTTTTAAACAACAGCATAGTTCATTTTGAGCAATGGATTAGAAATAGGAGAAAGACATGCCAAAACGTACAGATATTCAGAAAATTATGGTGATTGGCTCTGGTCCCATTGTCATTGGACAGGCTGCTGAGTTTGATTATGCAGGAACACAGGCTTGCTTGTCTTTGAAAGAAGAGGGCTACACGGTCGTTTTAGTTAATTCCAATCCTGCAACCATTATGACAGATAAGGAAATTGCTGATAAGGTTTATATTGAGCCAATCACGCTGGAATTTGTCACAAGAATTTTACGGAAAGAGCGACCAGATGCACTTCTACCGACTTTGGGTGGGCAAACAGGTCTCAATATGGCAATGGAATTATCTAAAGAAGGTATCTTGGATGAACTGGGTGTCGAACTTTTGGGAACCAAGCTGTCGGCTATTGACCAAGCTGAGGATCGTGATTTGTTCAAGCAGCTTATGGAAGAGCTGAAACAGCCTATTCCGGAATCTGAAATTGTAAATACAGTTGAAGAAGCAGTGGACTTTGCAGCGAAAATAGGCTACCCAGTCATTGTTCGCCCAGCCTTTACCTTAGGGGGAACTGGAGGCGGAATGTGTGCCAATGAGGAGGAATTGCGAGAGATTGCAGAGAATGGGCTGAAATTATCTCCGGTGACTCAGTGTTTGATTGAGCGCTCTATTGCTGGTTTCAAAGAAATTGAGTACGAAGTTATGCGCGATGCAGCTGACAATGCTTTGGTGGTCTGCAATATGGAAAATTTTGATCCAGTAGGTGTACACACAGGCGATTCCATTGTCTTTGCACCAACGCAAACTATTTCGGATTATGAAAATCAAATGTTGCGGGATGCTAGCTTGAAAATTATTCGCGCTCTAAAAATCGAAGGCGGCTGTAATGTTCAATTGGCATTGGATCCACATAGCTTTAATTACTATGTCATTGAAGTCAATCCGCGCGTGTCTCGTTCGTCTGCCTTAGCTTCTAAAGCTACAGGCTACCCTATTGCTAAATTGGCTGCAAAAATCGCCATTGGCTTGACGCTAGATGAAGTTATCAATCCGGTCACAGGCACAACTTATGCCATGTTTGAACCGGCTCTGGATTATGTGGTGGCTAAAATTCCACGTTTTCCTTTTGATAAATTTGAACATGGAGAACGTCATCTGGGAACGCAAATGAAAGCAACAGGAGAAGTCATGGCTATTGGACGTAATATCGAAGAAAGTTTGCTCAAAGCCTGTCGTTCTCTGGAAATTGGTGTTGATCATAATGAAATGCCAGAACTAAATCTAGTGGCAGATGATGATTTACTGGAAAGGTCGTCAAAGCTCAGGATGATCGTCTTTTCTATATATCTGAAGCAATCCGCCGTGGCTATGATATCGAAGAAATTGCAAAACTAACCAAGATTGATTTGTTCTTTCTGGATAAGTTACTTCACATCCATGAATTAGAGCAGGAGTTAATGACTCATATTGGAGATGCAAATCTGCTTAGGCAGGCTAAGCAAAACGGCTTTGCAGATACTAAGTTAGCTCAGCTTTGGAAAACGACAGCAGAAGAAGTATGTCAATTTCGTAAAGAAGAGCAGGTTCTTCCAGTTTATAAAATGGTTGATACCTGTGCAGCTGAGTTTGAATCAAGCACACCATATTTTTATTCTACTTATGCTTTTGAAAATGAATCAATCAAGTCAGAAAAAGAGTCTGTTCTAGTGTTGGGATCTGGACCTATTCGGATTGGTCAAGGAGTAGAATTTGACTATGCGACCGTGCACTCGGTCAAGGCTATTCAAGCAACTGGCTATGAAGCTATTATTATGAATAGTAATCCTGAAACGGTCTCAACAGATTTTTCGGTTTCTGATAAGCTTTACTTTGAACCCTTGACTTTTGAAGATGTCATGAATGTCATTGAACTGGAAAAACCTAAGGGAGTTATCGTTCAGTTCGGTGGACAAACCGCTATTAATCTAGCTGAGCCATTGTCAAAAGCTGGTGTGAAAATTTTAGGTACTCAAGTAGCTGACCTTGACCGTGCAGAAGATCGTGATTTGTTTGAACAGGCTCTTAAGGATTTGAATATTCCGCAGCCACCAGGTCAGACAGCGACGAATGAAGAAGAAGCGGTAGCAGCTGCTCGTAAGATTGGTTTTCCTGTTTTGGTTCGTCCGTCCTACGTTCTGGGCGGTCGGGCTATGGAAATTGTCGAGAATGAAGTAGATCTTCGTTCTTATATGCGAACTGCTGTCAAGGCTAGCCCTGATCATCCGGTGTTGGTGGACTCTTACATTGTCGGTAAGGAATGTGAGGTAGATGCTATTTCAGACGGTCGTCAGGTCTTGATTCCAGGGATTATGGAGCATATTGAACGGGCTGGAGTTCACTCAGGTGATTCTATGGCTGTTTATCCTCCGCAAACCTTATCTGTTCAAGTGCAGCAGACTATCGCCGATTATACTAAGAAATTGGCTATCGGACTTCACTGTATCGGTATGATGAACATTCAGTTTGTCATCAAAGATGAGAAGGTTTATGTCATTGAGGTCAATCCTCGTGCTAGCCGGACGGTGCCATTCTTGTCGAAAGTGACAAATATTCCTATGGCACAGGTGGCAACTCAACTGATTTTAGGTCAAACTTTGGCGGAGCTAGGGTATGAAGACGGTCTTTATCCAGAAAGTCAAAATGTTCATGTTAAAGCTCCAGTCTTTTCCTTCACCAAGTTAGCTAAGGTTGACAGTCTTTTAGGACCTGAGATGAAATCTACAGGCGAAGTCATGGGGACTGATTCAACTCTTGAAAAAGCGCTTTATAAAGCTTTTGAAGCATCTTATTTCCACCTTCCTGCTTTTGGTAATGTCATTTTTACCATTGCTGATGATACTAAAGAAGAAGCATTGGCGTTAGCACGTCGCTTCTCAAATATTGGTTACAGTATTTTAGCCACGGAAGGTACTGCTAAATTCTTTAAAGAAAATGATATTCAAGCGCAATTGGTTGAAAAAATCGGTACAGATGATCGTAATGACATTCCTGCCTTTGTTCGCAAAGGTAAGGTTCAGGCGATTATCAATACAGTCGGAACGAAACGAACAGCAGATGAACACGGTCAGGCTATCCGTCAATCAGCCATTGAGCATGGAGTGCCGCTATTTACAGCACTTGATACAGCTGATGCCATGCTAAAGGTTTTAGAAAGTCGTAGCTTTATGACAGAAGCAATTTAGAGCGGTATTCTTTTTGTCATGATATTAAGTTCTTTTTTTAGTATGTGTCCCAAATTGGGAGAATTGAATAAATAACATTGAGAGAACGTAAAAAAGCGTTCTCTCTTTTGTTTTTCTCAAAACCAATTTTAGGAGCTGTTCTGCTATGAATATGAATCAGAAAAAATTACGTGCTAAACAAAGACAATCAAAGAATATGGTGATTGTAGAACTCATGGAATTGACAGGGTGGTCACGTGATCGTGTTATTGCTTCACTTGGCTATCTTGAAGCTACTAGAATGATAAAATTTCCTGAACAAGGTGGAATCATGCTGAGAGCAGGTGAGGTGAAATAATGGCATACGGAAGAATTTCTTTAGAACAAGCTCTAAACAGTGATAATTTTTATCAACTGCCTAAAGTGATTATTGGTACTAAGTTTTACAGCAAACTAAAAGCAGAAGCCAAATTATTATTCATGCTTTGTAGAGATCGTTTGAGTGTCTCACTTGACAGCACCCGAAAAGGAGATTTGAGGTTTGTGGATGAAGCAGGAGATATCTTTATCTATTACTCCATTGAAGAGCTTGCTGAAGATCTTGGTTGTGGTAGAGCGAAAGTTATTAAACTAAAAAAAGAGTTGATCAAATATAGCTTAATTGATGAAGTTAGACAAGGATTAAACAAGGCTAATCGTATCTATGTGAAGAATGTTATTACTGATATTCAAATTCTAAACATGACTTTTGAAGAAGCACAACCCCTCTTAAACCCAGTAAAATCAACGGAAGTCTCAAAATCGAACTTCCAGAAGTTCGAAAATGGAACTTCAAGAAGTACCAAAAACGAACTTCAAGAAGTCTCAAAATCGGACTCAACTTATATTAAAGAGAGTAAGACTAAAAAGAATAAGAATAAAATAATTCTTTCTGAGGATGAGGAGGAATCTCCTTCTCGAAATTTGGAAGAAAAGAACCAAGAATTACTTTCTCGAAAAGTGGATAAAGCGACTCGTTATGATAAGGAGTACATTTGGAATCTGGTTCATGAACAGTTATTAAAAGATAACTTTACAGAGACCACAGTAAGCTATATATTGTTAAATTTTGAAGATCGTTATCAGTATGCTCTGTCCAATATGAAATATGCTAGCTCCTCGGAGAGGATTGCTGAATATGTCTATAATGGCTTATTAGCTAGCTATAACAGCATAATTAGAAAACAAAACAAAGGAGTAAACTAATGGCACTTTTTGGAAATAATAGAGAGTCACAAAGAATGGCTGCAATGCGAGAAACTCAAAAACCAGAAGAAGAGCTAGAGATGTTGATTGAGTATTATGATAAAACAACAGAAACGATTTCAATTACATCCAACCTAGAAGAATTACAACAATTGGTTGGTAATTCCTTATCAACTGGAGCCAGTATGAATTTTCCAAGTGCACAACCACCTTTTGTAATCAATCCAAGGTGGGTTAAGAAAGTGACTCTTACAAAAAGGCAGTAGATTCAAAAGGGGAGTCTATGACACTGATTGCATACATTTTAGATTTTTGACCTGAGCATGTCAGAAAACTACTTGTGGCCTTTGAAAACTGAATAGAACGACTGTCCCGATTAGCGTGGCTTGGTATAAAAAGAAGAAGCAGGGGGCGGTGTAACGGGAGCTAGAAATGCATATCTAGTGCCTGCCACAGGAACGTAAAAGCATAGCAATCAATGCTATAAGCCAAAGGAGTTTGAGGTGAGCTAGACTATAAACCTTGCGTAAAAAACCACGGCGGAGGTGAAATACCCTCCCAAGATGGCTGCGTAGTTCAGCCTTCCATATCACAAAGGAGAAATCAAAATGAATGGAATCAAAACACAAAAAGACACGGAAGTGACCGTGTCAGATTTAAAAAATTTAGGACGTCAGGGCGACGTGACAGCTCGACTAGATTCAGGCGAGATTATTGAATTGAAAGCAAAGTATGCGATAAGAAAACGCCTGGCAATTGTTGCAGGTCAAGAAACTGAAGCTGAAATAATTGTTTTCTACCCAGAAATTTACAAACAGATAAGAACAGTGAAACGAAGAAATATTCTTATCGCTAGGAAAGTTAAGCACAAGAGAGAGACAATCTTACAGCTCACTGGTAAAGGCTATCACAGACCTAATAACGACTAAAAGGGGGTGTTGATAATACACGAATCATTATTATACCAAAAAAAGTTGTAAAACATGGTATAATAAAATCAAGAAAAGGGAATGGGGTGAGAAGATGACTGAACAAAAAGAATCACTGACAACGACTCAAGAGAAGCCCAAAGATAGACTGGATCAGCTAGTTGATCAGTACAATGCTGCAGTTCGTAAGTATGAACAAGAAACTAGTCCTGAACAAAAGCGAAAAGATTTGAAAGAGTTCCGCAAGCAGCGGAGAAAAGCAAAACGTCAGAACCGAGTTTATCCATGGACGGGTGCATCTTTTTGGGATTTCTTGGTTGGGTTATTCAAGGTTCTTTTTTACAGCCCTATCTTTCTTGTTCTCTTTGCAATTAACTTGTTGAAAATGATTATCGGGGTTTTTATCACTTGGATAGTCGGTAAATTTGCTATTTTATTTCTAGTTTTATTAGTGGGAGGAGCGATTACTTCTTTTTTACCTGATACTGAAAAAAATCTTATTTTTATTGTTGAAGGTCTCCCTAAACTATTTTTTAATATTGGTGGGATAGGAGGTTTCCAACTCTTCCCTGGAGGTATGATTGAAGTTTCTATCATGCTTCTGCTGGCGGTTATTGGCGCTGTTGGCGCTACAATTAACCCTGATTAACAATTATACTTACACTAGACGTCCCAGCTATTAAGAGGCGTCTTTTTCATACTCAAAAGGAGAAAAAATTATGGACACTATCGTACGTATTATTACTGTTGTTGGAGCAATTATCACTGTTTTAGGTCTCACATGGGGCTTGACTGGAGCTTATGATTACTTTGGCGGTCGTCGCAGCCGTGACACTACCCGTCAAGATCAAGGGCTGGAATCTATCATCTCAGGAGGTGCTATGGCAATCATTTCAGGTAGTCTGACAACAGCTATAGTGGCAGCTCTCAACGCCATTGCATTTTAAGGAGTCGCTTATGATTGATACGAATATTATCAATCAATTGACCTCAAGTCTCAGTAAATATAACCCAACACTAAATACTCAGATAATGGCTATCAATCAGTCTTTGTTAGCTGTAGGTTATATTTTATTATCCTTCTTTTTTATGCTAGAAATGCTCTCTTTTTACCAACATTTACGTCTTTCAGGTGGAGGAATTACTGTAAGAACCTGGTTAGAGGTTGGGATTAAATACCTTTTTGCTTTTGTTTTAATCACCTATTCTAGCCAAATCTTTGATGCAATTCTATGGTTGACAAATGCAACTATTCATCTGGTCGCAACGAACAAGAATATTACCTATGAATTTGTTGAACCAACTAAAGGAAACTGGTTTTTTAAACGTATTATTTCATTTATCGGAGGTAGTACTGAATTTATTACAAAAGTTACTGTCAATATCCTTGTTATGTTACGCTTTATTGAAATGTACCTACTCAAAGCTATTGCACCTGTTATCGTGGCTTTCTTTATGTCAGATGCTTTTCGAGGCATTGCGAAAAATGTCATTATGACCTTTGCGTCGGTGGCGCTACAAGGGTTGGTATTGATTGTGCTTTGTGCCATCTATCCCCTAGTGATTCAGGATGATTTGTTTAAAGTCACTATGACTGGATTTTGGGGAAATTTTGTGGCTTCCTTCGCTTCTATTGCCAAAGGAATTGTCTTTATTTTTCTTCTGATTGGAAGCAGTCGCAAAGCCAGGAGCTTATTAAACGTAATGGGTTAAGTTATTAGTCAGGACAGGAGTTCTGACTTTTTTATTTCCCTGCATTTTGGATAAAGGAGACCGTATGAATAAATTAGGCAGTGAATTTTTGAAAGAAGTCAAAGATTATGAACGGAGTATCATTGGCGGATTTACTTTTCGCCATATAGTCATGCTGACAGGTGTTGTTTTAGCGACTATTCTAGCAGCAGGAATCATTTTATTAGGCTTACCTGATATTTTGCATTATATTATCCTCCCTATTATTTTGATTCCCTTTATGATTTTTGGACTAAAACAAGAGGAACGATTGAAAGATATGTTGACTTTTAGGCTAACCATTCAAGAAAGAGCCTATCAAACTGAATTTGAAAGTGAGGAACCTTATGGTAAATTTACCATTTCTCAAGAAAAAGGGGTCAACGAGTTTGACCCCATCCCAACAGGAGAGGGGGAAGCGTCTCAAACGAACAATGAAGCCCTCAACACAAAATACAATTGATTATGAGCTACTCTTTGAGGATGGGCTTATGTATATTGATGGGAGTGAATATTCCCAGACTTTTCGGCTTGGTGATGTGAATTATATCACTGCAGGTGAGGAAGAAAAGGTTGATATTGTTGATTTTTACGCTGGAGCTTTAAATAGTCTCAACTCAGATAATGGCTATCAACTTCTTATCATCAACCGTCAAGTCGATAGTAACCTATTAACCAATATTACCTATGATGCCGAAGGAGATGGTTATGACGATTACCGAGAAGAATATAATGATTTGATTGAGCACCGCTTTGCTTATGACCAAAATAATTTTACAGTAGAAAAATTTATTACCGTCACAACGTCAGCCTTTGACCGTAAAATGGCTAAACGTCAACTGAAAGATGTGGAGACTAACTTACGCAATCAATTTCAAGGGGTTGAGGTTACACTAACTGCACAGACGGGCAGCGAACGACTCAATATCTTTTCTGACCTACTTCGTGGGAATCCTTATCTCAACTTGGATTACCAAGATTTGGTCATTTCAGGATTGAAGACAAAGTCTTTTGTAGCCCCTAATCGGATTCGATTTTTTGAAAACTATATGATGATTGATGATAAGTTTGCCAAAATTATGTTTATCCGTCAATATCCCTCATTCCTTAATGATGGAATCGTTAAATCTTTAACAGATACAGGAATTGAACTGGCCATCTCTATCAATGCTAAGCCTTATGATATTGGTGAAGCAGTGAAAGACATTAACACAGCAGAAAGCAATGTCAAGCTGGATATGATTAAATCAATGCGCCGAGGTTTCTCGGAAGGGATTCCTGAAGATTTTGCTATCGGTGGGGTTGCCAGTGAAACCAATGAGGCAGCTAAGCGTTGGCGTAAAGAAGTACAGGATAATGATCAGAAAATCTTTTCAGGTGTTATTTGTGTCTTTTTTAAGGCGGACAGTTTAGAACAACTGAATGAATATAGTAACCGTGTCAAAACAGCTGGCCGCAAACATGTGGTAGATTTTGAAGATATTTACTATCATCAAGAAGAGGCCTTAAACACGGTCTTACCTATCGGACGCTGTTTTTTAGACGTGAAAAAGTCCCTTATGCGTGATATGACCACTTCAAATATCGCAACCCAAGTACCTTTTACCAATGTAGATTTACAATCTACATCAAAAAGGGCGATATATTATGGTCAAAATCAACTATCCAATAATATTATAACAGTTGACCGTAAGCGAGACCTTAATACAGGCTCAGGCGTTGTGTTGGGATCTTCTGGTTCTGGTAAGTCTGTTACGGTTAAAGCAGGTGAGATTATTCCAACTATTTTAAAATATCCTGAAGACCGTGTGATTATTGTTGACCCAGAAGATGAATACTCTGATATTGGTCGTGAATTTGGCGCCCAACTCATTGATATTTATGTAGGGTCAAACACTCACCTGAACCTCATGGACTTACCAGATGAAGATAGTTTATCCTCAGATGATACAGACCCAATCGGGCAAAAATCTAACTTGATTATGGGATTGTTTGAAAACATCTTGACAGAAGTTACAGACGAGGAGTTCTCCATTATTGACCGTGTTACTCATCTTTGTTATGAGAAAATTACAGATAGAACGCCAACGCTTAAAGATTGGCATGTTATCCTGAAGCAACAGCCTGAGCAAGAAGCACAAAATCTTGCGCTTAAATCAGAATCCTATGCAACGGGATCTCAGGATATCTTCTCGTATGAGACAAACGTTGATATGGAGAGTCGCTTTGTTATTTTTAACCTGAAAAAACTCTCTGGAAAACTCAAACCATTTGCCCTCATGGTTATCCAAGACTATATCTGGAACCAGGTAGTCAATAACCAAGGAAAACTTACGACACATATTTATTTTGATGAAATGCAACTGCAGTTTACTACAGATAATCAGGCGCAGTTCTTTACAGAATTATACTCACGTGTCCGTAAGTATGGAGCAATCCCAACAGGGATCACTCAAAATGTAGAAACTCTTATGTCACGTGAAGAAGGTCGTAAGCTGCTTTCAAATAGTGAATTTGTTATTCTGCTGAAGCAGAAGCCAACAGATTTGAAAGTTCTGGCTGAAACCATTCACTTAACACCTGCTCTTTTACGCTATGTAGCTAAACCAAAGGCTAAGGGGACAGGTTTAATTGTGGCTGGGTCAACAGTTGTACCATTTGAAAATCCTATTCCAAGAGGAACAAAACTTTTCAATTTGATTGCTACAGACGCTTAGAAAAGTGAGGTGGCAGATTGACGGAACATAAAAAAACACGTGGCTTTCGAGAACGTCGTCAGGCTGTCAAGGAAGCCACCCAAGAGGCATTAGATACTTATAATGTTAAAGAAGCTAAGTTTGCTATGAAGGACGCCTATAAAGAGGCTAAAGAGACTCAAAAAGCGGAAAAGAAATTCTATAAGTTGGTTAAAAAGCGCAAGCAACATTACGGTTTGAAAGTCTCTCCCAAAGATAAGGAAGCTTGGAAGCGTGCTAAGCAGGATAAACGGATTGCTAAAAAGGTTTATGTCAAAACAGCGGAAAAATCAGGTGGAACAGTAGGACAAAAGTTTCGACGTGGGACTTATCGGGCGTCTAAACAACTTGTTCGCTCAAACCTTGAGAACGCTGCTTCTCAAGATGAAACCCTAGGAGCAGTGGCAGAGGGCAGACGAAAAATTCGTAACTTTCATTACCAAAAAGATAGTGCCTCAAGGTCAGTTAAAGCAGGTGGAAATTTAGGAAAGTGGACGATACAGAAAAGCTATGGTCTTACTAATCGAGGCTATAATTTTGTCCGAGGTCGAGGTTTTACAAGGACACCATTTCAGGAAAGCTGGCAAGGTAAATTGGCTAAACGTTATCGTAACTTTACAGTCAGATTTAAAGCCTCTAAGACTGGTAAAGTGACACGTGGAGCGGGTCGAGGGATTGACTTACTAACTAAGCCTCTTCGTACGGTTTTACATAATCCCTTATCTGCTAAGAGTTATATTATCATGTTCTTAGCAGCGGTCATCGTTGCCCTTGTCGGTGTTTTAGGTGGAAGCTCTACGGTTTCTCAAGATGAGTTTAAACTCAACCAAGCTTGGCTTTATTTCTCTCACCTGGATAGAGAAAACTCAAATTCTAGAGTTGATTATTGGTCAGACATTGATTCAGTCATGACTTATATGAATTATCGTTATGGTGATTATGATTTGAAAGGAAAATGGGATGATGGTATTAACTCTAATCAAGCTGGAGCAGACCATAACAAAACTTATGAGAATGCCTTAACCAGTCTTTGGAATGGTCTGAATCAGGATACAGACCATCTTAAAACAATGAAAGACTTGTATAGTAAGAAGTCAAAAATTGCTTGGGCTATCTTACCAAAAGATGACCGTGAAGATTATGAAGAACTATTGGAAAGTGCTCAAACAGATGGCTATTATACTTACCTGCAGGAATTAGACAATCCATTTTATACGGATAAAGATGAGGCACATTATAATAGCCCTTTACGTATTGTCAAACGTTTTGGCTATATCAGTAAAAGCAAGATTTATCAAGGTTCTGTTCTTCAGGCTAATACAGGGCAGCAGCTTTTGGCGGTCATGTCTGGGACGGTTAAGGTTTCAGGTACTGATGTCACGATTGAAACTAAGGAATCTAAATTCACTTACAAAGATGTATCAGGTATCCGTTTCAAGACAGGAGATACCGTTGAACAAGGTACGTTTATTGGAACTGTTAAGAGCAGCACTGGTCAGGAAGTTTATTACCAGAAACAAGAAGAAAAGGCGACGAAAAAGCAAAAAGCTAAATGGACGTATGTAAACGTCGGTTTTTACTTCCGACTGGTGAACTATACACAAACTACTTCTGTCATGACAGACCTTGATATTTCTGGAGATTTAGCTCAACGCTCTAGAGCTGTACGGGATTTCATTAAAAAGAAAATTCCGAATGCGACGGATAATGGGATTGCGGCAATGTTAGGAAATTTTGCGACAGAAAGTAACATCAAGGCTAAACGAGCAGAAAGCGATTATTTAAGTCCCCCGATTGGGGCGACAGAAAGTTCCTGGGATGATGAAAATTGGCTCAATATGGGCTTTGCTCAAGGGGCAAGTATCGGCTCTTTAGTCGTTCACCGTGGCTTAGGATTGGGTATGTGGACGGATACTTCAGATGGAGCCATTCGGAATACACTTCTTAGAAACTATGCAAAATCAAAAGGAAAGAAGTGGTATGACCTGGAACTGCAGATTGATTTCATGCTAGAAGGAGATAATCCTTATTATATTCACATTTTAAAATCTATTTTAACGAGTAATGAGAATGTCGTGACCCTGACGCAGCGCTTTCTGGTACATTGGGAAGGGAATGCAGGCGATAAGCTCAAAGAACGTCAAAATAATGCAAAACAAATGCTGACGTATTTCAAGCAAACAATCAAAGGAAGTGGAACAGAGGCCTCTTCTTGGAATTTCCCAAGCGGTTGGGAAAGTAAATTGGCTTTTGGGAAGCCTTCAACAACTTCAATGACAACACAGCCAGGCAATAACTACCCAGTTGGTCAATGTACTTGGTATGTGGCGAACCGACTCGTGGAAACAGGAACGGTTGGCAATGCCCTTTCAAGTAATAACGGCAATGGTCAAGATTGGGTGAGGAATTTAGTTGCTAAAGGCTGGAGATTCAGTACAACTCCTACCCCTGGAGCTGTTTGTTCGACAGCTGGTGGATTTGACTTTACCACAGTGGCTTATGGGCACGTCGCTTTTGTTGAGGCTGTCAATGATGACGGAACCTTCTTAATTTCAGAATGTAATTATTTAGGAGTCCAAGACAAAGTTCATTATCGTGTTCTATCAAATCAGGCGTACTATACTTTTGCAACACCAAAATAAATGGAAAGGAGCAGCGGTAGACGAAAATCTACCGCTTTTCAATCATGTTAGATATTCAAAAAGTAAAATTTTTCAAAATTTTAGCTACTGTTCTGGGAATTGTGTTGATTTTCTTGATTGGTTTTGGTTTTGGAGCAAGAGGACAATCTCAAAGTTCTCCAAAGACTATAACCAAGAAATCAACTACAACTAAGAATAGTAATACACAAGACGGTTCATTAACACAAAATTATGTAGAGGATTTTCTTATGGTTTACTATACTAAGAAAGATCTGGGAGAAAATCGCAATCGTTACAAAGAATACATGACAGACGCAATGTATAATCAGGCAGTTTCTCTAGAGAACGAACCAACTACACAAACATATAAGGGTTATGTGGTGGACTTTGAGTATCGAAGCTCTAAGATTTACTTGGATACAAAAGAGAATGTAGCGCTGGTTAGCGTGACTTATACCAATACGCTTTTAGCCAAGAAAAACGACTACTCACAGTCTCAAAACACTACCAATACAGCTACTTTACGATTGAGTTTTTCTAAAATGAAGAACAAATTTTTAGTAAACCGTATGGAAAGTATTATTTTAGTGGATGCTAATAACAGTAATGACTATGCAAGCGTCAATACTCAAAAGACTTCTGATGATGCAACACCTCCATCAGAAAGTAATTCAGAAACAAAATAAAGGAGATTATAAAATGGCACAAAAAAACCTTAAAGACCGTTTGGCTGAAAAGAAGAAGCATTGCAGAAAGCGGAAGAAAAGAAAAACTTCTATGCCAAGCGAGTAGCTAAACTCAAAGACGAAGTGAAAAACCTCAAGACGGAACGTACTCTGGCACTTCTTGCGGAACGTGATCTGGATTTGGATGACTTGGAACTGTTTGCAGATGAAATTAAATCACTTAAAAAGGCGTCTGAAACGTCTTCAGAACCTTCTTCCTCATACTAGGAGGTGAAGATAGATGACTTTTAAAATCATAGATGTCAACACCTTACATAGCCAATTGGTAACCAATCGTGACGAGTTGCTCAATCAATTGGAAATCAGAGAAAAACGCTGTAAAGCATTAGGTGAAACGGAAAGCTATTTGATTGAACATCTAGACCGTGATGATTCAGTGATGGAAAATCTTGAGTTTAGCCTACCATACGATGGAATAATTGATGACTTGCTGAAGGACTTTGGTTTCAAGCGTCCTAGCAAAACAAATCCTCTGAGTACATTAACTAAGACTTCAGGAAAATCACTGAAAAATGCCTCAGAATCGCCCTCTCAGCACCACCTATCTTCCTCACCTGGTTCAACAAGACAAAAACGGTCACTGCTTGTCCTGTTGAGTTTGCTTGTTGCGATTGTTAGCTTAATCTTTGCCAGTCTGTCCTTTAGTCAGATAACTAGCTTAAAGACGATGAATCAATCTCTAACTAAGCAGGTGAAAATGCTTCAAGCTTTTGAGAAGGAAAAAACTGCTATTGATGTATTTGACCGTTATTTCATACCTAGTTACTATGCGAATACTAGAAAAGCTGTTAGCGATTTTGTTACAGAAGATTTGAAAGAAACTATTAACGTTTCAGAGGGTACCCTCCAATCGGTGATTCTGGAAGGTATCACTAAAAAAGGTAATAGCTATACCGTTACCTATGTGTTAGTTGTTAAAGATAACAAGGAGAATCGAGCAAATGTCCGCTTGACCTATTCCCTTAAAAAATCTGTTAAAGCTCCTTATGGTTATCTTATAACGACACAACCGAAAACTCAAAAATATCCGAATAACTAATAGAAAAGGAAAAATTATCATGAAGAAAACATCATTTATTGCACTTGTTACACTATCTAGCTTGGTTCTTAGTCAGGCAGTTGCCTTTGCGGATGAAAGTACAGTTCCCGTTGATTCAACAGCCAGTGTTGTTGTCACACCTACACAACCTTCATCAACTCCTTCAGAGACTAACCCTACACCTACCATCCCACCCGTTGACAATACAGCAACACCCTCTATACCTGATACGTCGGCTAGTACAGACCCAACAACTCCAAGTACTACAGAACCAAGTAAAGATGATGCGGTATTACCAAAGGATTCTTCTTCAACTGTAGAACCTAGCACAGATAAGCAAGACCCAGCACCATCTCCATCTGAAGATACCACACCAAAACCATCTGACCAGCCAAGCCAACCAAGCCAAACCGATACGACAGATAAGCAGGACCCAACAACTACAGATAATAAGACAGTGACTGTTCCAACGGTTGATGGCGGAAAAACAACCTTAACCCCAAGTGTAGATGTACCGACTAATAACCCTAACGTATCTGCCCAAACAGCTGTCAATGCAGGGGCTAGTCAAGTTGGTACAACTTCACAAGTGACAGGTCAAATTGTTCAGAACGTGACTCCAGCTGCTCCAGTTTACACTAATACTGGTTATCAAATTGTCTCAACCGTGAATAGCCAGGTAGTTGTAGCTTATGCGGACGGTTCCAGAGCTACAGTCAGTCCAGAAGAAGTTGGAGGGACAGTTAATGCAGATAAAACAATCTCTGTTCAGACTGCTTCAGGGGAAATGAAGACCCTTCCATCAACAGGGGATGAGTTAGGGTTATTGACCAGTTTCAGCGGATTTGTTCTTCTGATTGGCGCTTGGCTGCTTCGCAAAAAGAACGGTGCAGATGAGGCTTAAAAGGAGGAGTAGAAATGCCAGATTTAAAGGGGCTTACCGAAAAGGAATTTAATCAGCTAAAGCCAAAAGCAATTTCTCTAACAGTAACAGAACATTTACAAGAAGAGCTGCTTTTTAAATGAATGAGACTAATTTATGGAAAGGAGACTAAATGGAACAGGACAGAGTAGTTTTTCAACTGTCTAATGCTTCTAAAGTGACAGGAGAAACTATTTTAAAAGCCCTTTGGTCTATAATTCAATATGCTCATGAAAAACATGAGTACAACAAAAATAATCAGAATTTTATTGGTGAGACGAACTATAATCAATTCATGGCGACTAACACTAATAAAGATATGCTGATACTGGAAAATAAAGATATTCACATAGGAAAACTGAAAGAATATCTTAATGAAAAGGGCATTGGATTTACTACCAAAGCAGGGGCAGAAAAAGGGACGACAACCTTATTATTTGACGTTAAAAATAAGATTTTGGTTGAAGGAACAGTAGACAAAGTAATCAAAGAATTGACTTCAAATCCACAAAAGGCTGCTGAAAAGTTAGGGAAAAAATTTCCTACTCGGACAGTTGCAGAAAAAATAGCGTACTTTAAAGAACACGTCAAATATGGAGGTATTGGAACACCACTTAAAGGAAAAGGTAAAAAGAAAGGAAGTGTGAAATGAGATGCCACGGAAAAGAAAGCATTTATTACCTTATATCATTTTAGGCTTGTTCTTCTTTTATGGTTTTCATTGGCTGGTCAAACTTTATCAGTCAGCTCCAGGAGTAACCGACCCCCTCAATCCGTTTTCTAAATATGCATGGGTTATCAATAATCTGGAGACCAAAAATTGGCTAGACCTTCAGTTTAATCAATTCTCACTTATTGGTGGGGCGCTTGGTTTTGTACTTCCTTTTTTCATCTACCTACGAGTGGGTGATAATGGGGTGTATCGCCACGGAGAAGAAAGAGGATCAGCTCGGTTTGCGACGGTAAAAGAGATTGCTACATTCAGAGATAAAGTCTTTGAGAACAATATGATTCTTACAAAGAATGGGTTTATTGGCCTATTTAATAAACTTTTACCATATGATAAACAACTGAACAAAAATACGCTGGTTGTGGGGCTTCCTGGAGACGGGAAAACACAAAATTATGTGAAACCTAATCTTATGCAGATGAACGGTAGTTATATTGTTACAGATCCCAAAGGCTTGCTGGTTCATGAAGTCGGAAGTCTGTTAGCTAAAAATGGTTATAAAATTAAAGTTTTTGACCTAGTTCACTTGGCTAATTCCAATACCTTTAACATTTTTAACTACATGAAATCGGAGTTAGATATTGATCGTGTGACTGAAGCCATTGTTGACGGGACAAAGAAAACAGATAATCAAGGAGAAAACTTTTGGTTGACTGCTGAACTCTTATTGACTCGTGCTTTGATTGGTTATCTGTATTTTGATAGTCAACTAGATGATTATACCCCTAATCTGTCTATGGTAGCGGATATGATGAGAAATATTAGACGAACAGACGAAGAGCAGCCTAGCCCTGTTGAACAAATGTTTGAAGAATTAGAGGAGCGTTTACCAGGCAACTATGCGTACAAGCAATGGGCGTTATTTAACTCTAACTTTGAAGCAGAGACACGTATGGGGGTCACTACTCAGGTGGCGACTCGTTATTCTATTTTTGACCATGCGGACGTGGCTAAAATGATTGCAGAAGACACTATGGATATTGACCGCTGGAATATTGAAAAGACGGCGGTCTTTATTGCCATTCCTGAAACTAATAAGTCCTTTAACTTCTTGGCTTCCCTTTTATTTGCGACAATCTTTGAAGAATTGACCCACGGTGCGGACGCTATTCTTCAAGGGGAACGTCCAGGTTTATCTGCAACTGACCTTTTGCACGTGCAAGTCATTATTGATGAGTTTGCGAATATCGGGAAAATTCCTAACTTTAACGAAGTTTTGGCGTCAGTTCGTAGCCGTGAAATTTCAATCAAAATTATTATTCAAGCAATCAATCAGCTTAAATCGCTTTATAATAAGGATTGGGAAACTATTTTTAATAACTGTGCTTGTCACCTGTTCTTGGGAACAAATGATAAGGATACCATGAATTACTATTCAACGCGTGCAGGAAAACAGACGATCAATCAGAAACAATATTCTGAATCACGAGGAAGAAATCGCTCCAGTTCCTTTAGCGAACAAACTCAACAACGTGAACTTATGACCCCTGATGAGGTAGCTCGCATTGGTGTGGATGAAGCCTTACTGTTTCTATCCAAGCAAAACGTTTTGAAAGATAAGAAGTTCTACGTTAAAGATCATAAAAACGCTCAACTCTTATCGAATAGTCCTCAAGACGACAACTGGTACACCTATGAGCGCCGTATGGATGGGACAGATGATTGGTATGAAAATGTGGATCAGACAGAATTTGTTGACCTTCAGATTGAGGAGAATGCGGCTTAATGTGGTATAATAGACTTATCTAAAAGAAAGTGAGGTATTGCTTCATGGCAAATGAACTGAATCAATTTTTTGAAATGGTGAGAGACCTTGAAACGGCTGACTTGTATCAGTTGTTTATCCAGGAGACAGACCCAGAAAAACAAGCCTTCTATAAGGCTATGTATGACTACAGTATGCAAGCTCATCAACGTGAAGTGATTGCCCGCCCTGATTTTGTGAGATAGGTATGAGACCACGCTATATTATTGTAGCTGGCGTCAACGGCGCTGGCAAAAGTACACTTTACAGCTCGCAGCCCTGGCTTTTTGAAGGAACAAGGCGAATCAATGCGGACGAATGGCTCAAAGCAAACGGAGGTGACTGGCGTAGCCCTGCAGATAATGTGAAAGCAATGAGGGCAGTTCTTAAAGATTTGAAACAGGCTCTTGAAAAAGGTGAATCTATTCATCAAGAAACCACTCTAGCAGGGACAGGCAAGCCTTTCTTAAACTTGATAGATAAGGCACATGCCAAAGGATACGAAGTCACTGTTTTATATGTTACTTTAGATAGTCCAGAAACAGCTATTGATCGGGTGGCAGATAGAGTTAAAAAGGGAGGTCACGGCGTTGATGAAGACCTCATTCGTAAGCGTTATGACCGCTCAAAAGAGAATCTCAAGGTGATTGCTGAGGTTGCGGACAATGTCTTGATGTTTGATAACTCTAAAGCCTTCACCCAAACTTATGAACGTCGAGGGAATCACATTCTCTATGATATTCGTAAAACACAAACGCAACCAACTAAAAATCAAAACCAACATAAAGATAATACACAATCAAAGCACTTGTAAGATTTACAAGCGCTTTTCTTATTGAGGAGAAAAAGTATGATGACAGAAACAACCTTATTAACTCCAGATCTTTATGGCATCGGCTGTTTTGAGGGGATAGAAGCCCTCTATCCAATTCATGTCTTAGCAGATGCTATTAAGAAATTGGTACTTACTAAAACCATTACAGAAGAAACCTCATCTGCAGAGATTAGAACTCAGTTAGCAGTGGAAGTGATGAAAGAGCTGACTTATCCTGATTTTAAATCTCTAAGAGGGTATCTATTTGCCTATCGACGTCATAAGCCATCTATTCGAGCAGAATCTTTAGCGCTGACTCCTGAACTTTTCCATCTGTTGCAGGAAAAACCAGAGGCTTACTTTAACTAGGGGGATAACCTTATGGCAGTAAATATTGATGAATTGAAACAACTTTCCATGATTGATGTAGCTGAATCTTTGGGAATGGAACTTAAACGCCAGTCTGGTCACACCTATTATTGGACTGAACACGATTCTTTGAAAATCCTTGCTAATACAAACCGTTTCCATTGGTTCAGTCGTGATGTTGGTGGAGATGTTATTCAACTGGTTCAATCTGTTAAGGATGTATCTTTTAAAGAAGCCGTTCGTTTCCTTCAGGAAGGAACATTTTCTCAAGTAGAAAATGAAATGATAGAACCAGTCAAACAAGAACCATTTAGTTATGTTCTTCAACCCTATGAACACCCTGATTTTGAACTCGGTAGAAACTATCTCAAAGAAGAAAGAGGATTAACAGATGACACAATTAACACTTTCTTAGCAGGTGGAAACTTAGCAGAAGCCACTCGGAAGAAAGGGGACTATTTTGAGCCTATAATCGTTTTTAAATACCGTGGACTAGATGGGAAAATTCAAGGAGCTAGCCTGCAGGGAATTGTAGAAAATAAAGTTCAATATCCAAAGCGTGGCCGTCTGAAACAAATTATGAACCATTCAGACGGGTTAGCTGGTTTTTCTTTCGATGTAGGAACTCCAAAACGACTGGTATTTTTTGAAGCACCTATCGATTTGATGAGTTATTATGAATTGAAAAAAGACACCTTACAAGATGTCCGATTAGTTTCTATGGATGGCTTGAAAAAGGGGGTAATCAGTCGCTATACAGCAGATTTATTGACGGATGGTAAGTTTTCCCAAGCAAACTCTTATACGTCTATTTTGAAGGCATTAGATAGCTTAAATAAGACAACAAAACTTATTACAGATGACTTAATCACAATAGCGGTTGATAATGATAAAGAAGCGCTGAAGTTTATTGAAAAACTGAAAGAAGATAACATTCCTTTTCAAATCGATCTTGCCCCAAAAAGTGATGGAGTAAAGAAAATGGACTGGAACGAGTATTTACAGAAAGAAAAAGCAGGAGAAAAAAAGATGCCAGGAGAAAAAACCTCTGAAGTAATTCAGAAGAAACAGGAGAAACTTCAGGAAGAAAGGAATCTTGAACGTACTAGAGATTCTGATGGAGATGGTCTAACTGATGAACTTGAAAAGTCAATTGGTACAAATCCCTATAACTCAGATACGGATGGAGATGGTTTGACAGACTCTCAAGAAGTTGCGATGGGGACGAACCCACTTAAACCTAACCCTCTTTCTAAGGAATTGACCACTGACCAGCTAACACAGTTGCCAACTCTTTCTGAGTTGATTCAGGCAAAAGATACTAAAGGACTTTCTAAAATTATGAAAGAGGGAATTAAAGATTACTTTAATTCCGATCAATACAAAAATTATCTGGAAGCAATTAGTAAACTTCCCTCATATTCAGCTAATAATGTGATGTTGTTATTAAGCCAAAATTCAGAAGTTTCTATGGTTGCTTCTTTTAAAAAGTGGCAGTCCGACTTTGAGCGCAGTGTAAAAAAAGGTCAAAAAGCTCTTTGGATTTTTGCCCCTTATGAATTTAAACTAAGGGATAATAACGGTCAATACAAGGTCAATGAAAATGGGGAGATTGAGAAAGGAATTGGTTTTAAATTAGTACCTGTCTTTGATGTCAGTCAAACCCAAGGAAAGGAGATTCCGCAAGCTGTTTACGAACTCACAGACGAAGGTAAAATCTTTGATTATGAAACACTTTATCGTGCGCTTAAAAGTGTTTCTGATGATAACAAAGTGGCTATGCACTTCCAAGAGATTGATTCAGGAGCCAGAGGTTTTTATAACCGTGAAACCAATGAAATTGCTATCAAGCGAGGTATGACAAAAGCACAGACGATTAAAACCATAATTCATGAAATGGCACATTCTGAATTGCACAATAATAAGATAGTGGCGGAAGCAGGTGAGAAACTCACACGAAGCACGAAAGAGCTTCAAGCTGAGTCTGTCGCTTTTGTCGTTTCAAATCATTACGGTATTGATACCAGTGAATACTCTTTCGCTTACTTAGCTAATTGGGCTAAAGACAAAGAGAGTTTAACCGACCTTGAGGCACAGCTTTCAATCGTCCAAAAAGAAGCCAGTCAACTGATTAAAAAAGTGGATTTAAAACTTGAAAAAATCAAAACATTAAATTTGACAAAAGACAAAACGAAAGAGAGTGTTTTTCATGAAAAGCTCAATCGTTTCAAAGAAAAACAATCTATTCAAGAAAAAAACAAAGAGCCAAAAAAAGCAAAGGGAATCTCGATTTAGTGTCCAGTCGGGGTTCTCGTAAACTAGCATTAGGACAGATAGAATACGGAGGAAATGATGATGACGGAAACAACACAGGGAATTTTGCTGACCTACCTTTTTGATAGTTTTGAGGTAAGCAACTGTAAAGAAAATAACCAGCTTAAAAATGCCAGCCGTAAAAAAATGATGGCAGTCATTAACCGAGATATGGTAGATATAGAAGAACTCGAACTGGATATTTTTGAAGATTATCAAAGAGCCTATGATGAACTTTCTCACCTGACAGATGAAGCTTATGAACAGGAAAGAGAAGAGATTCTCGGTTGGGAACCAACAGAGGAAGTCATCTTCTAACCAAAGAGCGAAGCGGCAAAAAGGGGCTTGGGGATTTCCCCAAAACTTGACACAAAACAACAGCTGTTTCTTGCAGGAAGTGGCTGTTTAGTTTTTGTCAACTATCGCAAGTGGGTACCCACTTGCTACGCTTGCCAGATGAAAAGTAAATGAGATCTGTAGGTACACAACTCAAATTTTAATCAAGAAGGAATACGTTAATGGTTGAACATGTAAATAGACACAGACCGATTCAGAAAAAAGTCTGGTTAAATGCAGATGAAGAAAAATATATCAAACGGAAAATGACAAACGCAGGCGTTAAAAATTTCTCTACCTATGCTCGAAAAATGATGTTGCTTGGAGCAGTTGTCAAAGTTGATTTGTCAGAATTAGTTGGAATCAAACAAGAAATCAATCGAATTGGGGTGAATATCAACCAGATTACTAAGTATGTTAATACTACTGAAACAATTTCTTTAGAAGAGCTAGAAGCTATTAAACTTGAACTGAAAGGGATCACTCAATTATTATCCTCAAAACTAAAAGAAATTAAAGGGCTGGAAAAAGAAAATAAGGATAAAGATAAGGAGAAAATAGAAACATGGTTGTGATTAAAGTCGCACAAATTAAAAAGCTTGACCGACTAAAAAGAGCCCTTGATTATATCACTCAAGAGACCAAAACACTTAGGATGATTGATAAGTCTACTTCAGTTGGAGAGTTTGATATTCGCTTAGAAGAAGAAAGTGTTAGTTTGCAATTGGTATCAGGTCACAACATCATAACACCGACAAATGCTTTTGATGAGTTTGTAATGACTAAATACTTGGCAGAGTTACAATCTGAAAATAAGGAATTGTCCGACTTACACAATGAAAAAAGAGTATTGGCCCATCATCTCATTCAGTCGTTTTCGCCAGAGGACAATTTAACACCAGAGCAAGTTCATGAAATCGGACGTAAGACAGCTTTAGAATTTACAGGTGGTGATTATCAATTTGTGGTGGCTACTCACATGGATAGAGGACATCTACACAACCACATTATTTTTAACACGACTAATGAGGTGACTCTAAAGAAATTTCGCTGGCAAAAAAGGACACGAAACAACTTGAAAGAAATTTCAGATAAAATATCAGACTTGTACGGTGCTAAGATTATCCAGTCCAACATGAAAAATTCACACAAGAAATATACAGCTTGGCAACAAGCCAACACTTTCAAAGTGGAGATTAAGAATCGTTTGGAATTTTTGCTGAAGCATTCTACCAGTCTGGAGGATTTCAAAGTTAAAGCCAAAGCACTTGATCTTAATGTTGATTATTATGGAAAGTTTGTTAAATATCGTCTAACCGTTCCGCTTGATGGAAAACTCCAAGAGCGGAACACACGTGATGATATTTTGTCTAAACGTCGCAAATATAGTTTAGAGAATATTCTTAAACGTTTAGATCAGAATCAAGTAACCTTTGATTTATTAGAAATTAAAGATCGTTATCAGAAAGAAGAACAGGAGTGGTCATCTGACTTTGAAGTAAAATTGGAAGTGGAAGATTGGCAGGTAAAACAAGAAACGTCCCGTGGAATTTACCTTGAAATGGAATTTGGAGTGAATCAAACGGGTACTATCTTAATACCCGCTCGTCAGGTAGATAAGTTGGAAAATGGTTCCTATGAAATTTACCTGAAGCAAAAAGATTTTTTCTATTTTATCAATCCTGACCAGTCACAAGATAATCGTTTCATGAGAGGTTCAACAGTTATTAAACAGCTATCCAAGGATAGTGGCGAGATGATTATGCGCAAAAATCCAAATATTTCTCGTATGGAAATGCTTGTTAAAGAGTTCAACTTTTTAGCAGCCAACAATGTGACAAATGGCAAACAGTTCCAAGCACTTCAAACCAGATTTGACCAACAGCTCAAAGAGACGCAAGAAGAATTGAATAATTTAGATCAACGAATTGGTAATGTGAACAGAATTATTTCAGCCCTAATAGCTTATCAGGAAAGAAGGCCAGAAGGTGTTACCGCTGAGAAAATTCTGGAACAATTCAAGATTGATAAGACCACGAATCCGAAAATCTTGAATAAAGAGTTACAAGAAATTCAGGTGGAAAGAGAAGCACTACGTGAACATCTTGACCTAGTGATTAAGAACTATACAGACTATAAGGAAATCAAGGAGAGAGTGGAACAGCGTGAAAGAAGTGAAGAGAAAAATCAACACAAGACAATATAAAAAACAGGTCAGTAGGGTATACTCTATTGACCTGCTTGTGTTTTATTGATTTTAGTGGATTTGTAAGGCGGACAATAGAGTTCGGCAAAATAAGGAGGTAAAAATGGCTAAAATTGGCTATGCTAGAATTAGCGCTTCAGACCAAAACATGGCTAGGCAGCTGGAGCAACTGAAGCACGTGGATAAACTGTTTCAGGAGGCTATCAGTGGAGCAAGCAAAGACCGTCCACAATTACAAGTTATGCTGGAGTATATCCGAGAAGGGGATATAGTGGTCGTGACTGAGCTGGAACGGCTAGGAAGGAATAATAAGGAGCTGACTGAGGTCATGAATGAAATTCAGATCAAAGGGGCAACTTTGGAAGTTCTCAACCTCCCAACCCTTCGAGGGATTGAAGATGATAACTTGAGACGGCTATTGAATAACTTGATTTTAGAACTCTACAAATACCAGGCACAAGCTGAAAGAGAACGGATAAAGGAGCGTCAAGCACAGGGAATTGTCATTGCCAAAAATCAAGGTAAATATCGAGGGCGTAAATCTCTCTTTGCTAAAGATGATAGCCGTTTACAACACGCCTTTGAACTGTACTTATCAGGAATGTCTGATAAAGATGTGGCAGGTCTTACAGGGATTAACGAGCGTACTTTCAGACGTTACCGTGATAAATATCAGATTAAGCGATAATATAAAAATAATATTTTTATATTTACTTATAATTATTTTTGTAGTATAATTATATTATAAAAATAATATAATTATAAAAGGAGCATTGAAAATGAAAATTATAACTTTTGCGGCCATTAAAGGCGGTGTAGGCAAAACAACGTTGGCTTTTAACTTTGGGGAATGGTTAGCACGTAAAGGATACCAAGTCTTATTTCTTGATTTGGATCATCAATGTAACTTGACTCAAACTTACGGTATTTACGATGATACAGATACTGTAGCCAATATTTTCAAAGGTGAGGGGGATGTTAAAGTTATCCCTATTAAACAAAACATTAGCCTGATACCAGGTTATATGCAACTAGATACAATCGAAAAATCTTTAGAAAATAAGGTAAATAAAGATATGTTGCTGTATATGTGGTTAGAAGATCACTATGAGGACAAAAGGTTAAATCTATTTGATTATGTCATTATTGATTGTCATCCTGACTTTTCGACAGCTACTCGCAATGCAATTGCAGTTAGTCACTCAATTATTAGTCCGATCATTCCAAGCGAACACGGCTATAATGCAAAGTTTAACTTAGAAGATCGCCTAGAATCTTTTCGACAAGAAGTTATCAATTATCGTACAAGGGAGAGCTACATCACTGCTCAGCTGTACTTTATTCCAAATATGATTAAACACAATACCAGTTCCTCTAAGAGTCTTTTAGAAACACTGAATAAGACAGAAGAGGAAGGTAGGATTCTTTCTCCTGATACACAGGAAGTGGTCTATATTCCACAAAAGGAACTATTTAACAAATCTACAATGGATAAGCAATCTATTTTTGAAATGGCAGAAGAACCAGCCGTCCTTCAAAAAAATCGTAAATTCTTTGAAGAAATGGCTAAGACATTTCAAATCATTTGTGATATAATATAAAAATAATAGTTCTATATTATTTTTAAAATATAGAACTATTAAATAAATATTATAAAATTAGTCAGAAGGAGCGAAGAGATGGCATTTGAACCCAAAAAAGAACAAATTAAAAAGGCATTAGGGGAAAAGATAGCAGAGAGACGTGTTCCAACTGCCAGTCTTCCCAAACGAGAAGAGCCTGAAAAGGTGATTACCTCGTTTACGCTGGATAAGAAAAATAAAGAGAAGTTAGCTCGCTTGGCTAAAGCCAATGGCTATGGAAAATCAACTGCTGCCTTTTTAAATGATTGGATTGCTAGCGTTGAAGAATAATAAAAGTTAATGAAAAGGAGAATAGTATTATGGGGTGTGATATTCATGCCTGGATTGAAGGTAAAGGGAAAGATGGTAAGTGGTTTGTTGCTAATCCACGATATGTAGATTATGGTAATCCAACAAAAATAAGACCTGTGGAGGAGTATGACATCAGACGGAATTCAGCTTTATTTGCAGCTTTAGCTAATGTAAGTAATGATTATGATATTCCATTTATTCAGGAAAACCGTGGTTTGCCTAACAATTTGGCTTCAGAAACTAGGATGGAGGCAGAAGAATGGAAGTCAGATGGAGAGGGGCACTCTTATGGCTATGTTTTTCCTGAAGAATTAGAAATTTATGCAACAACGTATAAAAACTCAGAAAATGAGATTTTGAAAAGAGGTGCTGAAGCCGTCAAGGATTTGTACTATAAACTATGGGATTTATCTCATGAAATTACTGATGACACTGGCATAAACCAACTAAGTATTAATGATATGCGATTGGTCTTCTGGTTTGATAATTAAATTGTTCTTCCCCGACAGGGAAGGCTTTTTTCTTTGCCTTGATTTGCGGTATAATATATTTTTATTCTAGTAGAAGAGGTGAGTAGATGGATTTAGCAGTCTTAGACGAAAGAGATTTTTTTACTGCTTTACAAGAGAACAATCGCCAAACGTTCCTCAAGATGATTGAAAAATATGAGAGCTATATCGCCCCGATTATGAGAACCCAGGGCTTCAAGAGAATCAATCAGAAAGAGCGGACTGTTATCTTTTCTTTTGGGGAGATGACTTTTTCACGAAGCAGGTGGAAGAAAGGGGATGTTGTTAGGATACCTGTTGATGAAAAGTTAGGACTTAAACCACGTGCTAGGTTCTCACAAGAACTTCTTTATCAGCTAACCACACTCTCTAACTTCATGCCTTATCGTAAAGTGGTATCAGTGATGGAATTGCTGAAGAATATTTATATCACAAAAAACAGCGTTCAACGAGCGCTAGAGACAGCAGGGGGACTCTTGAAAGAGCGGGACGAGTACCGAGTATTAGCAGTTCCTGAAGAGAAAAAGAGAATCAAACCAGAGATTCTATACGTAGAAGGAGATGGTGTTTGGGTGAAACAATCTCATCCTGAAACGGAGACCAAGTCCGTTGAATTAAGTCATTTTGTCGTTCATACTGGTAGCAAAAGAGGAAAAAGGAATGTTTTAAAAAATAAGATGGAAGTGGTTTCGACACAATACTATAAGGCGAAAGACAAACTCATTGACTTAATCTATAATCACTTTGAGATTACACCTAAAACACTCATTATCACCAATTCAGATGGCGGTCATGGTTATTCACCACATATTTTTCAAGACCTAGCAAGTGCTTTTAAACCCAAAGCTCATTTTCATTTTTGGGATGCTTTTCATGTGCATCAGGCTTTGAAAATCAACTTAACTCCTTTATCAGCAGAATTGACAGAAGAGGCTTTTAAGGCTATTAAGAAACGAGATAAAAGTAGACTAAAGACTATTTTAGATACTGCAGAATCTTTGATTGATTCGGATAACAAATTTGAGACCTTTGGTCGTTTCAAGAGGCAGCTGCTTAGAAATTTTCAGTACACGGTTACACCTGAACAGATGGGATTGGGTTCCAGGGGTATTGGGATTATGGAAAGTCAACACCGTAAAATTGCCTATCGAATGAAGAATAGAGGGATGTATTGGAGTAAAAAGGGAGCAGATACAATGAGTCGTACGATTCTTTTGAACCATACTGGCGAGCTAAGAGATCTCTTCTTTGGCAATTGGCGGACGGAGTACGAGAAAATACAAGAGATAGATGACACACAAAGAGAGCGTCTTACCACTTTTAGAAAAGCCCATCATGCTTTGCCGGATGTTCGTCCTTCTCGAAGAATTAAGAGTTATTTGTATAAGAAGTAGATTATAAAAACACTAAATCCCTTAAGATTTAGCGCTTTTGTGTACAATTTTAACATGAAATGCTTGCATTATTTGTAGGATATGGTATAATACAGCTATAGAAAAACACGAAGAAAAGGCGCTGAGTGCGACAACACTCAAACGCCCACCGATTAAACAAGTTGGGCTTGTTAATCAGTTTAGAAATATTGTAACATCAAAAGAGCAATAAATCAAGACTGAAACAGGAAAAAAGTCCAAACGTTTCGGTCTTGATTGTCGTTCTCTTGATGATTTTTCATTTTCTCCCAAAAACAGACACATTCCTTTTTTTAAAAGCTCTTGACAAATCTATTTATCTATCTTATACTTAATACAATTAAATACAACTTTAATCATGTCCTGTGAGGCATAAAAGTAATCGTTAAAATGGATTAGTGCGCTAATCTACTATTTTGCTGTAAACTTTTGGCTCAGGATTTCCTGAGCTTTTTGATTTTTAAGGCTGTATTCAATTAATAAATGTAGTCTGTGAGCTACGATTAAGGAGAATGTGCATGTCTTTAGACAAAAATAATAAGCGAGCATTAGTTGCTGCAATTGTTGCATCAGGAACAGACGACTTAAATGTCATGTTCTTAGCTTTTTCGATGTCGTCTATCATTTCAGAATTGGGCGTTACAGGGGCCCAAGGTGGCTGGATTGCGACGATTACCAATCTAGGAATGTTGGTTGGTGGTTTGCTCTTTGGCATACTGGCTGACCGTTATCACAAGTTCAAAGTTTTTAAATGGACGATTGTTATTTTTTCATTAGCGACAGGGCTGATTTACTTTACGCAAAATATTTATTATCTCTATCTCATGCGTTTCATTGCTGGGATAGGTGTTGGCGGAGAGTATGGAGTTGCCATTGCGATCATGGCAGGAATTGTTCCTGTTGGAAAAATGGGACGCATTTCATCTCTAAACGGAATTGCAGGTCAAATCGGTTCCATTACTTCAGCGCTGTTAGCAGGTTGGCTGGCACCGGCACTTGGCTGGAAAGGCCTTTTCCTCTTTGGACTTGCGCCTATTGCCTTGGTTTTGTGGATGATATTAGCGATTGACGATGACCATATTCGAGATAATGGCAATGTGAAATCAACGGCAAAAGAACGCCAGCCTATTAAAATGAGCGAATTGTTTAAAACACCAGCTCTAACAGCTCAGACGGTAGCACTAATGGTCATGACGACGGTACAAATTGCTGGGTATTTTGGGATGATGAACTGGCTTCCAACCATTATCCAAACAAGCCTGCATATTTCTGTAAAAGATTCCTCACTTTGGATGGTCTCAACGATTTTGGGAATGTGTCTGGGAATGCTCACTTTCGGTCAAATCCTTGATAAATGGGGACCAAGATTTGTTTATTCAATCTTTCTTTTAGCTTCTTCTATGTGTGTTTACCTCTTCCAATTCGCCAATTCAATGCCAGCCATGATTGTCGGTGGTGCGATTGTCGGCTTCTTTGTAAACGGTATGCTTGCTGGTTATGGCGCGATGATTACGAGATTGTATCCGGCTCACATTCGCTCCACAGCTAATAATGTCATCTTAAATGTTGGCCGAGCAATTGGAGGATTTTCATCTGTGATTATTGGGAAAATTTTAGATATCTCGAGCGTTTCAATGGTCATGATTTTCCTAGCAAGCCTTTATTTGATTAGCTTTGCTGCCTTGTGGACGATTAAGAATTTAAAAGCAGAACGTTACTCACTGTTAGGAGAAGAATTAGTCGCAAAAGAAGCGTAGTATACCAAGTTTTAATGAAAGTCTGTTCATTTGAATGACAGGCTTTTTACATTTCATGATATAATGAAATCAGGCAAGTATAGGAGAAAATAGGATGAATTTTAAACAGCTGTCGTATTTTCAGGATATTGTTCGTACAGGGAGTTTTACAGAAACAGCAGAAGAAAATTTTATTTCGCAATCAGCCATGTCCCAACAGATGAAGTCGCTGGAAGAGGAGCTTGGTGTGACCCTTTTTGAACGAAAAAATCGCGGATTTCATTTAACGAGAGCTGGGAAATTTTTTTATCAAAAAAGTCAACGGTTGCTAGAAGATTATAATGGCTTGGTAGCTGATACACAAGTTTTGACAGGAACACAGCCAGTTTCCATGCGGATAGGTCTATTGTGGGGAATGACAGAAAGCGTACTGCCCCAGATTTTAGCTGAATTCAAAGAGCGTTTTCCAAGTGTTCAGTTGGAGATCATGGTAGGAAGTCATGAAGAGATTGGCACGGCACTGCGCCAGCAAAAGTTGGATATGACCATTAGCGACCAGCGAAAAGCATTTTCTGGCAATTATGCGAATATTTGCTTAACTTCTTTCCCGCTTTATATCAGAGTTGGACATACTCATCCTTTATCCCAATCAAAATCTGTTCAGATGAAAGACTTGCAGGTCTATCCAGCTTTGTTATTAGCTGTGAAAGGACAGGAAAAGATAGAATCTGATTATTATCGTGACAATCTTGGTTTTCAGTCGGAATTTAATTTTGCTTATTCTCCAGAAGAAGCAGCATTGCAACTCATGGTTTCTACTGCTTATTTTCCTTTTGAAAAAATGACTACTAAGGCAACTTCAAACCTTTATTGCGAATATTGCGAATTTCCTCTTTTGCAGAATCAGCAACCGATAGAGCGAGACTATTTTCTTTTTTATCATTTGGAGCATGCTCATCCTTACACAGAAGATTTTTTAGAAATTGCTAAACGTTATTTCAGATAAGTTTTTCTTATCTGATTTTTCTTGTAATTCAAATTGATTTGTCAAAAGCAAAGCCGTACAATAAGAAATGTAAAGAAGAAAGTGAGGAAATATCATGGATATTGATAATAAAGTCTCTTTTCCGGATTTGCTAGGCTTATCTGAAACGGATCCAGAATTTGTTGCACTTTTTAAGCAATTCGCTTTTCAGGAAGTGCCGAAAGACCTCCCCTTCTCATTAGATGAAAGAAGATATTACTTAGCCACTTTAGCTGTTTTAGTTGGCAGTCAAGGGCTTGAAGCCTATAAAGAGATTCTTCCCGTTGCTTTGGACAATGGGGTGAAAGCCGTGGAAGTCAAAGAATTGCTGTATCAAGCGGTTGCTTATCTAGGTCTTAGTCGGGTTTATGCCTTTTTCGCACCAACGAATACGATTTTTACCAATCAAGGAATGTCACTTCCTTTGGCTAGCCAAAAAAATCCGAAAAATCAAACTCGTTTAGAAGCTGGTGAAGAAGCTCAGATTGCAATTTTTGGCGACCAAATGAAAGGTTTTGCGACAAAGGGAGAGCCGGATGTACGCCATATCAACAAATGGTTAGTCGATAATTGTTTCGGTGATTACTATACTCGCTCTAGCCTTGATTATGCTGAGCGTGAATTATTGACATTCTGTTATCTTTATTCTCAAGGGGGCTGTGAACCGCAGTTGAAGGGACATATTGCAGCCAATCTTTGCTTGGGAAATGATAAAACGTTGTTAATTGCAGTCATCTCTGCCTGTATCCCTTATATTGGTTATCCGCGTACTATCAATGCACTTAGCTGTATCAACGAAGTTGCAAATGCACAACAGTAAATTTATCACAAAGGAAGTAGAAAAATGAAATATCAAACAAAAGAAGCCTTTGATAAGGCAAATCATTTCGGACTTGGTGCATCAAATGATGCTTATGCTCAATACTTTATCGGTCAATCGTATCTAAATGCCCTCGGTGCAACAAAAGATGGTGTAATCGCCCTTCATAATGTTACTTTTGAGCCTGGCTGTCGAAATAATTGGCATATTCACCATGCTAGCAAGGGTGGTGGACAAATTTTGATTTGTACGGCTGGTGAAGGTTGGTACCAAGAAGAAGGAAAAGAAGCCGTTAGTTTATCTGAAGGCTCTGTGGTCGTTATTCCAGCTAATGTAAAACATTGGCATGGCGCTAAGAAAGATTCTTGGTTCAGCCATATAGCGCTTGGTGTTCCTGGGGAAGATTTATCAAATGAATGGTGTGAAGCCGTCTCAGACGAGGAATATAATCAATTAAAAGATTAGAAAGTTACTATTAGCATGATAAAAGTTCTTATTTTAGGAGCCAATGGGCAAATTGCTCGTTTGGTGATTCCAAGATTATTACAGGAAACAGATGTACATTTGACGCTTTATTTGCGAAAAAGTGCTCGTTTATAGTCACTTGAAAGTGAGCGAGTGGATGTTCTTGAAGGGGATGTCAATGATTTGCAGCCTTGACAAAAGCTATGAAAGGTCAAGATATTGTTTACGCCAATCTTGATGGACAGTTTGAGCCTATGGCGGCAAATATTGTTAAAGCAATGGAAGAGAATCAAGTTCTTCGCTTAATTTATGTAACAGGACTTAGTTTGTATCATGAAGTGCCAAGAGAGTTTGGTCGTTGGGTGGAAGAAAGTATCGGTTCAGACATTATGGATGATACTCGTCGCGCAGCGAAAATTATTTAAGATTCTACTGTTAATTATACGATTTTACGCGCTGCTTATATAACAAACAACCCTGACATTGACTATGAATTAACAGAAAAAGGAGAGCCTTATAAGGGAACAATCATTTCAAGAGCAAGTATTGCAGATTTGATTGTTCGTACCATAAAAGAACCGTCTTTACATAACTACGCAAGTCTAGATATTTAAAAGTCAGGAACAGACGGCGACAGAGCTATGTATTAAAGAAAACAGCACAAACCTATGGTAAGAAAGTTTGTGCTGTTTTTAATTGCGTGATTTTATTTCATTTTAAATGATAGGATAACAGTTTCTCACTACACATAAAAAAATGAGAATGCTAGAAAAAACTCCCACCGCAGTACAATAAAAGGATTCAAGCCTATTGTAAAGCGACAGGAGAAAATATAGCATAAAAATTTCATTGTTTATCACATATAAGAGTGGAACAGATGGTTATGATTTACTTATCAAATTGAACTTCTTCTAACAGGTACTCAATGAATTTATCCCCCATTTTAGACAAACTAGCTTTTTCGTGTTTGATATAAACCAGCTCAATAGAGTCATCAATATCTAGCGGAATGGAAACAATATTGTCACCGTTGAGATTGCTGTTGAGAATACCAGTTGCGATAGTGTAGCCGTCAAGACCAATCAAAAGATTGAAAAGGGTTGCTCGGTCACTGACGACGATCGATTTTTTATGGTGTTCTTGGGATAGGATTTCTTCTGAAAAGTAAAAGGAATTGTGGGTGCCTTGGTCATAGCTCAGATAAGGAAAATCTTCTAGATCAGCTAATTGCACCAGTTTTTTCTTTGCTAGAGGATTGCTCTTGCTGACAAAGATATGGGGCTGTGCGGTAAAGAGATGAGTGGCAATCAAGTGATTGTCATCTAGCATTTTGGAGAGGACATCGCGGTTGTAGCTGTTGAGAAATAGAACACCAATTTCACTACGGAAATTTTTGACGTCATCAATGATTTCCCAAGTTCGGGTTTCCCGCAGGAAGAGCTCGTACTTTTCCATGTCACTCTTTTTGAGCAGAGATACGAAAGCATTGACCACAAAGGCGTAGTGTTGTGAGGAAACGCTGAAAAGTTCTCGGTTAGCAACGGGATTTTTATAACGTTCTTCCAGCAGCTGGGTTTGCTCTACTACCTGACGAGCATAGGAAAGAAATTCCATGCCGTCCTTAGTCAAGGTAATGCCCTTGGGATTGCGGATGAAAATCTCAATACCCATTTCATTTTCCAAATCACGCACAGCATTAGACAGACTTGGCTGGGTGATGAATAATTGTTTGGCAGCTTCGTTCATACTGCCCGTTTCGACGATTTTGATAATATAATGTAATTGCTGAATTCTCATAAGCCTATTTTATCACATTAGCATTGACAAAACACTTGTTAAGTTGTAAAATATGTTAAATTTAACCTTTAAGAAAGTCCAGCGAGGCTTCCAAGGTTTCAGGTGAAGGAAGAGTGGGAACAAGTCTGCTCTCTATTTTCGTGAGACCTTGCGTGTGTATGCGAGGTCTTTTTTGGTAAAGAAATGAGGTAGAAATGGTAAGTAGTTCGTGTAAGAAAAGATTTGGAAAAATCATGTTGGAGAAGATGAACATTGTGCATCAAGAGGAAATTGCTCCGCGAATTTTTGCTATGGATTTACAAGGGGAAATGGTTAGCCAGATGAAGGCTGGGCAGTTTCTACATATTCGAGTCCCAGATGATACAAAGCTTCTACGGCGACCTATTTCAATTTCAGAGATTGATAAAGAGAGAAAAATTTGTCGGATTATTTACAGGATAGAAGGGGCAGGCACAGAAATTTTTTCTAAATTGCAGAAGGATTTTCAGTTGGATGTCATGGGTCCTCAAGGAAATGGGTTTGATTTATCTGGTTTGGACATTGAAGATACAGCCTTAATCATAGGAGGCGGTATTGGTGTTCCGCCTTTACTACAAGTAACAAAAGAATTACATAGTAAAGGGGTCAAGGTCACTTCGGTTCTTGGATTTGCAACAAAAGCCGCCGTTATTTTGGAAGAAGAGATGAAAAAATACGGTCGTGTCATCGTAACAACAGATGACGGTTCTTATGGTCGCAAAGGCTATGTTTCCTCTGTTGTGAATGAGTTGCCAGAAAGTTTTACAGCGGTTTATGCTTGCGGTGCCCCTGGTATGCTCAAATATGTTGATGAAACATTTCGTAGTCATCCGCGAGCTTACATTTCTATGGAGTCACGAATGGCTTGTGGAATGGGGGCTTGCTATGCTTGCGTACTTCATGTGGCTGGTGAGGATCAATCAGTCAATAAGCGTGTCTGTGAAGATGGTCCAGTTTTTGAGACTGGTACAGTTTTGGTGTAGGAGGTGAACATGTCGAAAAATCGTTTAGCAGTTTCTCTTCCGGGTTTGGAATTAAAAAATCCAATTATTCCAGCTTCGGGCTGTTTTGGTTTTGGTCAGGAATATGCCAAATATTATGACCTAGATGTGCTTGGCTCAATCATGATTAAAGCAAGCACGCAGAATCCTCGTTTTGGCAATCCGACACCGCGCGTGGCGGAAACACCAGCTGGTATGCTCAATGCTATTGGTTTGCAAAATCCTGGTGTAGATGTGGTGTTAGCAGAAAAGCTTCCTTGGTTGGCTCAACATTATCCTAATCTGCCGATTATTGCTAATGTTGCTGGATTTTCTAATGAAGAATATGCTTTTGTTGCGGGAAAAATTTCTCAAGCACCAAACGTTAAAGCAATCGAACTCAATATTTCTTGCCCTAATGTGGATCATGGCAATGGAGGATTATTGATTGGGCAAGTGCCGGATTTGGCATACGAGGCTGCGAAGGCAGCAGTAGATGTATCGGAAGTGCCGGTCTATGTGAAATTGACACCTAGTGTAGCAGATATTACGCAGATAGCTATGGCAGTTGAAGCTGCAGGAGCAACAGGATTTACTATGATTAACACCTTGGTTGGTATGCGATTTGATTTAAAAAGCAGAAAACCCATTATTGCAAATGGAACGGGTGGGATGTCAGGACCAGCTGTTTTTCCAGTCGCCTTGAAGTTAATTCGTCAGGTAGCCCAATCCAGCAGTTTGCCAATCATTGGTATGGGTGGAGTAGATTCAGCAGAAGCAGCCATTGAAATGTTTATTGCGGGAGCATCAGCTATTGGTGTTGGCACGGCAAATTTCACTGACCCTTATGCTTGTCCTAATATCATTGAGAACCTACCTAAAGTTATGGATAAGTATGGCATTGAAAGTTTGGAAAGTCTGCGAGCAGAAGTTAGAGAAAATTTTCTTGCTTAATTGATGTTTTACTTGACAAGAGATAAAGTAAATTATAAAATAATTGAAATAAAACCTTTAAAGAAGTCCAGAGAGGCTACTAAGGAAGATACGGTTAAAATGGCAGTTTCTGCCAATTTTCGTGTAACCTTGCCTCGGGCAAGGTTTTTCTATAGCTCGTAATAAGGCAAATTTAGAGCTATTGATGATTAGCTAGTGCTACTAAGCAACTTCACCGTTTGATGTAGTATAGTCAGTATTGAAAGGTGGCAGAGCTAGAGATTCTGTCAAAAGGTTAAAAATGGCGAAAAGCCTATAAAAAGGAGAAGAATCCATGCGTGAAGAACGTCCTATTATTGCCCTTGATTTTCCGTCATTTGATGATGTCAAGGAGTTTTTAGAGCATTTTCCAGAAGACGAAAAGTTATATGTCAAAATCGGTATGGAATTTTTCTATGCCATTGGTCCGGAAATTGTGCATTATCTGAAAGGTTTGGGACACAGCATTTTCCTAGATTTGAAATTGCACGACATTCCAAATACAGTACGCTCTGCCATGTCAGTTTTGAGAACCTTTGGGATTGATATGGTGACGGTTCATGCGGCAGGTGGCGTGGAAATGATGCGAGAAGCCAAGAAGGTTTTAGGTGATCAGGCAAAGCTCGTAGCAGTGACCCAGCTAACTTCTACCAGTGAGGAAGATATGAGGGATTGCCAAAATATCCAAACAACTGTTTCAGAATCTGTAGTCAACTATGCCTGCAAAGCTAAGGAAGCTGGACTGGACGGAGTTGTTTGTTCGGCTCAGGAGGTTAAGCTGATTAAATCCGCAACATCAGAAGATTTTCTGTGCGTCACTCCAGGTATTCGACCAGCTGGTTCTGAAATCGGAGATCAAAAACGGGTTATGACGCCGCAAGAAGCTCATCAAATTGGTAGTGATTACATTGTGGTTGGGCGTCCAATCACACGAGCAACTGATCCAGTAGCTGCTTACCGAGCTATAAAGGCGGAATGGGTGAATGGTTAGAAAAATCTATCGAGCAATCATTGATAGACCAATAGGTTACAAAGACAACTTTGGCAATTGTTATCCTATCAACTATGGTTATATTCCGGATTTATTTGCTGGAGACGGCGAAGAACAAGATGTTTATATCATTTCGGAAAAAATACGAGAACCTTTGGAATCTTTTGAAGGAGAATTGATTGCTGTTATTCACCGACAAAATGATGTGGAGGATAAGTGGGTACTGACCTCTACAAATGAGAATATTACCATAGAAGATATTAAAGAAAAGACATATTTTTTGGAACAATATTTTGCTTCCACTATTGAATTATTGTAAAGGAGAAATCATGACTTTAGCAAAAGATATTGCCCGTGACTTACTGAAAATTGAGGCTGTTTACTTGAAACCGGAAGAGCCTTTCACTTGGGCGAGCGGTATCAAGTCTCCAATTTATACAGACAATCGTGTGACCTTAGCCTATCCAGAAACGCGGACGTTGATTGAAAATGGCTTTGTAGAGAAAATCAAGGCTGAATTTCCAGAAGTAGAAGTGATTGCTGGAACAGCGACAGCGGGTATTCCTCATGGTGCTATTATTGCAGACAAGATGAATCTGCCCTTTGCCTATATTCGTAGCAAACCAAAAGATCATGGGGCTGGAAATCAGATTGAAGGTCGGGTAAAATCAGGTCAAAAAATGGTCGTGGTTGAGGATTTGATTTCAACTGGTGGTTCTGTTTTGGATGCTGTTGTAGCAGCGAAGCGGGAAGGTGCAGATGTCATTGGAGTAGTGGCTATTTTCACTTATGAATTACCTAGAGCAGAAAAGAATTTTTCAGATGCAGGTGTGAAATTAGTAACCTTATCTAACTACACTGAATTGATCAATCTGGCAGAACAAGAAGGCTATGTTTCAGCAGAAGGTTTGGCTCTACTTGAGAAATTTAAGCATGATCAAGAAAATTGGCAGGGATAAGAAAGATGAATCTAATAGAACTAAGTAGGAAGTATCCTCAGGCAGAAGTTTGGGCACATCCAGATGAATTTCCAGACTTATATGATTTGACATTGAGAGGAATTAAGCAAGCGACAAGTTCTTGGTTTGAAGAGTATGAAAAAGACAAGGTATCGTTACCTAAAGTTGGAGAAGTCTCCATCATGCTAGATAGAATGGAGAATCCTAGTCGAGCCTTGGTTATGGTGACAAAAAAAGTTCTTGTTCGTCCCTTTCATCAAGTGACAGCAGAAGAAGCTTTTTTAGAAGGGGAAGGCAATCGTAGTTTAAGAGATTGGCAGACTATTTTTGGTGATTATTGGCGTAAAACCTTGCCAGAAGAAGGATTAGAATTTTCAGAGTCTGGTTTGGTTGTTACAGAAATTTTTACTGTTTTAGAAGATTATCTTTTAGACAATGAAGAAAACGGACGTAGCAAGTAATTAGACGTTAAGCAGCAATCTGACGATTGTTGTTTTTAAAATAGCGGAATAAATTAGATTTTGATATAATGGGCCTATGCTAAAAATGTACTCTTTTTTCTTTGGAATCTTGCAAAAAATCATGTTACTTGTGTGCTTGCATTGGTTTTTTACTGCGATTATTCATCTAGGGACAATTTCTAGTCTGGCTTTGATTGGAGTGACAATACTAGCGTTTCTGGCTTATCGTTATCTAGAAAATTTTAAAAAATGCTACCACTACCTGATGAAGCACAAAGTTGCTATTATGATAGCGGTGATTATATTTCAGTTAGCAATGCTTTTGTCTGCTCAATTGTTGATTCGGCGAGATGCAGCAGTTGTTTTTAACGGCGCTTTTAAGTACTTAAAAGAATCTTCTATTTCCAGCTATTTGACACGCAATCCGAATAATCTGTTTCTCTTTTTGTATGAGCGCTTTTTTTATAATATCTTTGGAAGCTCAGCTTTATGGATTTTGCAGGGATTAAATATATTTTATGCCGATATAACGGCACTCATTTTGTACAAGGGAATGAAAAAATATGTGAGTGAGTCTGCTGCTGATGTGACATTTAGTTTGTATGTGTTGCTAGTTGGCTTTTCACCTTATTTTTATTCGATGTACACGGATATATGGCCTCTTCCGCTCATTGCTTTACAAATATTCTTACTTTTTGATTTACTTGGGCTTCGATGGCAGGATAAGAGGGTACTCTTCATAAAGACAATCAGATTAGGTTTGATAAGTGGGCTTGCAGTGCTGATACGACCAACTGTGTTGATTGTTATTATGGCAGGTTTTATTTTGCTGTTGTTCAAAAAGGAATGGAAGAAATTTATCCTAATCTTTTTCACCTTTCTCCTATCGTTTGGCGTAACTTCTATCGGCGGAAACTATCTGAAAGCGACGCAAACAGAAGTGACATTGATACAAGAGAAAGGATTGTCTAAAAGTCCTCTGCTCTTTATTGACTTAGGGTTGACTTTTATTGGACACGATCAAGAAGACATGAAAGAGGGTTTGCTTCAATACATTGATGTGGATCAGAGAGAACAGTATAATAATGGAATGTTTAAGCAAGAAAATGTAAAAAAAGAAATCAAACGACGTTTAAAAGAGTATTCATTTTTTGGATTTCTCAATCATCTTTACTATAAGCATTCATTAACTGTTTCAGAAGGAACTCTAGGCTGGTTGTATCGAGATGTGGAATGTGAAAAAACGCCTTATATCTCCCCTCTTTATCCTTATACAAAAAAGAATCTTGTGGCACAGTTTATCAGAACTTATTTTTTGAGTGTGGATAAGAGTGAGTATCGGTATTATGAGATTGTGAAGCAAGTTGTTTGGATTGTGATGAGTCTGGGGCTTGTTTTTGCCTTGTGGAAATATCGTGCAAATGATAAATTGAATTGTATCAGTCTTGCAGTCTTTGGTGGTTTGTTGTTTTTGCTCATTTTTGAAGGTGGAAAGACGCGGTATTTAATACAATTTTTACCGCAAATCATCATATTATCTGCATTAGGATTGACTAAATATTTACCGGATTGGTTAAAAAGTAAGAAAGGAGAAAAAATAAAATGAGAAAATCGTTTTACACTTGGTTGATGACGGAGCGTAATCCCAAAAGCAAAGCACCTAAGGCAATACTCGCCGATTTAGTTTTTCATGAACCGGCTTTTCCTAAGCACACAGATAATTTTGATGAGGTTAGCCGCTATTTAGAAGAACATGCTGATTTTTCCTTTAATCTTAGTGATTTTGATGCGATCTGGGAAGAATATCAAGCACATTAGTTCGGGAAAAAGATAGAATTTTCCGAGTTACTTTGCTATAATAAAGTAAATAATGTGAAGAAAGAGGTTCTTTATTTGCAAGAACATTCAGTAGAAATTACCTTACAGCATCCGGATGATGCTTTTCATCTTTTTGGTTCCAATGAACGTCACTTGCGTTTAATGGAACAGGAGTTGCAGGTAACCATTCATGCAAGGACGGAGATTGTCCAGATTATCGGTAGCGAAGCAGCTTGTGAGGAGACTCGCCAGGTGCTTCAAGCTCTGCTAGTTTTGGTGAATCGCGGGATGACGATTGGGACACCAGATGTAGTGACGGCTATTACCATGGTCAAAAATAATGAAATTGATAAGTTTGTGGCTCTGTATGAGGAAGAAATTATCAAAGATTCTTATGGCAAGCCCATTCGTGTCAAGACCCTAGGGCAGAAAGTGTATGTCGATAGCATTAAGAATCATGATGTTGTCTTTGGGATTGGACCAGCAGGAACAGGTAAGACTTTTCTTGCCGTAACTTTGGCTGTGACAGCGCTGAAGCGAGGGCAGGTCAAACGGATTATATTGACTCGTCCGGCGGTTGAAGCTGGTGAGAGTCTAGGATTTTTACCAGGGGATCTAAAAGAAAAAGTAGACCCTTATCTACGACCAGTTTACGATGCATTGTATCAGATTTTAGGCAAGGATCAAACAACGCGCCTTATGGAGCGAGAAATCATAGAGATAGCCCCCTTGGCTTACATGCGTGGACGAACATTAGATGACGCTTTTGTCATCTTAGATGAAGCGCAAAATACGACTATTATGCAGATGAAGATGTTTTTGACACGACTTGGTTTTAATTCAAAGATGATTGTCAATGGGGATATTAGCCAGATTGATTTGCCGAAGAATAGTAAATCAGGTCTCATTGATGCAACAGAGAAATTGAAAAATATCAAGCAAATTGATTTTGTTTACCTGTCAGCCAAGGACGTTGTGCGTCATCCTGTGGTTGCAGAGATTATCCAAGCCTATGAACATTCTACTGAAGTGGTGCATCATCATTTTTCTAAAGAAGAAAATTCAAGTTTGACCAATTCCAAAATCGTCGGCGAGCCAGCCAAGGAGTCAGAAGATGATGAAGGAAAAGCTCTTGACTAATCTGGACAAGTTGCACACGACTGATTTTGAGGAAGTACGCTTGCAAAAGAATCTGCTACGTGACTGATGACTATCAATGCATCTTCCTATGTCATAATCACAGGACACAGAAAGTAAGAATTAAAAAATGATTGACCAACTATCTAAGTATTACAGTTGTAGAATACTAACTGAAAAGGATATCCCAAGTATTTTATCTTTATATGAAAGCAATCCTCTATATTTTCAGTATTGTCCACCAAAGCCAAATTTGGCAAGTGTAAAAGAGGACATACTTCGTCTACCTGAAGGTAAAGCTAAGGCTGATAAGTTTTATGTTGGATTTTGGAATGGCTCTGACCTTGTGGCTGTTATGGATTTTGTCTATGCATATCCTGATGAGGAGACTGTTTTTATTGGTTTGTTTATGGTTGATCAAGCCTATCAGAGGAAAGGGATTGGCAGTCAGATTGTGACAGAAGCACTAGCTTATTTTACTAAGAACTTTCGAAAAGCACGTTTGGCTTATGTTAAGGGAAATCCTCAATCTCGGCATTTTTGGGAAAAGCAGGGCTTTAAACCAATTGGATGCAAGGTTAAGCAAGAACTCTATACGGTTGTTATCGTTGAACAGAGCTTAGGAGATTAGAAATGGCATCAAGTAAGAACTATTTGGAATTTGTTTTGGAGCAATTATCAGAATTAGATGATGTGACTTACCGTTCCATGATGGGAGAGTATATTCTTTACTTCCGTGGCAAGATTATTGGCGGCATTTATGATAATCGCTTTTTAGTTAAACCCGTGCAAGCAGTCTTAGATAAGATTGACCAACCTTCTTTTGAGTTTCCATACGAAGGTGCCAAAGAAATGATTTTAGTGGAAGACCTTGAAAATCAGGTGTTTCTAGAAGATTTAATTTTAGCCATGTATGATCAATTGCCGCTACCTAAACCTAAAAAGAAAAAATAAATGGAATGAAGCAAAGAGGTGGATTTGAAAGCTCTTTTCTTATAGTTATACGACTTAAAATGATAAGTAAAAAAGAGTCTGGGACAATAGCGTCTCAGACTCAAATTATTTTTATAATAAATGAGCAGTGTAGTAGGTGATTGTTCAAAAAAACTGCTTAAAAGGTGGTGTATAGGACCTGCGAAGCAAGTTGGCATATCCTTTTATTTTCAAAACTTATACTAAATCAGCGATATCAGTGTAGTCGCGATTGAGCCCTTCTGCAACTGGTCGGTTAGTAATATATCCTTTATAAGTAGTCACTCCTTGTTGTAGCCCCAAATCATCTGCTATAGCTTGTTCAAAACCTTTGTCAGCCAAAGCTTCAATGTAAGGAAGTGTTACATTTGTCAGGGCAAGAGTTGATGTACGGGCAACAGCACCTGGGATGTTGGCAACGGCATAGTGAAGCACTCCGTGTTTTTCATAAACAGGCTCATCATGAGTAGTTACACGGTCAGCAGTCTCAACGACCCCACCTTGGTCAACTGCTACGTCAACGATGACAGAACCTGGACGCATTTGGCTGACCATATCATCCGTAACGAGTTTAGGTGCTTTGGCACCAGGGATTAGCACGGCTCCAATCACTACATCAGCATCTTTGACGCTTTCAGCAATATTGAAAGAATTAGACATAAGGCTCTGGATTTGGTGGCCAAAAAGGTTTTCGAGTTCAGATAGGCGTTTAGCGCTGATATCAAGAATAGTGACCTGCGCTCCCAGTCCTAAAGCGATGCGAGCTGCGTGTGTCCCAACAACTCCACCTCCGATGATAGTGACTTTTCCTTTAGGAACACCAGGAACCCCGCCTAGTAGCACGCCAGAACCGCCTTCTTGTTTGGTTAAAAAGTGAGCTCCAATCTGCACAGCCATTCTCCCTGCGACCTCACTCATAGGAACGAGCAGAGGGAGTTTTCCTTCTTGGTCACGAACGGTTTCGTAAGCAATCCCTGTTGTTTTGCCCACAATCATCGCATTGGCTAATTCAGGTGCAGCAGCCATGTGTAGATACGTGAAAAGCAAGAGGTCATCACGTAAGAAGCCGTATTCAGCAGCTAAGGGCTCTTTGACTTTGACAACTAGATTAGCTGTCCAAGCTTCGGCTGCAGTTGTGACAATTGTCGCTCCCTGTGCTTTGTAGTCAGCGTCTGTAAATCCAGAACCAAGACCAGCTTTGGTTTCAACCAAAACCTGATGACCTTTTTGGACGAGACTGTGAACGCCAGCTGGTGTTAAAGCAACACGATTCTCATTGTTTTTAATTTCTTTTGGAATACCGATTAACATAGATTTACTCCTTTTTTGAGATGTTTTTATTGTATATGAAAACGTTTTAAAAATCAAGGCAAAATTAGAAACATTGATTTCAGTGAATATTTATGTTATGCTATGAGGCAACATAGGAGGTTCGTGTAAAATGGAAAGTATTTATCTAAAGCTAGCTGAAAACCGAGTTGTAGAAACAAAGCGCTTACTTTTGAGACCCGTGACATTGGATGATGCGGAGGACATGTTTGAATATTCCTCTGATGAAGAAAATACTCGCTACACTTTTTTACCTAATAAAGATTTGGAAGAAACTAAAAATATTATTGCTCGTTTATTTATTAGTCGACCGCTCGGAAATTGGGGAATTGAGTTAAAAGAAAATGGAAAACTGATTGGCAGCATTGACCTACACAAGCTAGATCCGGTCCTCAAAAAGGCGGCTATCGGCTATGTGATTCATAAGAATTACTGGAATCAGGGCTTGGCAACGGAAGCTTTGAAAGAAATAATCCAGCTGGCTTTTGAAAGTTTGAATATGAATATGTTGGTGGCTCTCCATGATGTGGAAAATCCAGCTTCAGGACGGGTTATGGAAAAAGCTGGTATGAACTTTTCTCACATAGATCCGTATGCTGCCTTGGATTTACATAAAGAAGGTCGAATTTCTCAGAGAGCTTATTATCGTTTGACAAAGGAAGATTATTTTAAAAAATATTGATGTGAACGTGATATTTATAGGAAATTTTAATGGTGATTAGGTTCTTTTTGGGACGTTCTAACACAAAGTTCTTTCTCTTATGATGAAAACATTTTTCAAATCTATTGACAAGAATCTGTCTACGTGATATAGTAGATAGGTACTGCTGATTTAGCTCAGTTGGCAGAGCGCATCCATGGTAAGGATGAGGTCGCCGGTTCGATCCCGGCAATTAGCATGAAGAACAGGAAAAAGCCCAATTTTAATGGGCTTTTTTGCATTATAAAAGCAGAAATCAATATTGTTATTGTTTTCACATTCTAATAGAATAATTAAGAAACATCAATGATTTCTTTGTTGAAAGAGTATTTTAAAGCTAATCATATCAACGCTTTTAATTTGTATCTTAATCCTATGATGTTGCAGCAATACAATCAATACTGGATGCACATTGGTGACGATATTAAGACATCAAATTCATCAGCTATTATAGGTGATGGTATTCTCTTAGGTCAAAGCGTTGGCACAGACCTAGTCGGTTTGGACTTCTATCAAATAATGCCGGCAAATAATGCTGGTATCTGACCCGATTACAGGCGCCTCCGGCTAACTTCATCATGGTCAATACTTAAGGAAAACGTTTTGTAGATGAGTACGGTAGTCGAGATAAATTGGACCAAGCAGCGATTGACAATGGCGGTCTTTTCTATCTGATTGCAGACGAAAATATCAAAGAAACGGCTTATAATACCAGTCAAGAAAAGATTGATGCGCAGGTAGCACATGGAATGATTTACCGATCAGATAGTTTGGAAGAGTTGGCTTAACAGCGACAAATGGAGCTACAGGTCTTTATCAAGACGATCACAGCTTATAATATTTATGTTGATGCGGGCTATGATCCTGAATTTGAAAAGGAAGCTTTCGATCTCAAGGTTGAAAAAGCACCGTATTATGCCACTCTTCGAAAACCAGCCGTTCACCACACTATGGGTGGGCTTAAGATTGATACGGAAACACATGTTATCAATAAACAAGGACAAGTTATCCAAGGTCTCTATGCAGCTTGAAAGTAGCTGGCGGATTGCATGCCGGAAACCGTTTAGTTGGCAATTCTCTTACTGATATTTTCACTTTTGGACGTATCGCAGCCGAAACAGCTATTGCAGAGAATTGTTAAACTTGATTTTAAGGCAGAAAATTCATTCAGTTTTGGGAGGGTTCTTTTGCAAATATTCTTGACAAGCATTTCTTTTAATGTTAAAGTATTAACTAATAAGAACAGAAAGGAGAACGGTAATATGAACAATGTAAAACAAAATAACACTCAGGTATATCGTATGACAGAACTCCTTTCTAGCAAACCATTGTAGTTTATTTTTGATGAAAAAATAAATAAAAACAAGTAAGCTCAGGACAGGTTTATTCTGTCTTGGGCTTTTTTGTGCGTTTCGGGAAGGATTAGGATGATTAAAAGTTTATTTGGATATATAAAAGAGCATAAATGGTTATATTTATCCATTGCTCTGGTTTTACTATTGTATGATTTTACCATGTTGATTCCAACACAGGTGATTCAGCGTTTGGTAGATCATCTGTCGCATCATACTTTGACACAGCAGAATTTAATTAAAGATGTTGGTTTGTTAGTTCTGGTGACAATTTGCAACTATCTGTCGGCTTACTATTGGCATTTAAAAATATTTCAGTCGTCTATTGACTATAAGTTTCTCATGCAAAGAAGAGCTTTTGAGAAATTGGTAGCTATGAGAACGCCTTTCTACGAAAAATTTCGTTCTGGCGATATTCTAACGCGTTTTTCAACAGATGTTGAGGGAATGATGGAGATGGCTGGCTATGGGATTGTCATTCTCTTATACGCAGGAGGCATGATTGCCTTTGTCGTTCCGACCATGTTTTTTATCTCATGGGAAATTAGCTTACTGGCTATGCTTCCGCTTATGATATTGATGATATGGATTTATGTTCTTGGGAAAAAACAAGATAAATTAGTTGAAAATAATCGTGAAGCAGTGGCATCTTTGAATGATGAGGTATTGGAAACGATAGAGGGAGTCCGAGTTGCGCGTGCTTATAGCAAGAAAACAACTCAGAAAGAACAGTTCCAATTGCGCACGAAAGCTTTATCTAAGGTTGGTGATCAAATTGCCGGTATTCAATATCTTTACGCACCGCTCTCCTCGGTCTTTATCGCTTTATCAACGATTATTGTGCTTCTTATTGGGGCTGCTTTTATAAAAACGGGACAGTTGACAATTGGGCAAGTGATTGCTCTTCAATTGTATATGATTAGCCTAATTGAACCTTTTTGGATGTTGTCGGATTTTATCTTGGTCTATCAAACGGGGAAGACGTCTTTTAAAAAGGTCACAGAATTGATTGAAACGACAGATGATATGAAAATGAGTGGCAAAGAGGAGTTGCAACATCTTATCTCTATTCGTTTTCATAATTATCATTTCACTTATCCACAAACAAAAAGACCTAGCTTGCGTAACATAGCTTGGCAAATTGAAGCAGGAAAGACGTATGGTATTGTTGGAAAAACAGGATCTGGTAAAACAACCTTAGTTCGTCAGCTTCTTCAGCAATATCCTGTTGGACGAGGTGAATTTCAGATAAATGGAAAATTTGTCGGTCACTATTCACGTCAGTCGATTGAAGCGATGATTGGCTATGTCCCACAGGAACATATTTTATTTTCAAAATCCGTCAAAGACAATATTGTCTTTGGCAAGAGGAATGCGACATTAAGTGATATTGAGCGGGCTATTGAAACAGCGGCATTTTCAGAAGATTTAAAACGAATGCCAGACGGACTGGAAACTCTTATTGGTGAGAGGGGAGTGTCAATATCTGGCGGTCAAAAACAAAGAATTTCTTTGGCACGCGCTTTTATTAGACAGCCAGAAGTCCTTATTTTGGATGATTCTTTGTCGGCAGTTGACGCTCAGACAGAACGCCGAATTATCCAAAATATCCAGAAGTTACGAGCGAATCAGACAACAATCATTGTGACGCACCGTTTGTCAGCTATCCAGAAGGCAGACTGGGTTCTTGTCTTAGAAGGCGGACAAATTATAGAAGAAGGGACTCCGAACCAGTTGCTTAATAAAGGAGGTTGGTACGCCGAACAATATCAGCGGCAGCAACATCAGAAAGGAGGGAGCGAATGAGTATCATTAGTCGTTTATTAAAAGAACTAAAAGTTGTTCGAATTGCATTTTTTCTTGCGGTTGGAATTGCTGTCTTAGCAACGGTGACTAGCCAACTGTCTCCTCTCTGTTTGAGAAATATGATAGACGGACCGCTTACACAGATTGGAAGTGGAAAAGATCGTCAGGTTCAGCTTTTGCAATTAGCTGGATTATACCTAATTGCTGTAGTTTTGGGGAGTGACTTGACTTACTTAGGCGACCGACTTTTAGCGCATTGTGGCAACAAAGTCGCCGAACATCTGAGAAATGAAGCTTATCAAGTCATGCAAAATTTGCCGATTTCTTATTTTGATGATAAGCCGGCAGGGAAGATTGCAACCAGAATTGTAAATGATACGGAAACCTTACGCAGACAATTTTATTCCAGTTTGGTTAGTGTTTTGATTCAAGTCCTTCGGATTGTTTTTACCTACGTTTTGTTGTTTTATCTTAATCCGCTTGCTGCCTCTATGCTGTTGCTGTTGCTTCCTGCTTTTTATGGGATACAAGTATTTTATAAAAAACTAACGGACAAGCCGATGAAAGACTTTTATGATTCACGGAGTGACATCAATAATCAAGTGAATGAATTGATGCATGGAGCTAGTCTGATACAGCTATATCATCAGGAAAAAACTGTTCTTTCAGAATTTGATGTAACTGCCCGAAAAATGAGCCAAGCTGATAAACAAATTGTATGGGTAAGCGCTCTTTCGTCTTGGCCGTTAACGGAATTTTTGAAAAATGCAGTGCTTGCTGTTATTTTGACAATAGTTGGTCAGCAATTTTTAGGCGGTCATAGCGTTATTACCGCAGGTGTACTGTTTGTCTATCTCAATTATATTATTGATTTATTTGAGATGATGGGTTTTCTGGTTCGACTTTTCCCGAATGTACAACGATCATTGGAAACAGGAAAACGAGTTTTAGAATTGCTAGATCAACCTCAGGAAGCGGATGAGAAAACGCAGTTAATAGTCAATAAAGGTGAGGTTGTGTTTGAACATGTGAGCTTTGCATATGAGAAAGAAAAAACTATCCTGCACGATATTAGCTTTAAGGCAAAGCAAGGAGAGACGATTGCTTTGGTGGGACATACCGGCTCTGGAAAATCTTCTATCATGAACCTACTTTATCGTTTCTACGATCCCCAAAAAGGGAAAATATATATTGATCAACAAGATATTCAACAATATTCTCGTGAAAGTCTTCGTAGTCACATGGGGATTGTTTTGCAAGATCCTTATCTATTCACAGGAACACTAGCAAGCAATGTAGCGATGAGCCATTCAGGCATCAATCGTGAAAAAGTTCTAGAAGCTTTAGAAAAGGTTGGTGCAAGGGACTTGCTGGCTCGTTGTAAAAAAGGAATTGATGAACCTGTAAAGGATAAAGGGACAGCATTTTCGAGCGGTGAACGGCAACTGATTTCATTTGCACGAACTCTCTACGCTAATCCCAAAATTTTAATATTGGACGAAGCAACTTCCCATATTGATACAGAAACCGAAGAAATGATTCAAAAAGCAATGGCTGTGGTCAAGGAGGGGAGAACGACTTTTATCATTGCACACCGTTTATCCACCATTCAAGATGCAGACCAAATTTTGGTTATTTCTGAAGGAAAGATTGTAGAGAGAGGGCAACATGATACATTGGTAAAACAAAATGGCATCTATGCGCAAATGAGCCGCCTCCAGCAACAAGTATAAGTTTTGAAAGAAAAAATATGAAATAAAGAGCAGAACGAAATAGTAAATGATTTATAAATCAGGCATCCCTATCTGAAATATGGTATAATGAAGTGATACTAATAAAGTGGGTGTAATATGTATATAGAAATGGTCGACGAGACAGGGCAAGTTTCAGAAGAAATCATCAAGCAAACACATGATATACTGGAATTTGCTGCTAAAAAGATTGGCAAAGAAGAAAAAGAAATGGCAGTGACATTTGTTACCAACGAGCGCAGCCATGAGCTGAATTTGGAATATCGAAATACAGATCGTCCGACAGATGTTATCAGCTTGGAGTACAAGCCTGAGCTGGACATTGCCATTGACGAGGAGGATTTACTAGAAAATCCTGAGCTGGCGGAAATGTTAGAGGATTTTGATGCCTATATCGGAGAGCTCTTTATTTCCATAGATAAGGCGCGTGAACAAGCAGAAGAATATGGTCACAGTTTTGAGCGAGAGATGGGGTTTCTTGCAGTGCATGGTTTTTTGCATATCAATGGATACGATCACTATACGCCAGAAGAAGAGGCGGAAATGTTTGGTTTACAGGAAGAAATTTTGACTGCTTATGGACTTACAAGACAATAAAAAAAACAAGCGCAAATGGAAGAATCGGGATGTCATTTCGAGTTTAGAATTTGCTCTGACAGGGATTTTTACGGCAATCAAAGAAGAACGTAATATGCGTAATCATGCCGTTTCAGCAGTTGCGGTCGTGCTTGCAGGATTGCTTTTTCGGGTATCTGCGATAGAGTGGCTCTTTCTCTTTTTGAGTATTTTTCTAGTCATTTCTTTTGAGATTATGAACTCTGCTATTGAAAATGTGGTAGACTTAGCTAGTGATTATCACTTCTCCATGCGAGCTAAAAACGCCAAGGATATGGCAGCAGGAGCTGTTTTGGTTGTTTCCGGTTTTGCGGTTATAACAGGAGTGATTATTTTCGTTCCGAAAATTTGGAATTTACTTTTTTAACATGAAAATCGGAGAATCCTTTCCGATTTTCTTATATTAGACTAATAAGGAATAAACGAGGTGAAAAATGACCTTTAAATCAGGATTTGTTGCTATTTTAGGACGTCCAAATGTTGGAAAGTCTACTTTTTTAAATCATGTTATGGGGCAAAAGATTGCTATCATGAGTGATAAGGCTCAGACGACTCGTAACAAGATTATGGGAATTTACACGACAGATCAGGAGCAGATTGTCTTTATTGATACGCCAGGGATTCATAAGCCAAAGACTGCCTTGGGCGACTTTATGGTGGAATCCGCTTACAGCACGTTGCGTGAAGTGGATACAGTTCTTTTTATGGTTTCTGCCGATGAAAACCGCGGTAAGGGTGATGATATGATTATGGAGCGTTTAAAAGTGGCTAAAGTTCCTGTTGTTCTGGTCATCAATAAAATTGATAAAGTACACCCGGATCAGCTGCTGAGTCAGATTGATGATTACCGCAAGCAGATGGACTTTAAGGAAGTTGTGCCAATTTCTGCTCTTCAAGGCAATAATGTTTCGCATCTAGTTGATATTTTAAGTGAAAACTTAGAGGAAGGTTTCCAATATTTCCCAGCTGACCAGATTACCGATCACCCTGAGCGTTTTTTGGTTTCTGAGATGATTCGGGAAAAGGTTTTATTGCTGACACGTGAAGAAATTCCGCATTCGGTGGCGGTGGTCATTGACAGTATGAAGCGGGATGAGGAGACTGACAAAGTGCATATCCGCGCTACCATTATGGTGGAAAGAGACAGTCAAAAGGGCATTATCATCGGCAAAGGCGGCTCTATGCTTAAGAAAATCGGCTCTTTGGCACGCCGCGACATTGAACTCATGCTAGGTGATAAAGTCTTTCTTGAAACTTGGGTTAAAGTCAAGAAAAACTGGCGGGACAAAAAGCTAGACTTGGCAGATTTTGGATATAACAAAAAGGAGTATTAGAGGCTGAGGAAGATGAGGTCGTTATTTGTCGCAGAAAAAGGACAGCAAAATGATAAGAGTATTGTCTTTTTGCATGCTTCTGGTTCTAGCAGTCAGATGTGGGCACATCATATCGCTGAGTTAAAAAATGATTTTCAATGTATAGCTGTTGATTTGCCTGGACATGCTTCTAGCCGCGACATTGGGTGGACAAATTTTAATGATGTTACAGAATGATTGCTGATATTATCAAAAACAGGGCTCACGGCAAGCCGCACCTTGTTGGACTATCGTTGGGAGGCGGTCTCGTTCTTAAATTGTTGGAAAAACATGCTGATTTATTTGATAGAGCGATTGTTGACGTTGCTAATCATGAACCGATTAATGGGCATGGTAAAGTCATTGCCGTTGTCTACATCATGTCGTTATTAAAAAACACTAAGCTAATGGGCAACCTTATGGCAAAAATGATGCAGAAAGATGGTGTACCTGAAGAGAGCTATCGTTAGTTCATAATGGATTTGCAAAGGGCTTCTGCTAAGTCTTTTCGCCGAGCAATGTTACAGGCAAATCTGCTGAGGATTACTGCAAATTTCGACAATCCTGTTTTCTTTGTTTCGGGCGGTAAAGAATCGAAGTCAATTCATGAATCTCATAAAGAATTGGTAAGAAAAAACAGACTGAGTAATTGTGCCTATTATCCAAATAAAGGGCATACTTGGTTGTTTAGTGATATTGACACGCATATACAATTACTCCGCTACTTTTTTAAGACGGAGCATTTCCATATAAATTGAAAGGTTTCTAAATATGGACTACATTTCCTACATTCGCTCAAAAGTTGGGCATGACAAGGTTATCCTGACCTTTGCTGGTGGTATTTTAGCAGATGACAAGGGATGCGTGCTGTTGCAACTACGCGGGGATAAGAAAACATGGGCTATTCCAGGCGGTGCAATGGAGCTTGGCGAATCCACTCTTGATACTGCTAAGCGTGAATTTTTTGAAGAAACTGGCATTGAAGTAGAAGCTACTCGTTTTCTCAATGTTTATAGTAATTTCGAGGAAGTTTATCCGAATGGTGATGCGGTGCAGACGGTTGTCTTCATCTATGAGCTGGCGGCGGTTTCACCAGTGAATATTGCAGATTTTCACAATGAGGAAACTCTACGCCTGCGTTTCTTTTCTAAGGAAGAAATTGAGAATTTAGAATCTGTGAGTAGTAAGCATCGCCTGATGTTAGCTGAGTATTTTGATGACAACTTTGCGATGGGACATTGAGTTGAGATTGACATATAATCCGTGATTAATTTATTTTTTAAGGAGATAGGGCAATGGAATTTGTAAATCTTTTAGTGGAAAATGTGGAACGAGCCGAGGAGCGTTTTTTGTCGGTGCTGACTAATTTATCTGTGGAAGAAGCGAATGCTTTTCCGGTTGCGGATACAGTTCCGTCCATTAAGTCTGTGACTTGGTTGACTTGGCATACGGCGCGGGAGCTGGATTTTCAGATTGCTGATTTAGCTAAGACCGAGCCAGTCTGGTTCTCTAAAGGTTGGAAGAAAAAGTTTGCCTTGGATTTGCCAGATGATACGGAAGATTGGCACCATACTCCTCAAGAAGCGCATAGAGTTGTGGTGACAGATATTGAGTTGCTCAAAGACTATCTGTCTGATGCGGTTGCGGCAACAATTGCTTATTTATCAGAGGTGAATGAAGCCAGTCTGGACGATGTTATTGATGAGAATTGGACTCCAGCTGTTAAGCGTGGGAATCGCTTAGTATCGATCATTGACGATGCTGCTATGCATTCAGGTCAGGCAATCTATGCTCGCCGCCTGCTAGGAAGAGAAGATTGAAAAAGGTAATGGTAGGGGAAATTCGAGCGGTCGAAAAATCTCATCTAGCTGACTGGGCTTACTTTGCTCATTTAGCTTGGAAGACAGAGAAAAAGAAATTACTAGCAGCATTTTCTGAAGGCAAATTTCCTAATGAATTTTTGTACTACATAGAAGGAGAAGCCGTTGCTTGGATCAGCTTATCTATGCGTTCGGAGTATGTGGAAGGAGCAGAGCAACTTCCTATCGCATATATTGAAGGCATAGCGGTAGCACCTGCTTTTCAAAGAAATGGCATCGCTCATCAACTTCTAGAGTTTGCACAGTCGTGGGCGAAAGAAAAAGGAGTGTACCAGCTAGCTTCAGATTGTGATATGGACAATGCAGTCAGTCAAGCTTTTCACAAGAGTGCGGGATTTGAAGAAATAAGTCGAACTGTTCATTATATGTTACATTTGGATAAGAAAGGATAAAGATTTTATGCCCGAATTACCAGAAGTAGAAACGGTACGCCGTGGTTTAGAGCGGCTGGTTAAAGGAAAAGAGATTGAAAAGGTAGATGTCCGTTATGCCAAGATGATTGGAACGGGGGCAGATCCTTTTGTCTTAGAATTACCAGGGCAAAGCATTAATGCTGTTGGGCGTCGGGGCAAGTATCTGATTTTTTATTTGACGAATTGGGTGCTGATTTCGCATTTGCGAATGGAAGGAAAGTATCTTTTCTATCCTGAAGAGGTCCAGTTGACGAAGCATTCTCATGTAATTTTTCATTTTACAGATGGCAGCAGCCTCGTTTATCAGGATGTTCGGAAATTTGGCACGATGGAGTTGTTGAGAAAAGAGCAATTAGAATCCTATTTTACTAAGCGAAGACTAGGACCAGAACCGACTGAATCAGATTTTCATTTACCACCATTTAAAGCTGCTCTGAAAAAATCTAAGAAATTGATTAAACCTTACCTGTTGGATCAAACTTTAGTAGCTGGTCTTGGCAATATCTATGTAGATGAAGTATTATGGCGGGCGCAGATTCATCCGGCAAGAGCAGCTCAAAGTTTGACTGCTGGAGAAGCAGAGAAATTACGCAAGCAGATTATTGCAGTCTTGCAGCTAGGTATTGAAAAAGGCGGTTCAACCATTCGCACCTACCGCAATGCTTTGGGAGAAGACGGAACCATGCAGGATTTCCTACAAGTCTATGGAAAAACAGGCCAACCTTGTACTAGATGCGGTCACGAAATTGAAAAAATCAAACTAGCTGGTCGTGGAACTCACCTTTGTCCACATTGTCAAAAAATGAGGTAGGACATGGCAAAAATAATCGGAATTACAGGCGGTATTGCTTCTGGCAAATCGACAGTCACAAATTATCTCAGGCAAAAGGGCTATCAGGTCATTGATGCGGATCAGGTGGTTCATGAATTGCAGGCGAAAGGCGGTAAACTCTATCAAGCATTGGTCAGCTGGCTAGGGTCTGCTATCTTGAACGAAGCAGGTGAGCTTGATCGTCCTAAACTATCTCAGCTCATTTTTTCTAGCCAAGAAAATTTAGCGAAATCTTCCCGGCTACAAAATGATATAATTCGGCAAGAGTTAGCCAATCGACGCGACCAACTGGCTAAGATTGAGGAGACTTTCTTTATGGATATTCCGCTCTTATTTGAGCAGGATTATGCAGACTGGTTTGATGAGGTTTGGCTAGTAGATGTGAGCAAAGGCACTCAGCTAGAACGTTTGATGGCTCGAAACAATCTTAGTCAAGAAGAGGCTCAACAACGCATAGCAGCTCAGCTTTCTTTGGCAGATAAAAGACAAAGAGCTGAGATTGTGATTGATAATAACGGTGCGCTTTCGAATACTTTAAAACAGTTGCAGGCGCTTTTAGACAAAGAAAGAAGATGATTTTATTAAGAATCAAGTGAAATGGAAACGGAATTTATGGATTGCTTGGCTGGGTAACTTTTTTATAGGTGCTAGCTTGTCACTAGTTGTTCCCTTTATGTCTTTGTACGTGGAAGAATTAGGCGCCAGAGGCTCTATGGTTGAATTTTATTCAGGCTTGGCGGTTTCGAGTACAGCTTTGACAGCCGCACTTTTGTCGCCTGTCTGGGGAAGTTTAGCTGATAGGTACGGTCGCAAACCAATGATGATTCGGGCAGCTTTTGCAATGACCTTTACGATGGGAGGCTTGGCTTTTGTACCGAATGTATTTTGGCTCATTGTATTGAGACTGTTAAATGGGGTGTTTTCTGGTTATGTACCGAATAGCACGGCTTTGATTGCTAGTCAAGCTCCTAAAAAACACTCTGGTTATGCCTTGGGAACATTGTCAACAGGTGTCGTAGCGGGGACTCTGATGGGACCGCTCTTAGGAGGAATGATAGCTCAAAGTTTGGGAATGAGAAATGTTTTCCTTTTGGTTGGATTTTTCTTGTTTGTCGTTACTTTGTGGACAATTTTTGGGATAATAGAAGATTTTCATCCTGTCTCTAAAGGAAAAGAAGTTTCGACCAAGCAACTATTTCAACAAATTCCTCAAAAATCAATGCTTTTTGGCTTGTTTATTACTAGCATGGTGATTCAGATGATTGGACAGTCCATTTCCCCTATTTTGACACTTTATATCCGCTCTTTAGGGCAAAAAGAAAATTTGTTATTGGTATCTGGTGCAATCGTTTCAGCAATGGGCATTTCAAGCATATTTTCATCTGGTTGGCTGGGAAAATTAGGAGATAAAATAGGAAATCACCGTTTGCTCTTACTGGCTCTTTTGTATAGTTTTGTTATTTATATTTTCTGTGCGAGGGCTGGTACACCACTTGAATTGGGAATTTATCGCTTTCTATTTGGATTGGGCACTGGAGCTCTTCTGCCTGGAGTTAGCTCTCTCCTCAATAAAATCACACCAAAAGAAGGTATTTCACGGATTTTCAGTTACAATCAAACTTTCTTTTATATCGGTGGTGTTATTGGGCCGTTAATGGGGTCAGCTATTTCTGTTCATTTTGGCTATCATTGGGTTTTCTATAGCACAGCAGGTTTAGCGTTATTGAACTTCTTCTTTTTATTGTTTAGTTTTAGAAAATATTTAGGAGTAAAGGAAATCAGTGCGAGTAAAAATTAATTTAAAGTGTTCTTCTTGCGGCAGTCAGAATTATTTAACGAGTAAAAATATGAAAACACATCCAGAAAAGGTTGAGGTATTAAAATACTGTCCCAAAGAAAGAAAAGTGACCTTACATCTTGAATCAAAATAAGTTTTATGGTAAAATGAATGAGATTTTAAGGAGTTTGATATGTATAATTTATTATTAACCATTTTATTGATTTTATCAGTATTTATTTTAATCGCAATTTTTATGCAACCTACAAAAAATCAATCAAGTAATGTATTTGACGCAAGTGCAGGAGATTTGTTTGAACGACCAAAAGCAAGAGGCTTTGAAGCAGTTATGCAGCGTTTGACAGGAGTGATGGTTTTCTTTTGGTTGTTGATTGCACTAATGCTGACAATCTTATCTAGTAAATAAAATGGGCTCTGACTTTGTCTTTGCCTATTTTTTCTGTATTAGGTGAGGAAAAAGTAACTTAAAGTTTAGAGAATATAAGAAAAAAGGAAAGAATGAAAGAAGAAATTTTAAACTATTTAAGAGAAAAGAAAGAAGCTAGTATGGATGAGCTGGCACAAAGATTAGGAAAAGAAAAAGCAAAAGACTTTAGAAATTTAGTTCAGACGATTTCTGAAATGGAGCGAAAACGTCAATTGACCTTTAGCAATGCTGGGAAAATCCAACTTCGTAAAGAAAAGCAGCTGCTTACTTTGAAAGGGACCTTTCACGCCCATAAAAATGGCTTTGGCTTTGTTACCTTAAATGAAGAAGAGGATGATCTTTTTATTGGTCGCAATGATGTTAACTATGCGATTGATGGTGATACGGTAGAAGTTGCAATCACTAAGGTTGCAGATCGCAGCAAGGGAACGTCTGCTGAAGCGAAGGTTATTGATGTTTTGGAACACAGCTTAAAAACAGCAGTGGGTCAGCTCATCTTGGATGAAGAAAAGCCTAAGTATGCTGGTTATATTCGGTCAAAAAATCAGAAAATATCTCAACCTATTTATATCAAGAAACCAGCTTTGGTTTTGGATGGGACAGAGATTTTAAAAGTAGAGATTGATAAGTACCCGACTAAAAAACATGATTTTTTTGTAGCTACTATTTTGGATGTAGTGGGTCACAAGGATGATCCGGGTATTGATGTTCTGGAAGTTTTGGAGTCCATGGACATTGTGTCTGAGTTTCCAGAGAGAGTTTTGAAAGAAGCGTCAGCAATTCCGGATATGCCATCTAAAAAGGATTTTGAAGGTCGTTTAGATCTGCGTAATGAAATTACCTTTACTATTGATGGGGCGGATGCGAAAGATTTGGATGATGCAGTTCATATCAAGAAGCTGGAAAACGGGCATTTTGAACTAGGAGTTCACATTGCAGATGTTTCTTACTATGTCAAAGAAGGATCTGAGTTGGACAAGGAAGCCCTCAATCGAGCGACATCGGTTTATGTGATTGACCGAGTGGTGCCTATGCTACCTGAGCGCCTGTCCAATGGCATCTGCTCGCTCAATCCTAATGTAGATCGGCTGACGCAATCGGCTATCATGGAGATTGACCAAAAGGTCAAGTTGTCAAGCATACTATTACTCAAACAATCATTAAAACTACTTTTCGTATGACCTATAGCGATGTGAATGACATGATTGTAGGAGATGAGGAAAAACGAGCAGCTTTTAAAGTGATTTTACCGAGTGTTGAAGCAATGGTGGAACTTCATACAATTCTTGAGCGGATGCGATACAAACGTGGAGCTCTTAATTTTGATACGAAAGAAGCTAAAATTTTGGTCAATAAGACTGGACGTCCAGTAGATATTATTTTACGTCAGCGGGGACTTGCGGAGCGTATGATTGAGTCCTTTATGCTGGTGGCCAATGAAACAGTGGCAGAGCATTTTGCTACGTTAAACCTGCCCTTTATCTATCGGATTCATGAAGAGCCTAAGGCTGAGAAAGTGCAGAAGTTTATTGATTATGCTTCTACTTTTGGCGTTCGGGTCTACGGAACGGCTAATTCTATGAGCCAATCTGCCCTTCAGGATATTATGAAAGCAGTCCAAGGTCAGCCTTATGAAGAAGTGCTGTCTATGATGCTTTTGCGTTCCATGCAGCAGGCTCGTTACTCAGAGCACAACCACGGTCATTATGGTTTGGCAGCCGAGTTTTATACTCACTTTACTAGTCCGATTCGCCGTTACCCAGACCTTCTGGTTCACCGTATGGTGCGCGATTATGGGCATTCTAAAGAAATAGCAGAGCATTTTGAACAAGTCATTCCAGATATTGCCAGTCAGTCTTCCAGCAGGGAACGGCGAGCTATTGAAGCAGAGCGAGAAGTAGAAGCTATGAAAAAGGCTGAGTTTATGGAAGAATTTGTGGGAGAAGAATTTGATGGTATTGTGTCAAGCGTTGTTAAATTCGGTCTTTTTGTTGAACTTCCAAACACAGTTGAAGGTTTGATTCATGTAACTAACCTGCCAGAATTTTTCCACTACAATGAACGCAATCTAACTTTACAGGGTGAAAAGTCAGGTGTTGTTTTCCGTGTCGGTCAACAGATTCACATTAAGCTAGTTCGGGCTGATAAGGCTACGGGAGAGATTGACTTTGAATACCTACCTAGTGAATATGACGTGATTGAAAAAAGAAAGCAATCCAATCGTGATAGGCGTCAACAGTCGCATCAAGATAACAGAGGACGAAGAGACAAATCTCCGAAAGGAAAAGTTCCTAGGGATAAGAAATTAAAGAAAAACAAGGGCAAGAGACCCTTTTATAAAGAAGTGGTAAAGAAAGGAAGCAAGAATGGTAAAGGGAGAAGGAAAGGTCGTAGCGCAAAATAAAAAAGCACGACACGACTATACGATTGTTGATACGATTGAAACGGGCATGGTTCTGACCGGAACTGAAATCAAAAGTGTGCGGGCTGCACGAATTAACCTGAAAGACGGCTTTGCTCAAGTCAAAAACGGAGAGGTCTGGCTCAGTAATGTTCACATCGCTCCCTATGAGGAGGGCAATATCTGGAATCAAGATCCTGAACGTAGGAGAAAATTGCTATTGCATAAAAAACAAATCCAGAAATTAGAGCAGGAAACCAAAGGAACTGGAATGACTTTGGTTCCCCTTAAAGTTTATCTTAAGGACGGTTATGCCAAGTTACTTTTAGGATTGGCTAAAGGGAAACACGACTATGACAAGCGTGAATCCATTAAACTTCGTGAGCAAAATAGAGATATTGCTCGGACGATTAAGGCTTATAATGTGAGATAATGTACAAGATATAAAAATCGGAAGTTGTTTCCGATTTTTCAGTAGTTTGAAATATTTTATCAGTTAATTTTTATCAAAAATCCTTTTCTAACATGGCAAAAGCTGAGAAATGTACTGCCCCCAAAAAGTTAGACAAAAAATATTAGTGAAAGGATTTAGTTCTGTACTGCACAGGACTAAGTCCTTTTAGTTTTGTTTTAATCCGTTTATTGTTGTAATAAACAATATAAGTTGCAATAGCTTTCTCCAGCTCATCAAGCGATTGATAACTCTTCTCATAACCGTAGAACATCTCCGATTTGAGGATGCCAAAGAAGGACTCCATCATCCCATTGTCTGGACTATTGCCCTTGCGAGACATAGATGGGACAATTCCTTTCGCTTCTAAGAATTGATGATAAGACTGGTGCTGATACTGCCAGCCTTGGTCACTGTGGAGAATGGTTCCCTTGTAGGTTTCAGCAGGAAAAGCCTTAGCTAACATTGTTCTGACCTGGTTCAAGTCAGGTGAACGTGACAAGGTAAAGGTAATGATTTCACTATTATACCCATCTAAAATAGGAGACAGGTAGAGCTTTCCATTGACGTTTGGTAAGGCAAATTCGGTTACATCTGTATAGCACTTTTCGTAAGGCCTAGAGCCTTCAAACTGACGCTGAATGAGATTCTCTGCTTTCTTACCAATCTCCCCCTTGTAAGAAGAATATTTCCGTTGACGGCGAATTCGAGCTTGTAGCCCCATCACTTGCATCAATCGCTGAACTTTCTTGTGATTGATATGAAAACCACGATTTTTCAGTTCAAGATGAATTCGACGATAACCATAGTTTCCCTTGTGCTCATCATAAATCAATTGAATTTCAGCTTTTAACTCTTGATCCTTGTCTGGTTTATCTAGCTGTTTTAGCTGGTAATAGTAAGTTGCACGAGAGAGTTTAGCGGTAGCTAGTAGGAAACTTAATCGGAATCCTTCCTTGACCATCTCTCTAATTGTCTCTGCTTTTCGCGCTGTAAGGCTTCGTCCCTTAAGCGTAACTCCCTCAACTTTTTTAGATAGGCATTCTCCGTTCTAAGACGCTCGTTCTCTTCTTGAAGTCGCTCTAGTTCCGTCATTTCTTCCCAAGTTTTCTTTTTCTTACGTCCCATCTTTGGTGGTCTCCCTTTTTGTTTCTCAACAATAGTATAGCCGTTTTTCTTATATTGTGCCAGCCAATTTGGGAGAGTCCCCCTGTTAGGAAGGGCAAAATCGAGAGAGACTGACAATTGAGAACGCCCTTCAAGAAGAACTTGATGAAGGATTTTTTGCTTTAGTTCAGGAGAATAATAAGTCTTCTTACCTCTCTTGACAATGTCTACTCCATGTCTATCAATTAGTCGAATCAGATATTCGATCCCTGACTGATTGAGGTTAAACTGTTTTGATAATGACTTGAGAGTTGCGCCGCTTTTTCGCAAGTAATAAATTTGAACCTTGTCTTCATAACTTAATTTCATAAAAATAACATCCCAAAAGTTAGAGTTTTCTTGTCTAACTTTTGGGGTGCAGTTCAAAATTTTTTCAGCTTTTTTATTTGTTTTACGAATAAATAGATAAAGCAAATTTTCATTCAACTTAGGAGGAAAGATGTTAGAGACAATCATTGAAAAGATGAAAGAGTATAAAATTTTGATTGGTTTAAGTTTGATTGGTTTGATAATAGCAGGATTTTTTATGATAAATGGTCAATCTAGTAGACAATCAAATGTAGCAGAGCTCGCACAGGAAACAGTTACGAGTTCGGAGGCAGAATCAGAAGAAATTTCAACTGGAACGAAGAAAAACTCACAGAAAGAAAAAGCAGAGCCTCAAACGAGTTCCAGTGAAGAATCAGAATTTTTAACCGTAGATGTCAAGGGTGCAGTCAAAAATCCAGGTATTTATCAACTGAAAAAGACTAGCCGTATCAATGATGCGATTCAAAAAGCAGGTGGTTTAACGACAGACGCTGACAGCAAGTCTATCAATTTGGCGCAGAAACTAACGGATGAAGCTGTTGTTTATGTGGCAACTATGGGTGAGAATGCGGCGAGTGTTTCAAGCAATACAGGACAATCTTCAACATCAGGAACTAGTGAAGTCGCATCGCAAAAAGGGAATAAGGTCAATCTAAATACAGCTGATTTATCTGAGTTGCAGACCATTTCTGGTATTGGTCAAAAACGCGCGCAAGATATTTTAGATTATCGGGAGGCAAACGGGAAATTTAATTCCGTTGATGACCTGAAAAATGTATCAGGAGTAGGTGCTAAAACACTAGAGAAATTGAAAGAATATGTCACAGTGGATTAAAAGATTTCCGATTAAGCCGATTTACATTGCTTTTTTGCTCGTCTGGTTGTATTTTGCAATCTATCAAAGTAGCTGGTTAGGCTGGTTGGGTTTTATCTTTCTGGTGATTTGTCTTTTTCGCTTTTATTCACCGAAAGAATGTTTCATGACCTTCATGATCCTCTCTTGTTTTGCTGGTTTTTTCTTTGTTCGTAGGGAAATAGCAGAGCAGAAGACGAAAGTAGAACCTTCTCCCATAAGACAAGTGGCAGTTCTACCTGACACGATTAAGGTAAATGGTGATTCGCTTTCTTTTCGTGGTAAAGCTAATAGGCAGACTTATCAAGTTTACTACAAATTGAAATCAAAGGAAGAACAGTTGGCTTTTCAAAATCTCTCTAGTCTGGTTACATTGACCGTTGAAGGGGAATTTGAAATCCCTGAGAAGAAGCGTAATTTTGCTGGTTTTGATTACCAATCCTATTTAAAAACGCAAGGGATTTATCGAATTTTAAAAGTGGATACCATTTTATCGAGCCAAGATAGAATCAGCTTGCACCCTTTTGAGTGGCTTTCTAGCTGGCGAAGAAAAGCACTGGTATTTATCAAGAACCATTTTCCAAATCCGATGAGTAATTACATGACAGGACTCTTATTTGGTGCCTTGGATACATCCTTTGACGAAATGAGCAATCTTTATTCTAGCTTGGGAATTATTCATTTATTTGCGCTGTCTGGCATGCAAGTTGGCTTTTTTATGGAGGGATTTCGCAAGTTACTGTTAAGGCTGGGGTTTACACAAGAAATGGTTCGTAAATGCCAATATCCATTTTCTTTCTTTTATGCGGGAATGACTGGATTTTCAGTATCCGTTGTACGGAGCTTAGTTCAGAAATTATTATCGCAACATGGTATCACTAAGTTAGATAATTTTGCTTTAACGATGATGATATTGTCCTTGATTATGCCGTCCTTTCTTTTGTCGGCAGGAGGAGTTCTCTCCTGTGCTTATGCTTTTGTCATTAGTGTGATAGATTTTGAAAGTCTGACTTCTTGGCGAAAAGTTGTTGTAGAGAGTAGCGTTATTTCACTTGGTGTTTTACCAATTCTAATCTTTTACTTTGGTGAATTTCAACCTTGGTCTATTTTGTTGACATTTGTTTTTTCACTAATTTTCGATACAATGATGCTGCCAGGCTTGATGTTTATTTTTCTTTTTTCGCCTTTGATAAAGCTGACTCAAGTCAATTTTTTATTTGAAGGTTTAGAAAATAGTATTCGTTGGATAGCAAGTGTCTTTGGTAAACCAATCGTTTTTGGGCAGCCCAGTCCGCTTTTGCTGATTGTCATGTTACTTGTACTAGCTATTTTGTACGATATTCGGCAAAATAAAAAGTGGGTAATATTTCTTAGTCTGTTTCTTTCATTACTATTTTTCATAAATAAATTTCCTTTGCAAAACGAGATCACAATGGTTGATGTTGGACAAGGAGATAGTATTTTTCTGAGAGACTGGAAAGGAAAAAATGTATTGATTGATGTTGGCGGACGTGAGGAAATTAGAACAAAAGAAGCTTGGCAAAAACGAGCAACTAGCTCAAATGCAGAGAAAACTTTGATTCCTTACCTAAAAAGTCGTGGCGTAGATACGATTGATACTTTAGTCTTAACAAATCCTAATCCAGATTATGCAGGAGATGTATTAGGAGTTGCTAAAAAGTTTGCAATAAAGAAAATTTATATTTCCAGAAGTAGTCTAAGCAATGCAGATTTCCTAAAGAAATTAAGGGAGACAAATACATTCATTCATGTCATAAAACAAGGTGACAAACTTCCTATTTTTGATCATCATTTGCAAGTTCTTTCGGGTGCTAGCAAGAACGACCATTCGATTGTTTTATATGGTCAGTTTTTCCGTACAAGATTTTTATTTGCAAGCGATTTGAAAGAAGAAGAGGAAGCAAAGTTGATGCAACATTATCCAAAGTTGAAAACAGATATCTTGAAAGTCGGGCAACATGGAGCTAAAAGTTCATCAAGTTCAAAGTTTTTGCAACAAATAGAACCAACGGTTGCGCTCATTTCTGTTGGGAAAAATAATCAATCTAAGCAACCTAGTCAAGATACAATAGAGCGATTTGCACAATTGCCTGCTAAAGTCTATCGGACAGATGAACAAGGGGCAGTTAAATTTTCAGGGTGGACAAACTGGCGATTAGAGATGGTCAAGTAATTGTTCTCTAAAAATTAATTTCCGTTGATTTATTAGGGAAAGTATGATATTCCTATTAGAAATTAAAATGTTAGGAGATTTATGATGTTTACAGCTTATAAAAAGTTTTGGACTCACTATGCTGATTTTGAAGGAAAATCAACTAGATCTGACTATTGGTGGTCTGTTTTGTGCAATGTTTTGATTACACTTCCATTTGGTATTATGGCTTTTGGGTCAATTTTGGTTGCAATCTTCAATGTTGTACAGCAAGCGACTTATTATGATTATGAAGGAGAATTTGATCCAAGTATTTTTATAAGTAGTTTAGGTTCCACATTTTTTATCATTATTTTATTAAGTATTTTTGGGATAGCAACTTTAGTCCCAAATTTGGCGATTATTGTGCGTCGTTTGCGTGATGCTGGTTATCATTGGGCATTTATCTTTTTATATGCAGATCCTATGCTTTTGATGTGGGTTCCAATTTTAAATATTTTGGCTGCCGTTGCTATGTTACCATGTTCTATCGCTCTAATTGTCCTACTTTGTATGCCAACTAAAGAAGTGAAAACATCTACGGTTCACCAAGGACAATTTACGACACAACAAGCACAACCTCAGCAACAACCTGTTCAAGCACAACAATTTACTCAACCACAAGAATAAGCAGTTGAACCTGAAACAACACCAAATCAACCTCAACAAGAATCTGCGACTACAACTGAAACTCCAGAACAAGTTGTTCAATCAGATGAGAAAGAGTTGGACTCAGCTATCTCTGAAGATAACTAAACTAGAAATGCTCCAATAATATATTGGGGTATTTTTTAGAAATGACGATTTTTTTAATATCATTTTTATGAATTTATTCCTGAATAAGCCAATCTTATATCTCATTTATCTCATTAGAAAAATGACCTATTTAAGCTAATTTTTAGTCTTTATTTGGATCGTTGTGATAATCAATGATAAAGCAAATGATAGCAATCGCAAAAATAAATAATCCAAATCCGATAATAGTTTTTATTATGATATTTGAAAAGTAAAATAAAGCAATAACCAAAAGTAAAAATACAATAAACCAAGACCACATAAAATTGCTCCCTTCTCAATTTATTATAACATAAAGGAATATTCTGAATAATTGTAATCCTTGATTTTATTCGATTGTTTAGATAGAAAAGCATAGTTTGATTTCATAGGATTTTGTCAAAAGGGATGTCTCTACACAAAAAGTCAGCTAAATGAAGGAAAATTTGGTATGATAAAGATAATTATGTAGCTAGGAGAATGACCATGGAAAATAAGGTACGCTATAATTGGGCAACTTTAGGTACAGGTGTGATTGCTAATGAATTGGCACAGGCCTTGGAGAAATTGGGTGGAAAACTCTATTCTGTTGCCAATCGAACGTATGCAAAAGGTGTGGATTTTGCACAGAAATATGGTATTGAAAAAGTTTATGATCAGATTGATGATGTATTTAAGGACGAAAATGTGGACATTATCTATATTTCCACACCACATAATACGCATATTGATTTTTTACGAAAAGCATTAAAAAACGGGAAACACGTTTTATGTGAGAAGTCCATTACGCTCAATTCAGAAGAATTGGAAGAAGCAGTTTTATTAGCCGAACAAGAACATGTCGTTTTGGCAGAAGCGATGACGATTTACCACATGCCAATCTATCGAAAATTGAACAACATCATCTCCAGTGGTCAATTAGGTGATTTAAAAATGATTCAAATGAACTTTGGTAGCTACAAAGAATATGATATGACAAATCGTTTCTTTAATCGTCAGCTTGCTGGCGGTGCACTGTTAGATATTGGCGTGTATGCCTTGTCATTTGTTCGGTGGTTTATGACATCTCGACCCAATCAAATTCTTTCACAAGTGAAATTTGCACCAACGGGCGTTGATGAGCAGGCGGGGGTTCTTCTGACGAATGCTGAAGGAGAAATGGCAACTTTGACCTTGAGTCTCCACGCTAAACAGCCTAAGCGAGGAACAATTGCTTATGATAAAGGCTATATTGAAATATATGAATATCCTCGAGGACAAAAGGCGGTTATTACCTATACGGGGGACGGGCATCAAGAAATCATTGAAGCTGGAAAGACGAGTGATGCTTTAATGTATGAAATTCTTGATATGGAAGAAGCAGTAGCTGGTGACAAAAATGAGATGTATTTGGATTATAGTCGTGATGTCATGAAAATCATGACGGATTTGCGAAAAGAGTGGGGCATGACTTATCCAGAGGAAGAAAAATAACGATATAGAACAGGAGAAACAATGGAACACTCAGCTTGGCATAGTTTGATTAAGCAACAATTACCTGATGGTTATTTTGGTAAAATTAATTATTTTTTAAATCAGGTTTATTCATCAGGCACAATCTATCCGCCGCGTGAAAAAGTATTTAATGCGATACAAACGACGGATTTAGCAGATGTAAAAGTAGTGATTTTGGGACAAGACCCTTATCATGGTCCGCGTCAAGCGCAGGGGCTGAGCTTTTCAGTACCAGATGATATTCCAGCGCCGCCTTCTCTTCAAAATATTTTGAAAGAGTTAGCAGATGACATTGGCATCAAAGAATCTCATGATTTGACACCATGGGCACGGCAAGGAGTCTTGCTGTTGAATGCCAGTTTGACTGTTCCTGCTGGGCAAGCAAATGGACATGCCGGTCAAATCTGGGAACCGTTTACGGATGCTGTGATTAAGGTTGTCAATGAAAAAGATACACCTGTTGTCTTTATACTCTGGGGCTCTTATGCACGCAAGAAAAAAGCCTTGATAACTAATCCTAGACATCTCATTTTAGAATCTCCTCATCCGAGTCCCTTATCCGCTCATCGTGGATTTTTTGGCAGCAAACCTTTTTCTAAAACCAATGCCTTTCTAACAGCGCAAGGGATAGAGCCGATAAATTGGTTATTATAAGTAGTTTTATATAGTGGTATTTTCGAAAGGAGAAAAATGGTTAAGTTAGCAACGATTTGCTATATTGACAACGGCAAAGAATTTTTATTGCTACATCGAAATAAAAAGCCTAATGATGTTCATGCTGGTAAGTGGATTGGTGTTGGGGGTAAATTAGAGAAAGGTGAAACGCCGCAGGAGTGCGCTGTAAGAGAAATCTTTGAAGAAACAGGTTTGCGGGTCAATAAGCCAGTATTAAAAGGTATTATCACGTTTCCAGATTTTATACCTAACCATGATTGGTATACCTATGTATTTAAAGTGACGGAGTTTGAGGGAGGCTTGATTGACTGCGATGAGGGGACTTTGGAATGGGTGCCTTATGAACAAGTTTTGTCCAAACCAACTTGGGAGGGAGATCATACGTTTCTATCTTGGATTTTAGAAGATAAACCATTCTTCTCGGCTAAATTTTCTTACAAAGGAGAGAAGTTGGTGGAGAGTCATGTTGATTTTTATGGAGAATAAGGAGAAAAGTACATGTTGTTAATTAAAAATGGTCGTGTCATGGACCCTAAGTCTGGTTTAGATCAGATTTGCGATGTTTTGGTTAAGGATAAAAAAATTCTTAAAATTGGTCAGGATTTGAAGGCAGAAAACGCTCAGGTGATTGATGCGACTGGATTGGTGGTGGCGCCAGGGCTGATTGATATTCATGTTCATTTTCGTGAACCTGGTCAGACGCATAAAGAAGACATTCATACGGGTGCTTTAGCTGCGGCAGCGGGTGGATTTACAACGGTTGTCATGATGGCAAATACCACTCCAACGATTTCAACAGTAGAGACGTTGAAAGAAGTATTAGAATCTGCCAATCATGAAAACATTCATATTAAGTCTGTTGCAACCATTACAAAGAATTTTGATGGACAGCATTTGACAGATTTCAAAGCGCTTTTGGAAGCGGGAGCTATTGGTTTTTCAGATGACGGAATTCCATTAAAAAGTACAAAAATAGTACGCGAAGCTTTGGAAGAAGCTGACCAAAATGGTACATTTATCTGCCTTCACGAAGAAGACCCAGAACTCAATGGTATCCTTGGGTTTAATGAGCAGATTGCCAAAGAACATTTTGGATTTTGCGGTGCCACAGGTGTTGCTGAATATAGTATGATTGCGCGTGACGTGATGATTGCTCATGCAACCAATACTCATATTCATATCCAGCATTTATCAAAAGCAGAAAGTGTGAAAGTCGTGGAATTCGCTCAGCGATTGGGCACTCACGTAACAGCAGAAGCAGCGCCCCAGCATTTTTCTAAGACAGAAGAGCTATTGTTGTTAAAAGGTAACAATGCCAAGATGAACCCGCCACTTCGTTTGGAATCAGATCGTTTAGCTGTCATTGAAGGGCTTAAGTCTGGAGTTATTTCAGTCATTGCGACAGACCATGCACCTCATCACTCTGATGAAAAGAATGTAAAAGACATCACCAAAGCACCGTCTGGTATGACAGGTCTAGAAACGTCACTTTCGCTTGGTTTGACTTATTTGGTGGAAGCAGGTCATTTGACACTCATGCAGTTGCTGGAAAAAATGACAATTAACCCAGCGCAACTCTATGATTTTGAAGCGGGCTACCTTGCTGAGAATGGACCAGCAGATCTCACGATTTTCGATACAAATGCTGAACGCATGATAACAGAAGATTTTGCCTCAAAAGCAGCTAATTCACCATTTATCGGTGAAAAATTAAAAGGTGTTGTTCACTATACGATTTGTGATGGGCAAATTGTCTATGGAAGCAAATCATCATAACAAGCATAAGGTTGGAAGTGTTTTTCAACCTTATTGTATTTTAAATTTCTTATAATTTTTAGAAAATTTTCTGTTTATTAGGATAAAAAATGATACAATAGAGAAGTTAAAATAGTCCCGAAAAGGTAGTCAAAGGTTAAATATTAACCATAGAGACTAGTGCTTTGTAACTTTTTAACGTAAGTCTGTTTCAGATTTTCAAGTAACTTCCTAGCAATAATAGCATTTTTAGGAGGGAATATTTCATTAAAAGGGGGACATGAATATGTCAGAACGTAAACTTTTCACGTCTGAATCTGTATCTGAAGGACATCCAGATAAGATTGCAGACCAAATTTCAGATGCTATTTTAGATGCTATCTTGGAGCAGGATCCAGAAGCTCATGTGGCTGCTGAGACAGCTGTCTATACAGGCTCTGTCCATGTTTTTGGGGAAATATCCACAAATGCTTATGTGGATATTAACCGCATAGTTCGCGATACAATTGCAGAGATTGGTTATACAAAAGCTGAATATGGTTTTTCAGCAGAAACAGTGGGGGTGCATCCGTCGCTTGTTGAGCAATCACCAGATATCGCTCAAGGGGTGAATGAAGCCCTTGAAATTCGTGGAAATGCTGAACAAGATCCGCTTGATTTGATTGGTGCCGGTGATCAGGGGCTGATGTTTGGTTTTGCTGTAGATGAAACACCAGAACTAATGCCGTTGCCTATTTCTCTCAGTCACAAATTAGTCCGTCGTTTAGCAGAGCTTCGCAAGTCTGGAGAAATTTCCTATCTTCGTCCGGATGCAAAATCTCAAGTAACGGTTGAATACGATGAAAATGACCAACCAGTGCGCGTGGATGCTGTCGTTATTTCTACACAACATGACCCAAAAGTAAGCAATGAGCAGATTCATCAAGATGTGATTGAAAAGGTCATTAAAGAAGTAGTTCCAGCAGAGTATTTGGATGAAAAAAGTAAGTTTTTCATCAATCCAACCGGCCGCTTTGTTATTGGCGGACCTCAAGGAGATTCTGGTTTAACTGGACGTAAGATTATCGTTGATACATACGGCGGTTATGCACGCCATGGAGGTGGGGCTTTCTCAGGAAAAGATGCCACAAAAGTCGATCGTTCTGCTTCTTATGCAGCGCGTTATATTGCCAAGAATATTGTTGCAGCAGGATTAGCTAAGAAAGTAGAAGTTCAGCTAGCCTATGCTATCGGAGTTGCACATCCAGTATCAGTCCGCATTGATACTTTTGGTACAGGTGCAGTTTCAGAAAGCAAGCTTCAAGAAGCAGTTCGACAAATCTTTGACCTTCGTCCAGCTGGTATTATTCAAATGCTTGATTTGAAACGACCAATTTACCGTCAGACTGCTGCCTATGGGCACATGGGACGTACGGATATTGACCTGCCGTGGGAAAAACTGGATAAAGTAGATGCTTTGAAAGCAGCTATAAAATAACAGGAGTGGGACAACAAAATTGATTTTTGTCCCGCTCCCTTTTTAGAATGACACAAAAATAAAATGGCTCTGTAATCGTTATATAACAAGAATGACAAGTCAAAAGAGATTTCTTTAAAAGGATAGGATTTTCCCAGAAACTGTGTTATAATAAAGTGCAGTATATTTGATTAGAAATTCTTTGAAAGAGCTGAAAATGAAAAAAATTGTAATTAATGGTGGTCGCCCCTTAAAAGGAGAGGTGACTATTAGTGGTGCTAAAAATAGCGTAGTCGCTTTAATTCCGGCGACAATTTTATCTGATGAAATCGTGACATTGGACTGTGTGCCAGATATTTCCGATGTTGTGAGTTTGATTGACATTATGGAAGCTATGGGAGCTACTGTTGAGCGCCAAGATGATACGCTAAGAATTGATCCTCGTGGTATAAAAAATGTGCCAATGCCTTATGGTAAAATCAATAGCCTGCGTGCTTCTTATTACTTTTATGGTAGCTTGCTGGGCCGCTATGGCGAAGCAACAGTTGGTTTACCTGGTGGCTGTGATTTGGGTCCGCGACCTATTGACTTGCATTTGAAAGCATTTGAAGCCATGGGGGCTACTATGTCTTACGAGGGGAATTCCATGAACCTTTCGACAGGTGGTAAACATCTCCACGGAGCTAGTATATACATGGATACAGTCAGTGTTGGGGCGACCATTAACACCATGCTTGCGGCAGTAAAAGCAAAAGGGCGCACCGTTATTGAAAATGCAGCTCGTGAGCCTGAAATCATTGATGTAGCGACACTTTTGAATAATATGGGAGCACACATTCGAGGAGCTGGTACGGATATTATTGTCATTGAAGGTGTTAACAAACTTCATGGTACTCGTCATCAAGTCATTCCAGATCGAATTGAAGCAGGAACTTATATCTCAATGGCTGCTGCAATTGGTGAAGGTGTGCAAATCAACAATGTCCTTTATGAACACTTAGAAGGCTTTATTGCGAAATTAGAAGAAATGGGAGTTCGCATGACCGTTTCTGAAGATAGTGTGTATGTTGAAAAGCAACATGATTTGAAAGCAATTAATATTAAGACGGCTCCTTATCCAGGCTTTGCTACAGACTTGCAACAGCCTATTACGCCACTTTTATTGACAGCTAAAGGACGTGGCTTGATTATTGATACGATTTATGAAAACGAGTAAATCATGTCGCTGAATTAGCGAAAATGGCAGGTAAGATTTCAACGAGTGCCAATCATATTGCTTATGAAGGACCTAATCAATTGCAAGGTGCAGCGGTCAAAGCAACTGATTTGCGGGCAGGAGCAGCACTTGTAATTGCAGGATTGCTAGCTCACGGGAAAACTGAGATTACAAATGTAGAATTTATTTTGCGTGGTTATTCAAATATTATTGAAAAGTTGACGAGTTTAGGAGCAGACATTCAGCTTGTCGAAGAATAGATTCGAAACAACGTTGACATGATGAGGTGAAATAGCCCAGTTGGCGTACCAACTGGGTCTTATCTTTAGAGGTAAGATATGAATTTGTGGACAAAATTGGCGGAATTCGCCTTTATAGAAACAGAACATTTAGTATTACGTCCATTTTCCTTTATGGATAGTGAAGATTTTTATAAAATTGCCTCCAATCCTGAAAATCTACGCTTCATTTTTCCTGTGCAGGCTAATTTACAAGAAAGCCAACATGTATTGGCTAATTATTTTATGAAACATCCTCTTGGAATTTGGGCGATTTGTGATAAAGATTCTGAGAAAATGATCGGATCTATCAAATTTGAAAAGATAGACGAAATCAAGGGCGAAGCAGAGCTTGGTTATTTTCTTCAGCATGATTATTGGGGACATGGTCTGATGACTGAGTGCGTCAAAAATATTGTTTATTTGGCATTTACACAGTTTGATTTGAAGCGACTTTATATTATAACTCATCTGGAAAACAAAGCCAGCCAAAGGGTTGCCGAGAAGACAGGATTTTCTTGTAGGCGGCAGTTCAAGGGGAGCGACCGTTATACACGTAAAATGCGGGATTATTTAGAGTTTTGCTATGAAAAAGGAGGTTTTCATGAGTAAACATCAAGAAATTATCGCTTATTTGGAAGAATTACCAGTAGGAAAGCGTGTTAGTGTACGCAGTATTTCCAATTATTTAGGAGTAAGCGAGGGGACTGCTTATCGTGCAATTAAAGAAGCTGAAAATCGTGGATTGGTAGAAACACGTCCTCGTAGCGGCACGATTCGCGTAAAATCTCCCAAAGTAGAGCTGGAGCACTTAACATTTAAAGAAATTGCTGAAATTACGAAATCAGAAGTCTTAGCTGGTCAAGACGGACTTGAAAAGGAATTCAGTAAATTCACAATCGGGGCAATGACCGAGAAGAATCTCTTACGTTACTTAACGGAAGGAGGTCTCTTGATTATTGGAGACCGCACCCGTATTCAGTTATTGGCTTTGAAGCATGAAAATGCTGTTTTAGTGACGGGTGGCTTAGAAGTGAGTTCTGATGTTCTAAAATTAGCGAACCGCTTAAGCATTCCTGTTCTAAGATCCCAACATGATACCTTTACAGTTGCGACAATCATCAATCGTGCATTGTCTAATATGCAGATTAAAACAGATATTTTAACAGTGGAGCAAGTGTATCGTGGTAGTCATGAGTATGGTTTCTTAAAAGATACAGATACCGTTCGTGATTTTATGGATTTGGTTCGGAAAAATCGCAGCAGTCGTTTTCCTGTTGTTAATCAGCATAATATGGTCGTTGGCGTGGTGACTATGCGTGATACTGGTGACAAGTCTCCTCACACTATTTGGACAAAGTCATGACGAAAAATATCTATGCCGTCACTTTAAACACCAGTATTGCCAATGTTAGCCAGCGTATGATTACAGAAGATTTTGAAATGGTACCAGTCATTCGGAGCAATCAAACTCTTCTTGGAGTCATTACGCGTCGTGATGTCATGGAAAAAATGAGTCGGGAACAAGTCTCTAGCTTACCGACTTTTAGTGACCAAGTTTCTCAAAAACTTCGTCATATCAACAATGAATTTTCTTTTGTTGTGGAACCTTTTATGTTAGAAAGTAACGGTGTTTTGTCTAACGGGATTCTAACAGAGATTTTAACGACAGCAACGCATCAATACATGACATCTGGCAAGAAAAATATTATTATTGAACAGATGATGATTTATTTCTTGCAAGCTGTTCAGATTGATGAAACTTTGACGCTTCGACCAAGAATTGTCCGACAAACACGGCATTCTGCTATTTTGGATTACGATATTTATTTAAAACTTCAATTGGTTGCAAAAGCGACCATTACAGTAAAGATAAACTAATACCTCAGATATTAAGGAGAAAGAATGATAACTTTAAAATCACAACGTGAAATTGATTTAATGGAAAAAAGCGGTGCATTTCTCGCCAGTATTCATATTGGTTTAAGGGATTTGATTAAGCCAGGTATTGACATGTGGGAAATTGAAGAATACGTCCGCAGACGTTGTAAGGAAGATAATGCTCTTCCACTTCAAATTGGTGTAGAAGGGAGCATCATGGACTACCCTTATGCCACTTGCTGCTCATTGAATGATGAAGTGGCACATGCTTTTCCACGCCACCAAAAATTGGTTGAGGGCGACCTAATTAAAGTAGATATGGTTGTTGGCTTGGTTGATAAAGCAGAATTGGATGTTTCTAAGCTGGATTTCAACAATGTAGAGCAGATGAAACACTATACAGAAAATTTCCGTGGAGGTGTTGCAGATTCTTGCTGGGCTTATGCAGTTGGTCAAGCAAGTGAAAAAGTGCAACAACTGATGGACGTTACAAAAGAATGCCTTTATCGTGGAATTGAGGCTGCTCAAGTTGGCAATCGAATTGGTGACATTGGTGCAGCGATTCAAGAGTATGCGGAAAGTCATGGCTATGGTGTTGTTCGTGACTTGGTAGGACACGGTGTTGGACCAACTATGCACGAAGAGCCAATGGTGCCTCATTACGGACGCGCTGGACGCGGATTGCGTCTTCGTGAAGGCATGGTTTTGACAATTGAGCCGATGATTTCAACAGGTACTTGGGAGATTGACACAGATTTTGAGACGGGTTGGGCTCACAAAACGCTGGACGGTGGACTTTCTTGTCAATACGAACATCAATTTGTGATTACCAAAGATGGTCCTGTTATCTTAACCAGCCAAGGAGAAGAAGGAACTTATTAAAAATAAGAATGGAAAGGGGCTTTTTGCTCTGTATTCTAGTAGGAGACGAGATGAAAAAGTTTGTTTCTAAGATTGGACAGAACCCGTTTTTACAATCCTTTTTTAAATTTTATCAAGCATCAGAGATTGATTTGACAAGCATTGCGGTGGCATATTATTTGCTGATTTCGATTTTTCCGTTGCTATTGATTGTTGTGAATATATTGCCTTATTTTCAAATTCCGATAGCAGAATTTTTGGAAGCAATGGAAGATGTTCTGCCTGAATCGCTGTATGAAGTCGTTGCAAAGGTTACCCGAAATTTGCTAACTCAGCCTTCTTCTGGCTTGTTGAGTTTTTCCATCCTTTCGGCTCTATGGGCATTTTCACAATCAATGTCATTTTTACAAAAAGCATTTAATAAAGCTTATGGTGTTGCAAAAGATAGAGGTCTGATATCACATAGATTATTTAGTTTAGTCATTAGCTTGGGGTTGCAATTTCTCTTTGCCTTGTCTCTTTTACTGACAATGTTTGGGAGAATGTCGCTTCGCTTGCTTCATAGCTTTTGGGAGTTTGACGATCAACTATATGCCAGTTTACAAAGAATGACCCAGCCGACTATTTACACCTTGCTGTTTCTTTCTTTACTGATGCTTTATTACTTTTTACCCAATGTAAAAATCAGGAAAATCCGCTATGTTCTGCCAGGAACGATTTTTGTAGTTTTTACGATTGGGGTATTGTTAAATTTATTTTCTGTTTATTTGGACACTTATGTAAATCACTTAATGGATGTTCGATTTTTTAGTTCCATTTTTGTTGTCGTCGTCATGATTTGGTTTACCTTCATTGCCCAAATTATGATTATTGGGGCAATCTTAAATGCAAGTTACCAAGGATGTCACGAAAAAGAATTTGAAACGAGACATAAACAACTGACAACGAGACTTATAAAAAATAAAGAGAAGTTCAAATAAAACTTCTTTTTTTGCGTTATTTTTGTTGCATTTGCAATAAAATGCGGTATAATATTGTTTAAGGAGGCAATATGACGATTTTGCGAGAGATTGGTATTATCGCCCGAGCGTTGGATTCAATGGCGAATATTGAATTTCGCCATGTTGATTTGGCCAAAGGGCAGTATCTTTATTTGATTCGTATCGTAGAAAATCCCGGTATTATTCAAGAAGAGCTTTCTGATTTGCTGAAAGTTGATCGGTCAACCGTTGCTCGCTCCGTCAAAAAATTAGAGAGTAAAGGTTTGATTGAAAGAAGAAGTGCAGCTGGAAATTTAAAAAATAAAGAGCTTTTTGCGACAGATACAGGAAAAAAA
>NZ_KV811171.1:2414-9333 GCF_001813035.1 Streptococcus sp. HMSC071H03 | reverse complement strand
AAAAAAACTTTATCCGTTTATCTTAGCAGAGCACACTTATTCTGAGCAGCAGGCTTTGACAGGATTTTCAAAAGAAGATGCTCAATTGTTAGAAGACATGTTAGCAAAGGTGCGACAGAATATTACTGATGATTGGGAATTGGTTAAAAAAGGACAAAAAAGAAATTATTGAGAGGTGTAAAATGAAAATCACAGTTGAAGATGAATTTTGGGAATTATTTCCTCAAGCACAAATTAGCATTATGGTTGTTAAAGGCTTGGATAATAGCGTTGACGAAAGCAAAGACCCTTATTTTAAATCTTTGTTGGACAAGGGAAGCAAGCGAGCAGAAGATTTTATCGTAGATGAAACCTTTACGCAAAATGACGTGATTCAAGAATGGCGTGGTGTTTTTAGTAAGTTTAAAACTAAAAAAGGTGCGCGTTCTTCTATTGAAGCTCTTTTAAAAAGGGTAAGTCAAGGTCGTGAGTTCAATCCAATCAATCCATTGGTGGATATTTATAACAGTGTGTCACTTTCCTATGCTGTTCCTTGTGGTGGTGAAGATATTGCTAAGATTCAAGGAGGCTTGCATCTTGGAAAAGCGCAAGGAGGCGAACCTTTCTTTCCACTTGGTGCAGAGACAGACGCACCAGCTCTTCCAGAGGAAATTATTTATTATGATGATGAAGGAGCTGTTTGTCGTTGTTTTAACTGGAGGGAAGCGCAACGGACAATGCTGACTGAAGGCACAACGGATGCAGTATTAGTCATCGAAGCAATCAATGAAGACCAAGCTAAACGTGCGCAAGCAGCTATGCAGGAATTGCAAAGTTTAGTTGAAGATTATTTTGGAGTCAAAGGAGAAATCACTCATCTAACAATTGACAATCCAAGTGTAGACATTTAAGAAAAAAGAGCCTTAAAGCTCTTTGAGATTGCAGACAAACCACCATTTTGGGCAGGTTTGTTTTTTATTTTTTTGATTTATTTTTAAATACAAAGACCTTACTAAAAACATAATTGAGCACAATAATAACGATTTGAGCAAATAAAGTTTCAATGGTATTAACTGCTTTGATGTCATTGTGGACAAATTGACCGATAATGTTAGGAAATGTTGTGACAAAAATGAATGTGAGCCCCATGTCCAGCAGAAAAGTAGAAAGTCGCGCAAGAGCAAATTTGACAAAACGAGCGAACCAGCCCGTTCTTTGTTGCTTAAAAACAATTGTGTCATTTGTCGCAAAAGCAAAAAGAATTCCAGCAATATTGCCTATCGCTGTAGAAAGCAATTCATTACTCGTGAAAGCATAACAAAGCATACGTGTAAGAACTGCAACAACAGTTGTAGCAACACCAAAAAATAAATAGGATAAGATTTCGTTATTGAAAAAGCGTTTTATATAATTTTTCATAGATTTAGTCTATCATATTTGCAAAAAATGTGCTATACTTGAAAAGCTGTATTCGTTTTGTCAATACAGCCCTTGGCGCTTAGTTCCCTTTCGTCAAGCATATTACACGCGGTTTAGCCGCTAAAGGAGAAAACATGGAAAAAATTACTGTTCGTGATATGGCTCAGATTGCTCTCGTTGCTGCGATTTACGTTGCTCTGACAATGACACCGCCCCTGAATGCTATTAGCTACGGTGCCTACCAATTTCGGATTTCTGAAATGATGAACTTTATGGCTTTTTATAAACCAAAGTACATCATCGGAGTCACGTTGGGGTGTATGATTGCAAATTTATTTAGTTTTGGAATCATCGATGTCTTTGTCGGTGGTGGTTCAACCTTGGTCTTTTTGAGCTTAGGTGTGTATTTCTTTAGAAAATACATGAATGAATACTTGTTTAATGGACCAATCAATAAAGCTTTCTTTTATTTTGCGATTTTCTTTTCACTTTCTATGGTGACCATTGCAGCTGAATTGTATCTTATCGCTAAAGCACCGTTCTTTTTGACTTGGTTTACGACAGCAGTAGGAGAGTTTGCTTCACTCATCATTGGTGGAATTTTAATGGACAAGCTAAATAAGCGGATTGATTTAGGAAAATAATTTTCGTTAATATTAGATTCAATAAAAATATGCCCAAAAATTCTTCGGCATATTTTTGTTTATCTGGAAATTAAAAAATATAAGACCATATCGTTTTAAGATTTTTGTAAAAACAATGAATTTTCTAGCTAAGTTTATTTTGCACCTAATAATTGTTCTTTACAATGGACGAGTTCAGTTATAAGGGCACAGTATGGCGTGTTTACACCATATTGTTGTCCCTTTCGTGCAATAGCTCCGTTGATATAATCAATTTCTGTCAAACGATTGTGCTCGTTCAAATCTTGATACATTGACGGATAATGCAAGCCAATTGTATCACGATTATAACAATTCTTTTCAATGTAGTCCACGGTTTCTGTGACATTCAAGTCTACATTTTCGTGTTTTGCAACTTCTGCAAACTCGCTAACAATTTTCACAACAATATTATGTGCAGGAGTAGTGTCTCCAAAGTCTGCCATATTAGCAAGCAAAAGGGTACACAAACTATTCATTGTTCCGTTGACACAAGCTTTTTTATAAATGGCATATAAGATATTTTCTGTGTATTGCGCATTTAATCCGGCAGAATTCAAGGTTTCAATGACTTTATAAGCTGCTTGTTCGGCTTTTGGATCTGCGACTAAATTCTTCAAAGCGATTGAGCCGTTTCCAAATAATTTTGCACGTCCAGGTTCTTCCATACCAGCAGTCCACATGGTATTTCCAATCATAATTTGATTTCTTGGGACATATTTTTCAATGACTTCTTCGTGACCAATCCCATTTAATAGACAGAGAACAGCTGTATTATCATGTATCAAAGGTTGAATATCTGCTAACATCGCTTCTAGCTGCATGGCTTTTGTAAACAGAATAATTAAGTCATTAGATAAGGTTGGATCTACTTCACTTTGCAAATAGATGGGCAACTTGGCAACAACTTCTTCGCCGTTTAAGTTAGCTTGTAAGCCATCTTTTTGGATAGCTGTGACATGTTCTTTCCAACCATCTACTAAAGTCACTTTATGCCCTGCTCGATGCAACATCAGAGCAAAGCGGCTACCCATGGCACCGACACCTGCAATTGTAATATTCATACTAACAATTCTCCTAGCTTTTTTATTTATAGTATATTTTACTTCTTTTATGTATTTTAATCAATTAAATTTTGGAAATTTATCATATTTGATGTGACGATGATTATTTTTCTGCTATTTTACATTTTTGTCTAATTTTTTGTAAAGAATATAGGTAAGAATGCTGTAGAAACGCATGAATTATGATAAAATAGAAATATGAAAGACAGAATGTTAGAACTGGTGAAGTTGCTCAATCAGTATGCTCATGAATATTATACGACTGATAATCCAAGCGTATCGGACAGTGAATATGATAAGCTGTATCATGAATTATTAGATTTAGAAAAGCAGTATCCAGAGTTCGTTCAGCCTGATAGCCCAACTCATCGTGTGGGAGGTAAGGTTTTAGAAGGTTTTGAAAAATACCAACACCAGTATCCGCTCTATAGTTTGCAGGATGCTTTTTCACGTGAAGAGTTAGATGTATTTGATGCACGGATTCGGAAAGATTTTCCAGATGTTAGCTATCTATGTGAACTAAAAATTGACGGTCTCTCCATTTCTCTTATGTATGAAAATGGGATTTTGGTTGCAGGAGCCACTCGCGGAGACGGTTCTGTTGGGGAAAATATCACAGAAAATCTGAAAAGAGTGAAAGATATTCCTTTAAAGTTGCCAAGCGAAGTTGATATGACTGTCCGTGGTGAATGTTATATGCCACGTAGCTCTTTTGACGCGGTGAATCAGCTACGCCAGGAAAACGGAGAACCAGAATTTGCTAATCCGAGAAATGCAGCGGCAGGAACGTTACGCCAGTTGGATACGGCAATTGTAGCCAAACGTAATCTTGCAACCTTTCTCTATCAAGAAGCCAGTCCGACAAGTGTGACGAGCCAAGAAGCTGTTTTAAATCAGTTATCTAAAAATGGCTTCAGTGTGAATGAGCGGCATATTTTAGCACATTCGATGGATGAAGTGTGGCAGTTTATTGGACAAATCACTCAAGAACGCGACCAGTTACCGTATGATATTGACGGTGTTGTAATCAAGGTAAATGATTTGGTTATGCAGGAAGAACTCGGTTTTACTGTAAAAGCACCAAAATGGGCGATTGCTTACAAATTCCCAGCTGAAGAAAAAGAAGCGCAGCTTTTATCAGTTGACTGGACAGTTGGACGGACTGGAGTTGTTACGCCAACCGCCAACTTGGCGCCTGTGCAATTAGCGGGGACAACGGTCAGCCGAGCTACTTTGCACAATGTGGATTACATTGCTGAAAAGGACATTCGCAAAGGCGATACGGTCATCGTTTACAAAGCAGGTGACATCATTCCAGCTGTTTTGCAAGTGGTTGAAAGTAAGCGCCAATCAGAAGAGAAATTGGAGATTCCAAAGAATTGTCCAAGTTGCAACAGCGAGTTGATTCACTTTGAAGATGAGGTTGCTTTACGCTGTATCAATCCACGTTGTCCTGCACAAATCAAAGAAGGCTTGATTCATTTTGCTAGTCGCGATGCCATGAATATCACAGGTCTTGGTCCTGCTGTTGTAGAAAAGTTATTTGATCAGCAGTTGGTAAATGATGTGGCTGGCATTTATCGCTTGACTGTTGAAGATTTGCTGCAATTGGAAAATTTTAAGGAAAAATCAGCTAATAAGTTGTATACTGCTATTCAGACTTCTAAGGAAAATTCTGCCGAGAAATTATTATTTGGCTTGGGCATTCGCCATGTTGGAAGTAAAGCCAGTCAGATTTTGTTGGAGCATTTTCATGATTTGGAGCAATTAGCAAAAGCAAAAAGAGAAGAAATTGCTGCGCTGGATAGTCTAGGAATGGTGATTGCTGAGAGTCTTTCCAGCTATTTCGCACAAGAAGGAACTCATATTTTATTGTCGGAACTAAAAGAAGCGGGGCTAAATTTCACCTACCTTGGCGAAAAAGTGGCAGCAGATGCGGCACTTTCTGGATTGACCGTTGTTTTAACAGGAAAATTGGAACGTCTCAATCGTTCAGAGGCGAAAAAGAAATTAGAAAGTTTAGGTGCAAAGGTGACGAGCTCGGTCTCTAAGAAAACAAGTCTAGTCGTTGCCGGAGCAGATGCAGGAAGTAAATTAACAAAAGCTCAAGAGTTAGGAATTGACATTCGTGATGAAACTTGGCTTGAGAGTTTATAGAGGTTTGTATGGAAACAGCTAGAAAAAGAGCACGATTGATTTATAATCCGACCTCTGGTCAGGAAATTATTAAAAAAAATATCGCAGAAGTTTTAGACGTTTTAGAAGATGTGGGTTATGAAACAAGTGCTTATCAGACAACCCCAGCTCCTTTATCAGCTCAAAATGAAGCAGAGAGAGCAGCTAAAGTAGGATTTGATTTAATTGTGGCGGCTGGTGGAGATGGGACAATCAATGAAGTGGTCAATGGGGTAGCACCGTTGGAAAATCGACCTAAGTTAGCCTTTATTCCAACTGGTACGACCAATGATTATGCACGTGCTCTCAAGATTCCAATGGGGGATCCGGTGGCAGCTGCGCGGATTATTGAAAAAAATCAAACCATAAAAATGGATATTGGTCAGGCTTATGGGAAAAAATATTTTATTAACATTGCTGCAGCGGGAACTTTGACAGAATTGACCTATAGTGTTCCAAGTGAAGTCAAGTCACGTCTAGGCTACCTTGCCTATGTCGCAAAAGGAGCAGAAATGCTGCCAAAATCTAAATTACGCAAGGTACACATTGAACATGACCACGGTGTGTTTGAAGGTAAAGTTTCTTTAATCTTTGTTGCCTTGACAAATTCAATCGGTGGCTTTGAAAAATTAGCGCCAGATACAGTGTTAGATGATGGTAATTTTACCTTAATTTTGGTGAAAACTGCTCGGTTGTTTGATATGTTGGCGTTGATGATTCAAGCAATCAATGGTGGTCAACATGTGACAGATGTGAATGTAGAATATTTAAAAACAAGTAAGTTAAAGTTAGAAGTTTTAGACAAAAAAGCCCCATTCATGTTAAATCTGGATGGCGAATATGGTGGAGATACTCCTGTTGAATTGGAAGTTCTTCATAACCATTTAGAATTTTTTGCAAATATTGATGAGATTAGCGATAGTGCTTTGTCATTGGAGAATAAAGAATAATCAGGAGAATGTGATGTTAAACTATCGTGTCTTAATCCATTACCATAATCAATTAGGAAATTATGCAGCCTATAATATGTGGAAATGGCAAATGAATAAATGGGGAGAAGAGAGTGCTTTTTTCCAGTATGATGATTTTGGGATTCAAGGAACCTTGTCCTATACAAGCGAACAAGCTTTGAGTAATGTCCATGTCATTGTAAAAACAACCGATTGGTCTCACCAGTCGGTTGACTACTCCATTCAGTTGTTACCGCCTCATTTAGTGACTGAGGTTTGGATTATCGAAGGAGACAGTCAAGTTTATTATTCTAGGCAGGCTGCTATGACTAGTCCGTATTACGCAAAGTGTGATCCTCACGCCTTTGATATGGCATTGGACAGCAAACATTTTGACCAGCATTGGGGGTACCAAGGTTGGTTGGGATGCCGGTATAATGGTGAGCAAGCAGAATTCAAACTCTGGGCACCGACTGCAAAAAAAGTTCAGTTAGTAGTCTATAAGAATAGCACTAACAAAGCGAAAATCTGGAAGGTCTACGACTTACAAAGAGGAAAAGATTTTTCCAAAGATCATGCTAAAAATACAATCGGAGTCTGGTCTCGGGTGATTTCGGATGACTTGGCAAATAAAGCCTATCAGTATCAGCTAGAGTTTGAACATCACAAA
>NZ_KV811171.1:0-2314 GCF_001813035.1 Streptococcus sp. HMSC071H03 | reverse complement strand
GGAAGCCGTAACGGAAGATGGAAAGCGTTCTGTCATTTTATCGCCTGCGGAGCGAAATCCAAAACATTTCCAAGTGAAACAAGGGCAACAAGCAATTTGGCGTCTAGAGAATCCTTGTCAAGCTGTTATTTATGAGATGCATGTACGAGATTTGACGAAGTCTAACAGTTCTGGCGTGTCTAAAAAACACCGAGGGACCTTTTTAGGGGCTTGTCAAAAAGGAACAAAAAATAGAACAGGTCAAGCGACAGGATTTGATTATATTCAATCATTAGGTGTCAATGTCGTACAATTTCAGCCCATCTCTGATCGACACAAAGAGTATGACCAAGATGGAAATATAATGTATAATTGGGGCTATGACCCTCAAAATTACAATGCTCCTGAAACGAGTTTTTCAACAGATCCAGCAAACCCGTCTCAAGGAATGCGGGATTTAAAAACGATGATTCAAGCCTATCATGATGCGGGCATTTCCGTAGTGATAGATGTTGTATACAACCATATTTATTCGACTCATGATTCACCGTTTCAACAAGTAGTGCCTGATTATTACTATCGGATGAATCCAGACGGATCTTTCCAAAATGGAACAGGTGTGGGGAGCGAGACAGCCAGCGAGCATGAAATGTTTCGTAAATATATGATTGATTCTATCCTTTATTGGGTAAAAGAGTATAATATTGATGGTTTTCGTTTTGATTTAATGGGCATTCATGATATTGAAACGATGCGTCAAATTCGGGAAGCGTTAGATGAAATTGACCCGAGAATTCTCACATACGGTGAAGGTTGGGATATGGGGACAGGATTGCTTCCGCTTGACAAAGCTAAAAAAGATAATGCCTTTGAATTACCTAATATCGGATTTTTCAACGATACTGAACGTGATGCTATCAAAGGCGCAGAGGTTTATGGTGGTTTGAAAGCTGGCTTTGTAAGTGGTCAAGCGACAGAATCAATTGTTGCCAAGGCAATTCTAGGAAGTAGTGAACTAGGAACCTATCTGGAGCCAAAACAAGTTGTTAATTATGTAGAAGCGCATGATAATTACAATTTGCACGATTTGTTAGCTGAACTGCACCCAGATGATGATGAATTGACTCGTACTAAGCGGATTGAATTAGCAACTGCGATGAATCTCCTCTTGCAAGGCATGAGTTTTATGGAGTTGGGACAGGAATTTTCACGTAGCAAACTAGTGGCAACTGGAGCAAATGGGAATGCCATTCAGGCAGATCATAAGCGTGCTATGAACAGTTATAACGCTCCCGACGCTGTCAATCAAGTAGACTGGGATTTATTAACTCATCATCAGGAAAGTATCAACTATATCAAACAGATGATTCATTTAAAAACGACAACAAAAGAATTTTCTTACCAGCATTATGATGACATTTACCAGCATGCCTTTGTACATTCGGCGCATTCCGGAAGCGGAATTGTCATTTTTGAAGTGAAGGATGACAATTATTACCTTGTAATTTTTAATGCAAGTGGTGATAAATACAATATTGAAGATATTGGAAATTTGAAACTTGTAGCTGGAAATAGTCGTCAAGTTAGCGATTCTTTTGTTGAAGATCTGACAGCTACAGTCTTTGAAGTTGTAGAATGGTGATATCAAAAGATGTCAAGATTTTTTCTTGACACCTTTTCTTTCTTGTGATAAGATAGAATGTGTTGGGAGTAGCTCTGCTATTCCTAAAAATAAAAAAGAGAAAAGAGAAATTTTTAAAATGGCAGTTAAAATCCGTTTAACTCGTATGGGTTCTAAGAAAAAACCTTTCTACCGTATCAACGTAGCAGACTCACGTTCACCTCGTGACGGACGTTTTATTGAAACAGTTGGAACATACAATCCACTTGTTGCTGAAAACCAAGTAACTTTAAAAGAAGATCGTATTCTTGACTGGTTGTCAAAAGGTGCTCAACCTTCTGATACTGTTCGTAACATTCTTTCAAAAGCTGGCGTGATGAAGAAATTCCACGATTCTAAATACTCTAAATAATAGAACTGCAGGTTGACTATGGACACGATTGAAAATCTTATTATTGCGATAGTGAAACCTTTGATTTCACAACCAGATGCTTTAACTATCAAGATTGAAGATACACCAGAATTTTTGGAATATCATTTAGATCTTGACCCTAGTGATGTTGGACGTGTAATCGGTCGTAAAGGTCGCACGATCTCTGCGATAAGAACGATTGTTTATTCTGTCCCAACCGAAGATAAAAAAGTCAGAATTGTTATTGATGAAAAATAAAAATGGAGCCATTCTGTACTGACCCCCAAAAGTTGGACAAATAA
>NZ_KV811170.1:24060-49137 GCF_001813035.1 Streptococcus sp. HMSC071H03 | reverse complement strand
AATCAAATCAATCATCAATTCTTTGACTGAAAAATATTGAATTGCTTGACAAATGGTAGAAAAAAGACCACCTCTTTGGTGATCCTTATAGGGAGATTATTATGAAAAAGTTTTAGGATTTCATCAAATAAAGTTAGGAGGTCTTCATTTGATAATATTATTATAAAATGATTTTCTTAAATGAAGCTTAAGCCGTATTTCAAATTTACAATTTCTGCAAAAGATACTGAAAAAGTTCTAGATTCCCTTTTTCTTCATTGACTAAAAACTCTGGGTGCCATTGAAGCCCAATGATCCGACTATCATCTAGCGACTCAATCGCTTCAATGGTTTTATCCCTAGGATCAAAAGCTGTTGCGCGAAAATTCGGTGCCAAATCTTTAATACTTTGTCGGTGGACAGAGTTAATCTGACTAGCACGACCGAACAATTCTTCAACAATGCTGCCTTTCTCAGTTTGAATAGAATGAGAAGTTCCAAAAGGTAAGCCCTGCCAATGGTTGTCAATATGCTGATTGAGCGTTCCATCAAAAGCAACATTGACCAACTGCAAGCCTCGGCAAATTGCCATAATTGGTTTTTCTTGTCGAATAGTTTCTGCTAACAGAGCCAGCTCAAATTCGTCTCGCACCATATTGTAATCATCACTCTCAATCGTCTGCTTTTCTCCGTAAAAAGTGGGGTGCACATGTTGTCCGCCAGACAAAATCAATTTATCAATACTTTCAATATAATCCCTCACCAAACTTTTGTCACCAACAGGGATAATCATAGGCAATCCACCAGCAATTCTGATACTCTCAGCAAATTTACTAGAAACGGACGAATGGATATTTTTACCTTCCTTATCGACAGGACAAAGATTAGCGGTCACTCCAACAATCGGTCTGCTCATACGATTCCCTCCTCATTGATATACACAATCTTACCACTTCCTCTACCTGCCGTCCAATTGATTTTTTTAAAGGTCGTGATAAATAGTTTTTATACTAGCCACAACTCCTGCCTCATTACACTCTTTTTATGCACTTTAATCAGCCTTTATTCTTATAAAATAATAACTTATAAAAACAAGCTACTACTAAACAAGAAATTTATCGCTTTCTATGGTAAAATGAAATTAGAAAACTCTATAAGGAGAAGAACATGGAAAAACAAACAGTTGCTGTTTTAGGCCCTGGTTCATGGGGTACTGCCTTGGCACAAGTATTAAATGACAACGGACATGAAGTTCGTATTTGGGGCAATATTGCCGAACAAATTACTGAAATCAACGAGCACCACACTAACAAACGGTATTTTAAAGATATTGTTCTTGATGAAAAGATCACAGCGTATTACGACTTAAAAGAAACCCTTGATGGCGTGGATGCTATCCTTTTCGTCGTTCCAACCAAGGTCACACGTCTTGTAGCCAAACAAGTAGCCGAGGTGCTGGATCATCCAGTTAAAGTGATGCATGCTTCAAAAGGTCTGGAGCCCGACACTCACAAACGACTTTCCATGATTTTAGAGGAAGAATTGCCTGAACAATTCCGTAGCGAAATCGTCGTTGTCTCTGGTCCCAGCCACGCTGAGGAGACTATCGTTCGCGACATTACTCTCATCACAGCAGCTTCAAAAGACTTAGAAGCAGCAAAATATGTTCAAGAACTTTTCAGCAATCACTACTTCCGTCTCTACACTAATACAGATGTCATCGGCGTAGAAACAGCCGGCGCACTAAAAAATATCATTGCTGTCGGAGCAGGTGCCCTTCATGGTCTCGGTTACGGTGATAATGCAAAAGCTGCGATTATCACACGCGGCTTAGCAGAAATTACTCGTCTTGGCGTCAAACTTGGTGCTAGTCCCTTAACATATAGTGGCTTATCCGGAGTAGGAGATTTAATTGTTACAGGAACCTCCGTTCACTCACGTAATTGGCGCGCTGGTGATGCTCTTGGTCGTGGCGAAAAGTTAGAAGATATTGAAGCCAACATGGGCATGGTCATCGAAGGCATTTCCACCACCAAAGCTGCTTACGAACTCGCACAAGAACTGGGTGTCTATATGCCAATTACTCAAGCGATCTATCACGTGATTTATGAAAGCCTTAACATAAAAGACGCCATTTATGATATAATGAATAATGAATTCAAAGCTGAAAACGAATGGTCGTAATTAGCTACTACAAAAAAGGAGGGTCATATGACTCAAGTAAGAAAAGCTGTTATCCCTGCTGCTGGACTTGGAACTCGTTTCTTGCCAGCAACCAAAGCGCTCGCCAAAGAAATGCTGCCTATCGTTGACAAACCGACTATTCAATTTATTGTCGAAGAAGCATTAAAGGCCGGTATCAAAGACATCTTGGTCGTAACCGGAAAATCTAAACGCTCCATTGAAGACCACTTTGATTCAAATTTTGAATTGGAGTACAACCTCAAAGAAAAAGGTAAATCTGATCTTTTAAAACTCGTAGATGAAACGACTGGTATCGGTCTTCATTTCATTCGTCAAAGCCATCCACGTGGGCTTGGAGACGCTGTTTTACAGGCCAAAGCTTTCGTTGGGAATGAACCTTTCGTTGTCATGCTAGGTGATGACCTAATGGACATTACAAATGACAAAGCAGTACCACTTACCAAGCAATTGATGAACGATTACGAAGAAACACACGCTTCAACTATTGCTGTCATGAAAATGCCACACGACGAAGTTTCTTCTTACGGTGTTATTAATCCACAAGGTGAAGGAGTAAATGGGCTCTACAGCGTTGAAACTTTTGTTGAAAAGCCAAAACCAGAAGACGCACCAAGTGATCTCGCCATTATCGGACGCTACCTACTGACGCCTGAAATCTTCTCCATCTTGGAAACACAAAAGCCAGGTGCCGGAAATGAAATCCAGCTGACAGATGCTATTGATACTCTCAACAAAACACAAAGAGTATTCGCTCGTGAGTTCACAGGTGACCGTTATGATGTCGGCGACAAATTTGGCTTTATGAAAACATCTATTGACTATGCCCTCAAACATCCTCAAATCAAAGACGATATGAAACAATACATTATTGAGTTAGGCAAGAAATTAGACAAAAAAGAAAACTAACAGATAGCTGTGATGGGTGGCACCTATTCCTAATCAATTGTTCTAAAGAACTCTAATTGATTAAAATCAAAAGTGCTTTTCCAATCACTACATTTGTTGGGAAAACAATAGCTTGTAAAGAGTTTGGGACAAAAAGATTTCAATTTTTAAAAATCTTAATTATTAAGCCCTTCAAATCTATAATTAAATGCGAAAAGCGAACAAAGCAGAATTCTGATTACCAGAAAACTAGTTTTGTTCGCTTTTTATACTTGAGGTCGGACTTTTGTCCCAGCCTCTACTTTTTGATACCTAAAATTCTTAACGAAGTAGATAATTGCTCAAAGCACTGACTTGAGGTTATAGATAGAGTTTGCGAAGTAAGTCTCAATACTGCTTTTGGCAGACTCGGAAAAAGCCCCTTTGGAAATGAAAATAGTAACCGCAAATCTACTTTACAACAAACTCTCATTGTACCCAATCTAAATAAAAAACTCATTAAAATTCTGAATGGTCTGTTTTAAGTCTTAAACGGTCATTTTTAACTAAAACTCCGCTTTAGTGATTTCCTAAGACAGAGTTATTTCTATAAAGTTAAAAGATAAATCGCAGAATAGCTACCAATATCACACCAAAAATCACGGTCACTACTAAGTTACGATAGCGAAAAGCAATATAAATTGTTGGAAAGACAGCTATTAAATCTAGCCATTTAAAGGTTGGCAACTGCCCTATCTTCCCATTTGTAAGGCTGGATAAAATCAATGCAAAAATAATAGAGACTGGTAAATACTGTAAAAATCGTTCTACAACTTTAGGTAAGCCGCGATATTTTACCAAGATAAAAGGAGTCACCCGCGCTAGCCACGTCACCAAGGCTGAGAGAAGAATGGCGACAAATATATAATTATTTATCATCTAGTATTACCCCCACAGCACAGCCTAATAAGGTCGACGTTAAAACAGCTAAAGACGAAGAAACAAGCATACTTAAAGCATAGAACGACAAAGCTACCACAACCAAAATCACTACTAGTTTTTGAAGTTTTGTTTTATGGAGCATCACTAAAAATTGGGAAGAAAAAATCCCAATAAACATGCCCACCAGCGCAAAGTCCAGTCCAAACACTTCTGGATTGGGCAAAAGACTTCCTAATGTCGTTCCGACCACAGAGCCAACAATCCAAGCAAGATAGCTCGTAATATTATTGCCATACATCCACTGAAGCGAAATATCCTTTGTATGGACACGCTCACTTAGTAAAACGCCGTATGTTTCATCTGTCAAGAGTATTCCGATACCGATATTTTGCAATAGACTGGCATGCCAAAAAAAGGTTGATGTATGAAGGCTCAGCAAAAACAACCGCAAATTGATTAAAAAAACTGTCAGAGCAATAGCTGTTACCGGTGCGTGAATCGCAAGAAGTGCTAGCATAGCAAACTGAGCACTTCCTGCATAGACTAAACTGCTCATGAGTGCCATTTCAAGAGGACTGACATAAGAAGCACCAATAATTCCACAAGCTAGTCCAATACTAATATACCCAAGAGCCGTTGGCATCGCTGCCTTAGCCCCATCCTTAAAACTTTTTCCAATCATATTTATTCTTCCATTGTGTCAAATGCCAGACTTGGCTTAGCATTCAAGCTCAATGTTGCAAGATTCCCTTTGTTCCACTCACTGACGCTCGCATAAGCAATCATTCCTGCATTGTCCCCACAGAGACGCAAAGGCGGTATGATTACCTTGATATCTGTCATTTCAGCTGCTAAACGTTCACGTAAACCTTGATTAGCAGCAACACCTCCCGCAACGACTAAGGTCTTAACAGGATATTTCTCCAAAGCTTTTTTTGTTTTTGCCATGAGAATATCTAAAACAGCAGCTTGAAAACTAGCAGCCAAATTTTCTTTCGACAAACTTTCACCCCTTTGCTCCGCATTGTGACAGAGGTTGATAAAGGCAGACTTCAACCCAGAGAAAGAAAATTCTAAATTATCCTCTTTAATCATCGCTCTCGGAAAATCATAAATATCTTGTCCTTTATGGGCCAATTCATCTATCTCACGCCCAGCTGGATAAGTCAATCCCATCACACGACCAACTTTATCATAAGCTTCTCCAACTGCATCATCGCGTGTTTCTCCGACAATCTGATAATCACCAGCTTCGCTAACATAAACCAATTCCGTATGCCCTCCACTGACTAATAATGCTAAAAGAGGGTATTCTAATTTCTCAACACTCTGAGCCGCCATCAGATGACCTGCCATATGATTGACAGGAATAAGCGGTAAATGATGTGCCCACGCAAAGGACTTGGCAGCTGCCAGCCCGACCAAAAGAGCACCGACTAGTCCCGGTCCATAAGTTACCGCTACTGCAGTCACTTCTTTTTCTGTAATACCAGCCTCCGCAAGAGCCTCCTCAATACAAGCTGTGATAACTTCCACATGGTGACGGCTGGCTACTTCCGGTACCACGCCACCAAAACGTTTATGGCTCTCAATCTGGCTCGCAATAACATTGGATAAGAGTTCAGCGTCATTTTTTAAAACCGCTACGCTAGTCTCATCGCAGGAGGTCTCAAAAGCTAAAATATATCTGTCATTCATTGTTTTCCCTTTTCATTACAATCGCATCTTCCACTGGCTCATGATAGTAATTCTTACGCCGAGCGATTTTTATAAATTTCTCTTTTTGGTAAAATAGCAGAGCTGCTTTGTTGGATTCTCTCACTTCGAGAAAAATCTCTTTGTCAATTGGCAGATGTTCAAACAAAGCGGTCGCAATTTTTTGTCCTTGATAGGCTTTCTTAACCGCAATTTGTAAAACTTCCGCTTCAAAATCCGACCCTTGAAAAGCCAGAAAGCCAATTAAATTTTGAGCTTCCAAAGCCAAAACATAAACCGACAGAGGATTTTGTAAATCTTTCTCAATCTGCTCTATATTCCAAGGACTGACAGCATACACATCTTTTAATACTTGGTAAATCTGCTCTGCCAAATCAGCAACCTGCTTTTTTTCATCTTTTTTAATCTCAATCATAAGCGCTTGATGTAAGAATCGCTCGTTTCTTGATGATTTTTGAGCCAATTCTCTTCTGCTTCCACTCGCTTGAGGTAATTCGGCACAAAATCATGAACAGAACGATCCGATAGTTGCAGACCGATTTTAGCAAGGAGCACAGCGCTTGGCAGGGTTGCTTTGATAAGAGCTGCTGGCAAAGCGGATTGAATCTGCTCCGCAAAATTTTCCACTTCTCCTACAAAAGTTACCTGAGAAGCAGACTTGGCTTTTTCTAACACTTCTTCAAAAGATAAATGAGCTTCTGGCTGAACTGCTCTGCCATTTTCATAAAAACCAGCATAGACATGATTGCGTCTAGCATCCATGAGAGGAATGACCAAGCCGTCAATGTCCTCTGGCACCAGAATTCGCAAGCTAGAAACTCCTACCAAATCTATTTTAAGCGTATATGCTAACGTTTTGGCTGTTGCCACAGCAATTCGCAAACCTGTATAACTACCCGGACCTTCTGCAACCACAATGCGTTCTAAGTCAGTTGGTTTTAAATCCAAACTTTCCATTAAAAAATCAATAGCCGGCATCAATGTAACGCTATGATTTTTCTTAATATTTATCGTCATCTCAGCAAGCAAACTCTCATCTTCTAAAATCGCAATTGCTAGGGCTTTGCTGGATGTGTCAAAAGCTAAAACTTTCATTCTTATCTTTCCTTTGTGATAATCTACTTTCTATTATACTACAAAAAATACGGATTTCCTCAATATGATTTCCAAAAAAACAAGACCTTTTGAAAATCGTTTTCCTAGTTTTTCTCACTTCTTTCTTTTACTAAATAACCTTTTTATGATATAATGATTATAATTGTAACGTATCAAAATCAATTTATTACCCAGAAAATCAAATAGATGGAGACCGCCCTTGAAAATAAGGTGGCTATTTTCTGGTAGATTGATTATGAATGAGAAAGGAATTGAAATGATTTACAAAGTTTTTTATCAAGAAACAAAAGAACGCAATCCACGTCGGGAAAACACGCATTCTCTCTACTTGGATATTGACGCCAAAGACGAACTAGAAGGACGCATCAAAGCCCGGAAACTCGTCGAAGAAAAAACACCTTATAATGTTGAATTGATTACACTTTTGTCTGACAAACATTTAGAATACGAAAAAGAATCAGGCAACTTTACAATTACGGAGCTCTAAACCATGTCATATACTTTAAAACCCGAAGAAGTCGGTGTATTTGCCATTGGTGGTTTAGGAGAAATCGGAAAAAATACCTACGGGATTGAATACCAGGATGAGATTATCATCGTTGATGCAGGGATTAAATTTCCTGAAGACGACCTCTTAGGGATTGATTATGTCATTCCTGATTATTCTTATATCGTAGAAAATATTGACCGTATCAAAGGAGTGTTGATTACTCACGGTCACGAAGACCACATCGGAGGGATTCCCTTCCTTCTCAAGCAAGCAAATGTTCCCATTTATGCTGGACCACTTGCCCTTGCACTGATTCGTGGTAAATTGGAAGAGCACGGACTTTTACGTGACGCTAAACTCTACGAAATCAATCAAAATACCGAACTTCAATTTAAAAATTTAAAAGCAACCTTCTTCCGCACAACTCACTCTATCCCAGAGCCTTTGGGAATTGTCATCCACACACCTCAAGGGAAAATTGTTTGTACGGGTGATTTCAAGTTTGACTTTACCCCCGTTGGCGAGCCAGCAGATTTACATCGAATGGCAGCTCTTGGGGAAGATGGCGTTCTAGCACTTCTTTCTGATTCCACCAATGCAGAAATTCCAACTTTCACAAATTCCGAAAAAGTCGTTGGTCAATCTATCATGAAAATCATTGAAGGCATTCACGGGCGGATTATTTTTGCCTCCTTTGCCTCAAATATCTTCCGTCTTCAACAAGCTGCGGATGCTGCGGTTAAAACTGGCCGAAAAATTGCTGTTTTTGGACGTTCAATGGAAAAAGCCATTGTCAACGGAATCGAACTAGGTTATATCAAAACCCCAAAAGGGACGTTCATTGAACCAAATGAAATTAAAGATTATCCTGCAAATGAAATTCTAATCATGTGTACAGGAAGTCAAGGAGAGCCAATGGCAGCTCTTTCACGCATTGCGAATGGAACACATCGTCAAGTGCAGCTTCAACCAGGTGATACAGTGATTTTCTCTTCTAGTCCTATCCCTGGAAATACCACCAGTGTCAATAAGCTCATCAACACCATTTCAGAAGCTGGCGTTGATGTTATCCATGGAAAAATCAATAATATCCATACCTCTGGGCACGGAGGGCAACAAGAACAAAAACTCATGCTTCGCTTGATAAAACCGAAGTATTTCATGCCAGTCCATGGTGAATACCGCATGCAAAAAGTCCATGCCGGGCTTGCAATGGATACAGGCATCCCTAAAAAGAATATCTTTATCATGAGCAATGGAGACGTCCTTGCTTTAACTGCCAATTCAGCTCGTATTGCAGGAAGTTTCAATGCCCAAGATATTTATGTTGATGGTAATCGTATCGGAGAAATCGGTGCCGCAGTCCTTCGCGACAGACGTGACCTTTCCGAAGATGGCGTTGTCCTTGCAGTAGCTACCGTTGACTTTAAATCAAAAATGATTTTGGCTGGTCCTGATATTCTTAGTCGCGGTTTTATCTATATGCGTGAATCAGGTGAACTGATCCGTCATAGCCAACGTATTCTTTTCAATGCGATTCGTATTGCATTAAAAAATAAAGATGCTAGCATTCAGTCAGTCAATGGTGCTATCGTAAATGCTCTTAGACCATTTTTATATGAAAACACAGAGCGTGAGCCCATTATCATCCCAATGATTTTAACACCAGATGAAGAAATCTAGCAATACAATCCTTACATAGTAAAAAAACAACTTGATTTGGGTAAAGTCAAGTTGTTTTTATTGTAGCTTGGTCATAACGACCAAACGAGTGGAAACTCTGGAGTTTTATCAACATTCTAATTTAATTTTTATACATATTCAACTCCCAACTTCCACAAGTCTGAGCCGAGGAGCGAATGACAACAAAAAAAGAGAGGCAAGCCTCCCTTTTCTATACTGATGAATTATTTAGCAATTTTTGCAAAATATTCAAGAGTACGTACAAGTTGTGCAGTGTATGACATTTCGTTATCGTACCAAGATACAACTTTCACCAATTGTTTTCCGTCAACATCAAGAACTTTAGTTTGAGTTGCATCAAACAATGAACCAAATGACATACCTACGATATCTGAAGATACGATTGGATCTTCTGTGTAACCGTATGATTCGTTAGCTGCTGCTTTCATAGCTGCATTTACTTCATCAACAGTTACATTCTTTTCAAGAACAGCAACCAATTCAGTAACTGATCCAGTTGGAGTTGGAACACGTTGGGCTGAACCATCAAGTTTACCGTTCAATTCTGGGATAACAAGACCGATAGCTTTAGCAGCACCAGTTGAGTTAGGAACGATATTTGCAGCACCAGCACGAGCACGGCGAAGATCACCTTTACGATGTGGACCGTCAAGAATCATTTGGTCACCAGTGTAAGCGTGGATTGTTGTCATCAAACCTTCAACGATACCGAAGTTGTCTTGAAGTGCTTTAGCCATTGGAGCCAAGCAGTTTGTAGTACATGAAGCACCTGAAATAACTGTTTCAGTACCATCAAGAACATCGTGGTTAGTGTTAAATACGATTGTTTTAACATCGTTTCCGCCAGGAGCAGTGATAACAACTTTCTTAGCTCCACCTTTAAGGTGTTTTTCAGCTGCATCTTTCTTAGCAAAGAAGCCAGTTGCTTCCAAAACGATTTCTACACCGTCAGTAGCCCAGTCGATTTGTTCTGGGTCACGTTCAGCAGAAACTTTAACGAATTTACCGTTAACTTCGAATCCACCTTCCTTAACTTCCACAGTACCGTCGAAACGACCTTGAGTTGTGTCATATTTCAACAAATGTGCAAGCATAACTGGATCTGTAAGGTCGTTGATACGAGTAACTTCAACACCTTCTACGTTTTGGATACGACGGAATGCAAGACGACCGATACGACCGAAACCGTTAATACCAACTTTAACTACCATTCGTGATTTCCTCCTTATGAAAATCAAAAAATTTTTATGTGAAAAGAGTAACTTGAGTTGCTACAAATCACCTTTCAACATATCTATTATATACTTTATCCCTTAAAATTGCAACTGATTTCAGCATTATTAACAAGGAATATCATTCCTTTCAAAGATTTTCATTTCTCTTTCATTTTCGGAAGCTAAGTGGGAGATATGCAAAAAGAGAGTGGGACAGAAATCAGTAGTTTCGTAAAAACTTGATTTCATCGTCCCACCTCTGTACGGTTGAGTAGAGCTGTAAAAGTTGATTTATCACCGTATTAGAGTCCACTCAGCAGTGATTAATTGGCACTAAAGTGCCTAATTAATTGTGCATGGGAAACTCTACATTGACTAAGGTGAATAGAGCTTCTCCAAACCACTGCATCTTATAATTCTGACTATATAAACAAAGGAAGCTGAGTACATTGTCCCAGCTTCCTTTTTTATAAAAAACGCCCGCAACTGCGGACGCATGGGCTTGACTTGATTAAGCCTCACCTTTATTTTTCTTAATGATTTCTTCTTGTACTGACTTCGGTACATCTTCGTAGTGGTCAAATACCATCATGAAAGTACCGCGTCCTTGTGATGCTGAACGAAGAACTGTTGCATAACCGAACATTTCAGCAAGTGGAACATAGGCACGAACGATTTGGCTGTTACCATGAGCTTCCATACCATCAACACGTCCACGACGAGCTGTTACGTGTCCCATAACGTCACCGAGGTTTTCTTCTGGTACAGTAATTGTAACAAGCATCATTGGTTCAAGAATGGTTGGTTGCGCAGTCTTAGCAGCTTCTTTAAGAGCAAGAGAGGCAGCAACTTTGAAGGCTGTTTCTGATGAGTCGACATCGTGGTATGAACCATCATACAGTTTTGCCTTCACGTCAACGATTGGGTAACCAGCAAGAACACCGTTTGCCATTGACTCAATCAAACCTTTTTCTACAGCTGGGATGAATTCACGTGGAACCACACCACCAACGATAGCATTTTCAAACTCGAATCCTTTTCCTTCTTCATTTGGAGTAAATTCAATCCAAACATCACCGAATTGACCTTTACCACCTGATTGACGTTTGAAGAATCCACGTGCTGATGTTTGTGCACGGAAAGTTTCACGATAAGATACTTGAGGAGCACCTACGTTTGCTTCAACTTTGAATTCACGACGCATACGGTCTACAAGGACATCCAAGTGAAGTTCACCCATACCAGAGATAACTGTTTCACCAGTTTCAACGTTAGTTTCAACGCGGAAAGTTGGGTCTTCTTCAGCCAATTTTTGAAGGGCAATACCCATCTTATCTTGGTCAGCTTTTGACTTAGGTTCAACCATCAATTGGATAACTGGTTCTGGAACTTCGATAGATTCAAGGATAATTTTTGCCTTTTCATCTGTCAATGAGTCACCAGTTGTAGTATCTTTCAAACCAACAGCTGCAGCGATGTCACCAGAGTAAACTGTTTCGATTTCATTTCGGTGGTTAGCGTGCATTTGCAGGATACGTCCGATACGTTCACGTTTTCCTTTAGAAGTATTCAAAACGTATGAACCTGAGTTCAAGACACCTGAGTACACACGGAAGAAAGTCAAACGACCAACAAATGGGTCTGTCATAATCTTGAAAGCAAGTGCTGCAAATGGTTCGTCATCAGATGCAGGACGAGTTTCTTCTTCTTCAGTATCTGGGTTTACACCCTTGATAGCTGGAATGTCAAGTGGGCTTGGAAGGTAGTCAATAACTGCATCAAGCATCATTTGAACACCTTTGTTCTTGAAGGCAGAACCAGCAAGAACTGGGAAGAATTCAACATTGATAGTTGCTTTACGGATGGCAGCTTTTAGTTCTGCTTCAGTAATTTCTTCACCTTCAAGGTATTTCATCATCAAGTCTTCATCAGTTTCAGCAACTGCTTCTACCAATTTTTCACGCCATTCTTGGGCTTGTTCAAGATAATCAGCTGGAATATCTTCTTCAAGAATATCTGTTCCAAGATCATTTGTATAGATTTCAGCTTTCATACGAACCAAGTCAATGATACCACGAAAATCATCTTCTGCACCGATTGGCAATTGAATTGGATGAGCATTTGCTTGAAGGCGATCGTGAAGAGTGCTTACTGAGTAAAGGAAGTCTGCACCAATTTTATCCATTTTGTTAGCAAATACGATACGTGGAACACCATATTCAGTTGCTTGACGCCAAACTGTTTCCGTTTGAGGTTCAACACCTGATTGTGAGTCAAGGACAGTTACGGCACCATCCAATACACGAAGGGAACGTTGTACTTCAATTGTGAAGTCCACGTGTCCTGGTGTGTCGATAATGTTGACACGGTAATCTTTCCATTGTGCTGTTGTTGCAGCAGATGTAATGGTAATACCACGTTCTTGTTCTTGTTCCATCCAGTCCATTTGTGAAGCACCTTCGTGTGTTTCACCAATTTTATGGATTTTACCGGTATAGTAAAGAATACGTTCAGTCGTTGTTGTTTTACCAGCATCGACGTGAGCCATGATACCGATGTTACGAGTTTTTTCAAGTGAAAATTCGCGAGCCATTTGGTTGTTTCTCCTATTATTTTATTTACAGTTTATTATAACATATTTTAAGAAAAGCGAGTAGGCAAATCCTACCCGCTCCTCCTGAAGTTTTTGTAGTTGATTGGGTCAAGTGCAATGCCTAACGCTTTTACGATCCTAACAATTTTGATTAAGCTAAAAATCTAAAGAAAAAGATAAATCTCATTGGTTGCAATCGCAACCTGCTTCGATTTCCTATTTTCTCTTGGACTCTTTTAACGCTTTCGCATCTTAAATTTGAGTTCGGATTAAAATCTCAAAAACTCAATTGAACTCGGGCTAAAAGCTCGGAAAATAGAGACGTAGCCCTTTCAGCTTTGCTGTATTAGGGATATGGCTACCTTTAGGTATAAACTTTCCTAGAATCTCTGATTCTTCGTCAAGTTTCCTAATTTTCTGTCGCTTTTTTAACGCCCTTAGTATCTTAATCTTACCAGCGGAAGTGAGCAAAAGCACGGTTAGCTTCAGCCATACGGTGAGTATCTTCACGTTTTTTAACAGCTGCACCAGTATTGTTAGCTGCATCCATGATTTCTTTTGCAAGGCGATCTTGCATAGTGTGTTCTCCACGTGAACGTGAAATAGTTACCAACCAACGAAGTCCAAGAGTTGTACGACGTTCTGGACGAACTTCAACTGGGACTTGGTAGTTAGAACCACCAACACGGCGAGCACGTACTTCAAGTACAGGCATGATATTTTCCATTGCTGTTTCAAATACTTCAAGTGCATCATTTCCAGTAGCTTCTTTGATTTGTTCAAAAGCACCATATACGATTGAAGCTGCTGTACCACGTTTCCCATCAAGCATAACGCGGTTGATAAGACGTGTCACTAATTTTGAATTGTAGAGCGGATCTGGCAATACTTCGCGCTTAGGCGCACGGTTTTTACGACTCATTGATCTTTATCCCCTTTCCTTATGCTTTTGGTTTTTTCGTACCGTATTTAGAACGGCCTTGTTTACGATCAGTTACACCTGCAGTATCAAGTGCACCACGAACGATATGGTAACGTACCCCTGGAAGGTCTTTTACACGTCCACCACGAAGAAGCACAACACTGTGTTCTTGCAAGTTATGTCCGATACCTGGGATATATGCAGTCACTTCGATCAAGTTGCTCAAACGTACACGAGCAAATTTACGAAGAGCTGAGTTAGGTTTTTTAGGTGTCATAGTACCAACACGAGTTGCAACACCACGTTTTTGTGGTGAGTTTTCACGAGTAGGTACACGTTTAAGACTATTATAACCAACGTTTAAAGCTGGTGATTTAGATTTTTCTACTTTTGATTTACGCGGTTTGCGAACCAATTGGTTAATTGTAGGCATCTACATTTCTCCTGTATTTTTTTAATTTTGGTGATGATACACTTGGTGACAGCTATCATCTGCGTATACTTTTGCAACATTTGTCAGCACGTCTCTGTACACTTTTGAGAGACCAAAAGTAAAAAGTACCGTCTATTAGTATAACACGACGGCACTTTCTTTGTCAATATATTTTTTATAGTTTTCTTATTGAAATCCCAGTTACTGCCCCGTAGTATTTGCGGCTGGGATACCTGCTCCGCTAGTCGCTGGAGTTTGAGCCGAATTGGTATCAGCCTGTCCTGTGGTAGCTGAAGTGGCTGGAGTTTGATAGGTTTGAGGATAAGTTTGTTGGTACGTTTGCCCTGCATCTGTTTGAGGCGTCACAGCATTTTGACTTTCTGTAGCAGCTGCTTCGCTAGCTGCACGCGCCGCAATCGCATCACTGACTGCCTTAATCCGCTGTTGAAATTGAGTCTTTTGTGTTTCGTCTTTTACCTTATCTACTTTTTCCTGAGCAGCTGTTACATTAGCTGTTGTCTGCTCCGCTTCCAGTTTTTTAACAGCCTCTTCTGCTTCTTGCACAATTTTCGCTTGTTCTTTTTTGTCCTTTTCTGCTTTCGACTCTGAAGGTTTTGACGTTGAAACTGTTCGTCTTACAGTCGGAGCGGCTGCACGCGCCGCGTCATCTTGCTTTTTAACGAAAAATAATCCAGCAGCAAGAATGAGTGCCAAAACTGTAACAATCGAAACTCTCAGCCACAAGGAGCTTTGATCCAATTTATCCAATATATTTTTCAAATTTTCACCTCATCTATTTGTCAAAAATATTGCCAACTTCTACGCTGATTTTGTTGGACTTCACATCAATAGCTGTCACTTTCAACAATGATTTGTAATCCAAATGTTCGCGTTCTGTCTGTGCATTTTCTGCAAAGACTGCTACACCAGCCAATTCCGAATCAAATTCTCGTAAAAGACTAATCATGCCATTGACTGTTCCGCCACCTTTTAAGAAATCATCTACGATTAACACACGACTTCCAGCTTTCAGGCTGCGTTTCGACAAAAACATTTTTTCAATACGGTCACCACTTGAACCAGACACATAATTGACACTAACCGTTGAACCCTCTGTGATTTTCAAGTCGCGGCGCACAATGACAAATGGAACATTTAACACATTTGCCACTGCATTTGCCAACGGCACTCCTTTTGTAGCAACGGTCATTACAGCATCAATTTTTTGATTTCGAAACGTCTTGGCAATAATGCGCCCAATGTTATTTAATATAGAAGGCGTACTCAACAAATCCGACAAATAAATGTAGCCGCCAGGTAAAATCCGATTGCTTTCAGATAATTTCGTGCGGAGGTCTTCCACCATTGCTCTAGCTTCTTTATCCGAGATAGAGGGAGTAAAAATAACGCCTCCTCCTGCTCCTGTAATGGTTTCGATATGCCCGATTTCCATTTCTTCAAAAGCACGTTTGATAATGACAATATCTTCAGAAATGGAAGATTTTGCGGACTCATACTTTTCAGCAAATGTATTGAGACTTGTTAATTCGTACGGATGATTGATTAGGTAGTTAGAAATAACTACCATGCGTTCACTTCTTCTTAATTTCATTTTTTCACCAATTTATTTTATTTTCTTCATTATATCATAATCAGTCCAAAAAACGAACATTATTTTTGCAATAACATTCGTTTTTCGCTTTTTACTTATCAAAATTAGGCTTATAGAAAGAGCGGTTGTCCATAGCAAAGATTCGATTGGTCATCTCACCCTCGCCAACCAAGGCTAGAGCCGAAGTCATCATCATCATTTCCGCATCTAAATTGTCAATCATGTGGATAATTTCAGCTTCCATGATTTTCGGACGGACAGGACTTCCATATTCCAACAAGCCATGGTGGCTTAGCAGAACATGACGGAGAACAATGACATCTTCTTTTGTGTCGTCAATTTTTAATTCTGCCAACACCTTTGTTATTTCTTCATCAATCAAAGCGATGTGTCCGATGAGATTGCCTCGAACGGTGTATTCTGTTTGCTCTGGGCCTGTCAATTCCAGCACCTTTGCTAAGTCATGGAGCATAATTCCTGCATAAAGTAAACTCTTATTTAATTGCGGGTAAATCTCACCAATAGCATTTGCCAGCCGCACCATAGTCGCAGTATGAAAAGCAAGTCCTGCCTCAAAAGCGTGGTGATTGGTTTTCGCTGCTGGATAGGAGTAAAATTCTTTATCGTATTTAGCATACAAAGCCCGTACCACACGCTGCCAAACTGGGTTTTCAATTTTGAAGATCATTTGTGACAGATATTCACGTAGTTCTTGGACATCAACTGGTGGTTTTTCCTTAAAATCAGCTGGATTGTTTGGCTCGCCAACTTTAGGCAATCGCAAGGTAATTTGATTGACTTGAGGGGTGTTGTTATACACTTCTCTGCGCCCTTGCATGTGCACGACTTTTCCAGCAGTAAATTCTTCTACATTGTGAGGTTGAGCATCCCATAATTTTCCTTCAATCGTTCCCGTATCATCTTGAAAGGTAAATGCCAAATAATTTTTTCCAGCCCTTGTCTGACGTAGTTCAGCGGATTTGATGAGATAAAATCCCTCAAACAGCTCGTCTTTTTTCATTTGGTTAATCTTCATATTCTTCCTCTTCATCTTGGAAATCTAGCAGACCATTTAAGTCCGACTTGTCCGAAATTTCAATATGACGCAAAGTTCGCTCGATAGCATTGGTTCTGCGCGTCAGCAATTCATCAATATTGCCAGAAGCGTGTTGCAAATGTTTTTGCGCCTTGAGCAAAATGCCACCAAATTTATTAAATTCTGATTTGACATTGCCCAAAACCTTGCTGATGTCATCTGCACTTCTTTGAATGTTGAGCGTTTTAAAACCGACCGAAAGCGAATTGAGTAGGGCAGACAACGTAGATGGTCCTGCAACCACAATCTGCTCGTCTCGACGCAAACTATCAAAGAATTCCGGATTGCGAACGACTTCTGAATAAAGCCCTTCCGTTGGTAAAAACATCACGCCAAAGTTTGTTGTTGCAGGAGGCGCTAAGTATTTCTTATTGATGTCCTTGGCAAAACGTTTGACACTAGCCAACAAAGACTTGCGGTACAAATCAATCTCTTCTTTGTTTCCTGACTCATAAGCATCCTCTAAGCGATAGTAGTCAGCAAGCGGAAACTTGGAATCAATTGGCAAATAAATGTATTCTTTTTCTACTTGCCCCGGTAATTTAATCGCGTACTCTACGCGTTCACTAGAGCCTGCAACTGTCGCAAATTCGCGTTCGTACTGGCTCGGTGTCATGATATCTTCAATAATCTGACCGAGTTGCAATTCACCTAAAATTCCACGCGTTTTGGTATTGGAGAGCACTTTATTTAGAGTGCCCACATCACGCGCTACATGTTGCATCTCGCCTAGACCACGATTGACTGACTCCAACTGTTTAGAAACCGTTTCAAAGGAGGTTTGCAACCGCGTCTGCAGCGTTTTCTCTAATTTTTCTTCCACTGTTTGGCGCATTTGTTCTAAACGACGGTCATTTGACTCTTGAATCTGGCGCATTCGTTCGTCTGTCTTATCACGATTTTTGGTTAGATTCTCGCTTATCTCTAACCGCATTTCTGTTAAATTTCGATGTAAATCCGTGCGCACCTCTCCCAAACGATCTCCCAGAGCCAATTCCAGCTGTTGCTGTGCTAGAAGGCGTTGCTGTCGCTCCTGCTCAAAACGGTAATCCAACTGATCAGATAATTGATCGGCTTGATCTTCAAAAATCTTCTTCGCTTGATCTGTCTGTTGCTGATTCTTTTGCCACAAAAGAAAGGTCACAATAAGATTTCCCAGCAATAAGAAGATGATTACAAACTCCATACTAACTCCTGTCTTTGCTATAAATGATAATAACATAACCCGATTGGCACTCTAAAAAAACGGGCTCATCTATAAATTCGTTAGAAGCATACACTTTTTTAAAAAATAATTGGATTCGTTTAAAGGATATTTGGCGCCTTCAATGCTCAACCGACTATTGTCCGCAGGCATAAAAGCTAAATAGTTCATACCAGCCACTGGCTTTACCTCGTGCCGCCCTTGAGGACAATAGCAGAGCTGATTTTGTGCATTGCACAGTCGAATTTGCTGCATATAAGGAGTAATTTCTGGATTACTCGGCAAGAAAATATTTGCCAAAGTATGATCCAAGCGCCCGCCAAAAGCACCAAAAATCGTCACTTGCGCCTGTGGAGAACGTGCAAAAACAGCTTTGACAGCCAACTCTAAATCCGTATCATCTTTTTCAGGTTGTGCTTGAAGTACCTCTTTCGATTGAGAACAAATCAAAGCCAACTCTTCCTCCGAAACAGAATCAAAATCACCGACCGCTAAATCTGGGCAAATGCCTTGTTCAATGAGAAACAGGCTTCCTCTGTCCACTCCGATAAAAATGTCAAAATCCACTTGAAAACTATCTATCATCCCGCCAGCAAAAAGAGCAATTTTAGTCATGCAATGCTTCTTTCAATGTTTGAACCTGATGAGCGACATCTCCTTTGAAAACGTAACTGCCCGCTACAAAGACATTAGCACCAGCTTCTTTAGCAATGCCAATGGTTTCATCATCAATACCACCATCTACTTCAATATCAAAGTCTAGTTGGTTCACTTCTCTCAAAACGACTAATTCGCGTACTTTATCCATTGTTTCTGGTAGAAAAGCTTGCCCACCGAAGCCTGGATTAACAGTCATAACCAAGACTTGATCAACCAAATTCAAAACATTTTTCACCGCTTCAACGGGCGTTCCCGGATTGATAACAACACTTGCCTTGACACCAGCTGCCCGAATCTTTTGCAAAGCTCCGTGAATATGCGGCGTTGCTTCAGCATGGATACTGATAATATCTGCACCCGCACGAGCAAAATCTTCAATATGGTGTTCTGGATTGGAGACCATGAGATGACAATCAAACACCAACTTACTATGTGGTCGCATGCTCGCTACCACACCCGCACCGAAGCTGATATTGGGAACAAAATGTCCGTCCATAATATCAATATGAGCGTAATCTGCCCCTGTGGCTTCTAATTTTTTCAATTCTGATTCAAAATTAGCATAGTCTGCACTTAAAATAGACGGTGCAATTTTATATGATTTCATTTGGCTTCCTCCTCACTTAGGTTGCTTCTTGGCTACTTTTTTATAGGTTTCACGACGATGTTCAATTTCACTCAAAAATTGCAAGTAATTCTCAAAACGAAAGGCTACAATCGTTCCATTTTCAACAGCAGGTTTCACTGCACAGCTCGGTTCATGCGTATGAGTACAAGTTCGGAATTTGCAGCCACGACTGACTTCGGCAATTTCAGGAAATGCTTGATTTAAATCCTCTGCATTGTCCACTTCATAATCCAAGGAAGAAAACCCCGGAGTATCCGCAATCTTTCCTCCATTAAGATTGTAAAAACTGACAGCTCGTGTCGTATGACGACCGCGACCTAAACTCTCTGAAATCTCACCCGTCTCTAACTGTAAATCCGGTGCAATTTTATTGAGCAAAGTGGATTTGCCAACTCCTGTCTGCCCCATGAAAACCGTCTTTTTACTTGTCAAAAATGGCAACAGTTCTGCGACTGTTTTGGCAGTATCATAACCAATCGCTTGGTAAACATCAAGAAAAGCATCTAGCTCTTTGTCGTCCTCCAACAAATCCAATTTACTGATATAGATAATCGGCCGAATAGCTTTTTGTTCCAAGAGAACTAAAAATCGATCCAACAGATTAGGATTGAAATCTGGCTCTTTGGCACTCATTATCACGACAGCCTGATTGATATTAACGATGGGCGGCCTCACTAGACTGTTTTTTCGCTCTGCTATTTTTAAAATGTATCCTTCAGAATCTTTCTCAGCAGAAAATTCGACCTCATCTCCCACATAGGGAGTTTGACCTTTCTTGCGAAAATTCCCTCTGGCTCTGGTCTGATACACCTTACCTTCTGACTCTACATAATAGAAGCCAGCCAAGGCTTTCACAATTGTTCCTTTCAAATGAACTCCTTTAACCTTAATAAGTTCATTATATCAAAAAAACAAGTATTTTGCTTTTTAGTGCAAAAAATGATGAAAAACATCGCTAATGTGGTATAATAGATACCGAGCGGAAATGGCGGAACGGCAGACGCGCATGCTTCAGGCGCATGTGTCCATTCGGACGTGAGGGTTCAAATCCCTTTTTCCGCATTTTTATTTTGTTAGGTGTTTTGGTATTGCAGCTTATGCTGCGCTTTGTCTTCTCGCCTAAAACGAAATAGCCTATTTTGAATGCTTCTATCGAGCCCATTCAAAAATTGCTTATTCTAAATTTTGGAAAGGTGGCCCAGCTTGGTACGGCACCGGACTCGAAATCCGGCAAATGGATTTTATTCATGCGCGGGTTCAAATCCCGTCCTTTCCTTATGAAAAACCTCACTAAGATGAACTTAGTGAGGCTTTTTGTTTACAATATTATTCAACTCATCTGAATCCCTCGTCATATAAGCTATCTGCTAAACGTGCAAATTCTTGCAAATTAAGCGCTTCTCCTCGTACACTTGGAGATAACTCAGCATTGTCCAAAGCGGACTCTAGCTTTGTTTTGACTTCATTAGACTTCCCAAAATAACTGGTCAGATTATTCCAGAGGGTTTTCCGGCGGTGGGTAAAACTAGCTTTTGAGACTTTGAAGAAGAAAGCTTCATCCTTGACCCCAACTGCTGGCTGGTCTCTGCGAACCATCTTGAGGATAGCCGAATCCACATTTGGAGCAGGAACAAAGACTGTTCGTGGTACGATAAAAGCGACCTTAGCTGTCATGTAATATTGTACAGCTATTGACAAACTACCATAAGACTTACTATTGGGCTGCGCCGAGATGCGATCAGCTACTTCTCGCTGCATCATCACAACAAATTCACTAAAAGGAATGCCACTCTCAATCAAGTGCATGAGGATAGGAGTGGTAATGTAGTAGGGTAGGTTGGCCACCACTTTGATAGGAAGACTTGGATTGGCAAATTCCTTGATTCGGACTTGCAAGTCTGACTTAAGAATATCTTCATTGACCACGCACACATTGTCAAAATCCCGCAGAGTATCTGCCAAAATCGGCACCAAGCGCTCATCAATTTCAAAAGTCATAACTTCGGCTGCATTTTCTGCCAAAAACTCAGTTAGAGCTCCGATGCCTGGTCCGATTTCGATAACATTAACATTCTCATCAATCTCAGCTGTGTCCACAATTTTTTGTAAAATATTGGTATCGGTCAAGAAATTCTGACCGAATGATTTTTTAAAAGTAAAACCATGACGCTCAAGCACAGCTCGCGTCACACTATAATCCGCAATTCTCATAAATCTCTTTTCTATCTATTAGCTGAATAAAATATATAAAATTCGCATAATTCCCAGCACAAGCAAAATCCAAAATGCCAGATGAATACGGCGTTTAGTTTCTGTTGAAGTAGATTCAGTCACATCAGTCATTTGCTTGTTTTTTTGATTTTTACGTTTCTTAAACTCATCTTGGTAAGCAACCGAATTTAGAATATTATCTACTGGCAGCATGTCTGAAGCATAATCATCTGGGAAACCCATAGCTATCCCAAGCAAATCCTCGTCCGCTAAAGAAAAATCTAAATCTTCTGGTCGATTTTGCTGAATAGCTCGGACATTTTTTAAAAGTTTGTCAAAAGCAATAGGCAACTCGTCCATAGAAATAATTTCTAAAACGTCAAATCCTAGCGTATCGCCCTCTTTGATATTTGCAGTAATGTAACACACAAAGTCATCGTACAGTTGCAAAGTCTGTGGAGCATGCTGCTCTAAAAAGGAGCGATTGTGACGAGCATTCTGATGAAAGTTTTCATCAGAAAGAGCAATCCCCGTATCCTGTGTCCGATAAAATTCTTCTGTCTTCTCTTTATCTTCTTTTTCAAGCTCTTCTGCTTTTTGCCACAAATCAATAGCCGCTTGCAGCTCTTCTTCACCCCAAAATAGTTGCCAGAAATAAGGAATCGTATAAATTCCCTCCGCTAAAACACGTGTCTCATCTCCGTTTTTTAAATAAATATAGCTTCTATTTGCCATGTCGATTCCTTTCGTACTCTTTCATCACATTTTCAATATCTGTCAATCCAATCCCAAACAATTCTAGTCGTTTAAGCAACTGTTTTCCATTTGAATAGCCAATGCGGAGTTCTTCTCCTAAAAATTCACGACGTTTGCAGCTGTCATTGCCTGCCAGAAATCCTAAGCGAATCAAATCTGAACGTGTGATATCAAAATCAGTCGTTTTTTCAAAATTCTTAGTCACCTGCGAAAGAGCTATCCTCAAATCTTCATAAGAAGCATGCTCAATACCTAATGATTTTCCTTTACTTTTAGACTTGGGAGCTGCCTCATTGCGCTTTAAAAAAGCATGCTGAACGCTAGGAATCTCTGTCATAATCATTCTACGAATCCGCTCACCATTGACATCTGGATCGGTAAAAACGATCACTCCGTGCAAGTTATGGAGATGTTTGATGCGTTGAATGTCTTTTTGACAAATCGCAGACCCTCTCGTTTCATAAGTTTCTACGTCAAAGTATCTTTTAAGGTTAGCTGTATCATCTCGACCTTCTACAACGATGACTTGAGAAATTTTTATTTTTTCCATATTACTAGTTATTATCCAGAAATTTAGACAGCTTGATTCGCAAACAAATAGTATATGTTACTATCCACAAAACAAGCAAATACACAATGTTTACAACGATTTGTGTTTCATCTTTATACGCCAACATATATGGAGCTAAATTGCTTGCTAAATATTTAATACAACTTTCAAAACAATTGAGAAAACCCAATATATCAAATAAGTTTAGTATTTCAATAATGTTTTTGATTGCATCCCAAAATTTTAGTAAGGCATTTAGAGGCAGATACCAAAGTAATATATATATCATAGTTATTGGGTAACTCTTCATAATTTTAAAAAATTCATTTGATAGTAATTTAAAGAAAAAAGCATCGCTCCCACATAAATCATTGCGTTCTTTATAACCAAATAAAAATTTTCTTACAGTTAAGACATCACGGCATCGATATATATACCAATAAATACTAATCCATATTAGTGTAACAATAGTTAATATTGGTTTTATCAAATTTCCAATAAAAAACGACATAACATATAAAATAACATATATAAGACCAAAATATAGATTAACTTTAAAAGTTGTATTAGTTTTCATCCAATTAAATATATTCAATTCCAAATATCCTTTCCGCATTGGCAGTTGTTATCGCTGCTAGCTCTTCTGTTGTCATCCCACGCAAATCAGCGATAAAGTCCACCACATAGCGAGTATAAGCCGTCCGATTTTCACGACCACGCTTTGGAACAGGAGCTAAGTAAGGTGCATCCGTTTCAACTAGGATTTTGTCCAAAGGCAGTTTTTGCGCAGCTTCCTGCACATCTACAGCTTTCTTAAACGTGACCACACCCGAAAATGAAATCATCATACCAAGTTGGATAAAGCGCTCTGCCATTTCCAAAGAACCTGAATAAGAATGCATAATGCCCCCACGAGGACCCACACCCTCGCTTTTAATAATCTCATATGTGTCGTCCAAAGCATCACGAGTGTGCACTACAAAAGGCAAGTCCAAATCTTTTGACAACTGAATCTGCCGCCGAAAAACACGCTCTTGCGCTTCTTTCGGTGCTGTCATCCAATGATAGTCCAGACCAATCTCACCGAGGGCAATAACTTTGGGATCGTGCAAATGACTGATAAGCATGTCCTCAACTTCCTGCGTATAAGAACCTGCCTCCGTCGGGTGCCAGCCAATCGTACTGTAAAGTTCGTCATATTGACGAGACAGCGCAAGCGACTTTTCAATGGTTTCTGCATCAAATCCCACAATATTCATCTTTGTGACACCTAACTCGCGTGCAAAAGCAATTTCTTCAGATTCTTTTCCTGCGAAATTGTCCACGTTGAGGTGTGTATGCGTATCAAAAATTTTCATCATTCATTCCTCTTTATATCAGTTTCTATTATATCAAAATCTCGTGGTAAATGCAGATTGTCTCTTTGTTATCCAACAAAAAAACCAGCGGTCTCGAGTTTCCGTTGGTTCTTCATCTTGTATTCGTTTGGATTATGCAGCCAAAACTTTGCGTCCTTTACGACGACGGCTAGCAAGTACGCGACGACCGTTTTTAGTTGCCATACGATGACGGAAACCATGTTTGCGCGCACGACGGATTTTACTTGGTTGATAAGTACGTTTCACTTTGAATACCTCCTCTTAGATTCTTGTATTCGTTTAGCCGGCTATTGTGATCAGTTACTAAACATACTTTATTATTCTATATGATTCTAAGCCTTTTGTCAATAGCAGCGCGAAATTGTTTTTGCTAAAGCCTCAAGAAAGTTTGTCTAAACCTCGTACAATTCTCTGGTTGCCTCATAAAAAGGAATGAGTGTTATCATAGCATCCTGAAGCTCATCCAGAACTTGCCTTATTGATGTGGCTTGGGCTAAATCTACATCGTATTTCACTAAGACTTTACGGACTTGCCCTGTTTTTACTTGTTGGCTCAAATACTGTCGATTTTCTTCTGTTCCAGCAAATCGTTGACTGACACCATTTATTTGAGCCAAGTAATAAACCGGAGTTGCGATTGGCACCTGCAAGACTCGATTTTGCTTCGTCAGACTGGTTTCATCTTTCTTGCGCTCGATAAAGCTGACTTCTAACGATACTCCAAAATCTCTTGGCTTCCCATATAAACGCAGCGCAAACATTGGTTCTGTGATATCGCCATAACCACACAAATAGTTCCAAAA
>NZ_KV811170.1:0-23960 GCF_001813035.1 Streptococcus sp. HMSC071H03 | reverse complement strand
AAAATGGGGACGCAAAATTTGAGCTTGATTCATCCAGTTGCTGGTACGCTCCAGAGTTAATTTTGGATAAAATCTTTGAAATTGCTTAACCAAGTCCGAAAATTCCGCGCGTGCTGCCTGACCTTTCTGTTTGAGATCAAGCATCATTTCTCTCAATTCTCCCGCTTTATCAGGAGAAATATATTTATGTCCTTGTAATGCTAAGTAAGTTTCAATAGCTGAAAAAATAGACATGTAAGCTCCTTTCTTCTCAATCTCAAGCAACGTCAATTAGTGGACTAAACGGAAAGAAAGACTGAAAAGAAATTCTTCTCAGTCCTTAGTTTATTATTCACTGTCAATATCCACAACAACATAACGGTTTGGTTCGTCACCCTCTGAATAGCTGGTAAGCCCGTCCATTTTAGAAATAATTCGGTGAATAATTTTCCGCTCATTGTTAGACATAGGATCAGTCTTTTGACTATGTTGGTATTCCAACACACGATCAGCTAGCTTCTGAGCGTAGCTTTGTAGAACTTCTGCTCGATGTTCTACATAATCATTGACATTGATAGAAATGTAAAAGCTCTTAGAATAGCGATTATAAAGATAATTCTGTGCCAATAATTGAAGAGCTTTTAGCACTTTCCCGTGATAGCCAATAATGCGACCAGGCTCATTGGTATCAATCTGCATATTGATTGTCCGACGATTATGAGCACTTGCAATGCTAGCTTCAACATCCATTTCGTCCACGATGTTTTGCACATAGCCCGTCACACTCGCAACAACTTCTTCAACATCATAATTTTCTTCCACTTGAATGCCCAAATCTTCAAAATCAGCCGGCTCTTCAGCTATCGGTTGGACTTCCGAGCGCTTTTCTACAGCCTGGTCAAAAGAAATAATCTTGTCAGTTGTCTTTTCTTCTTGAGCGACCGATTTTTGAAAATTTACGATGTCACTATCTTTCAATAAGTCAATTGTGCCTGTTTCTTCAAGAATCGTGCTGGCTTCTTTTTCGTGCTTCAAAATTTCAGCTTTGACATCATCTGAGATTTCTTTGCCTTCTCCTTCGATTTTTTTAATGGCTGCAACAACATGTCCTAAGTCAACAGTTGCTTCACTCACGCTTTTAACGGGCTCATTTTGAGCATTGATTGCTTCCGGAACACCTTTGACAGCTTTTTGGTTAGCTTTTACTACAGTTGTTTCGTTAATAGGTTCCACATCAACTTGGGCTAATTTCTTGCCAAATAATCCTAAAAATCCTTTTTTCTCACGAGAAATCACTTTGATATGTGCTTTCATCCGTGGAATATCTAACTCGCGCAAGCCATTTTGAATGGCTTCTTCAACACTCGCTCCTGTAAATAATACCATACAAGTGCCTCCTTACTTTCTCTTTTTTTGTGCTTTACGATAAGCACGTTTTTTCTTTTCTTCACGTTCCCGCTCAGCAGTCGCTTTCGCTTCTCTTTCTGCAATGATTTTATATGGATTGCTCAGTAAAAGCGTTTGGAACACTTGATACGCGTACGATGTGCTCCAATACAAAGCAACCCCACTTGCTACACTCATAGCAAAGAAGAAGACAAACAGCGGCATGATAAACATCATTCCTGTCATCAAACCATTGCGTTCCGCCATTCCTTTATTGCTCAACCAAGTACTCAAAAAGGTGAAAACAGCTGCTAAAACTGGCAAAATATAATAGGGATCTGTCGCGCCCAGATTCAGCCATAGAAAGTGCCCTACTTTAAGAAATTCAACACGCGTCAAAGCATGATACAAGGCAATCAACACAGGCATTTGAATAAGCAAGGGCCAAAATGATGCCGATGGCTTTACTCCTAATTCCTTATACAGCTTTTGTGTTTCTTCTGCCAAACGACTGCGACTTTCCATGTCGCGTCCTGGATACTTCGCCTGCAATTCTTTCACTAACGGCTGCGCTTCCTGCATTTTCCGAGAAGCATTGATCTGCAATTGGAAAACAGGCAAAAGAACTGTCCGAATAATCAATGTGAAAAGGATAATCCCAATTCCTGTACTTCCATTGAATGACAGGAAACGAATCGTTACGGCGAAGAAATAGACAAATCTCTCCCATAAATCCGGCGAACTCGCTGTGACCTCACTCGTCCCACACGCCGTTAAGATGAGCGAAGCTAAAACTAAAAGCCCCGCCAGTTTACTTTTCTTTTTCACTACTCAAACCTTCCTGATAAATTTTTGCTATTTTTAGTACATGAAGCAAATTTTGCTCTAATTCTTGATAAGTCAGAATTTCCACACCTTTGCGTGCAATAACGACAAAATCAAGCGCTGCTAACTCTGCTTGATGAGCTATCAAAACGTGTCGAATACGGCGTTTAATCTTATTGCGCATGACCGCATTTCCTAGTTTTTTACTGACAGATATTCCTACTCGAAAGTGTTTTTGTTTCTTTTCTAATTTATAAATGACGAATTTTCTATTGGCAAAACTTTGCCCACTTTTGAAAATCGCATTAAAATCTTTCTCGCTCTTGACGCGATAGCTTTTCTTCAAAACTCAACTCCATCTACCAAAATTATATCTATTATACCATAATTTTCAAAAAAACCAATAAGAGCAGGCATATTCACCATTTTACTCTATCCAACTGATACAAAACGCATGTAATTCACTCTTAGTCTGAAAATTTAATGCTAAAAGAGTTAGTAAAGTAAAGAAGAGCGACTAAGATTGGCTCCTAATCCCTCTTCTCGTATCTTATACTAAATGATTACCGACACTTGTAATTCATAGTTATATTTTTCAACTATTTGCTAGATTCTTTTGCAAAAAATTGCGTGGCTGCAACTGCTGCTTTCCAGCCTTGGTACAATTTTTGGCGCTCCGCCTCTAGCATCGCAGGTTGGAACGTTTCCCCAACCGCATTTAATGTTTTTAGCTCCTCCATGTCTTTCCAATAGCCGACCGCAAGACCGGCCAGAAAAGCTGCTCCAAGAGCCGTTGTTTCCAAATTTGCCGCACGCGCTAACTCAATTCCCAGAATATCTGCTTGAAACTGCATGAGGAAATCATTCATGGCAGCACCACCATCTACCTTCAGGACTTGGATAGCTGTATCTGTGTCCATTTGCATCGTATCAATGATATCGCGCACTTGATAAGCAATGGATTGCAGAGTTGCCTTGATGAAGTCTTCTTTACTTGTTCCACGCGTCAAGCCAAAAATAGAACCTCTTGCTTCTGGATCCCAATAAGGCGCTCCAAGTCCCGTAAAGGCTGGAACAACATACACTTCATTTTCATTGGTGGATTTTTTTGCATATTTCTCAGATTCAGGTGAGCTAGCAATCATACGAAGACCGTCACGAAGCCACTGAATGGCACTACCCGCAATAAAAATCGAACCTTCCAAAGCATAAGTCACTTTGCCATTTATCCCATAGCCAATGGTCGTCAAAAGATTATTTTTGGATAAATTGCACTCCTGACCAGTATTCATAATGATGAAAGATCCAGTCCCATAAGTATTCTTCACCATTCCCGGCTCAAATGCTAATTGCCCAAAGAGAGCAGCTTGCTGATCGCCTGCCATTCCTGCAATCGGCACTTCTCCACCATAAAAATGATAAGGTGCTGTTTTACCGTACATTTCTGAGTTCGAGCGAACTTCTGGCAACATCGCTTTAGGAATGTTGAGTAAGGACAAAATCTCATCATCCCATTGGAGCTCTTTGATATTGTATAGCATCGTCCGCGCTGCATTTGAATAATCAGTCACATGAGCTGCACCATCCGTTAATTTCCAGACTAACCAGGTATCAATCGTACCAAAGAGCAATTCTCCTCGCTCTGCACGTTCCTGCGCTCCCTCTACCTGATCTAAAATCCAGCGTACCTTGGTCGCAGAGAAATAAGCATCTATGATCAAACCTGTTTTTTGATGAAAGAAATCTACATATCCATCTTGCTTGAGCTTTTCTGCTAAAGGAGCTGTTTGCCGAGACTGCCAGACAATGGCATTGTAAATGGGTAAGCCCGTTTCTTTATCCCATACAACTGTTGTCTCCCGTTGATTGGTAATGCCGATTGCTTCAATCTCTGTGGGCTTGATGCCACTTTCAATAAAAGCATTTGCAATGACCGACTGCACAGAATTCCAAATCTCATTTGCATTGTGCTCAACCCAGCCCGCCTGTGGAAAAATCTGAGTAAACTCTTTTTGACTCGTGGCAACCTTCTCACCTTTTTTATTGAAAATAATCGCCCGCGAGCTGGTTGTCCCTTGGTCAATCGCCATAATATAGGTTTCTTGTGACATAAAACGCCTCCATTGTATGTTCTGCCTTTATTATACACAATAAAGCGCTTTCTTTCTATTCTTTTCTCCTGTTTTTTGTGAAAATTTCACTTAAACTCTATTTCAAGCATATAAAAACGACTTCCTTCCAGAAGCCGTTCCTTTATTTACACATTACAAACGAGCGTTCAATTCTTTGCTCAATTCTTCAAATCCTGGTTTTCCAAGAAGAGCAAACATATTTTTCTTGTAAGCTTCTACACCTGGTTGGTCAAATGGGTTAATAGCATTCAAGTAGCCAGAAATAGCAATAGCCAACTCAAAGAAGTAAATAGTATAGCCAAGAGTAAAGGCATCTTGCTCAGGAAGCGTCACATACATATTTGGCACGTCACCGTCAGTATGAGCCAGAAGTACACCGTCTGTCGCTTTCTTGTTAACAAAGTCAACATCTTTTCCTTGAAGATAGCCGAGTCCGTCCAAGTCTTCTGCCAATTCAGGAATCGTTACGTTTTTGCGTGGTTTGTCCACACGGACAACTGTTTCAAACATAATACGCGCACCTTCTTGGATAAATTGTCCAAGAGAGTGAAGGTCTGTTGAGAAGTTAGCAGATGTTGGATAAATACCTTTTTGGTCTTTTCCTTCTGACTCACCCGCTAATTGTTTCCACCATTCTGAGAAGTATTGCAGAGAAGGTTCATAGTTAACCAAAATTTCAGTTGCATAACCTTTGCGGTAAAGGATATTACGAAGAGCTGCGTATTGATAAGCTTCGTTTTCTGCAATCTTGTCTGAAGTGTAGTCTTTACGTGCTGCGTTGGCCCCTTCCATAAGGGCTTTGATGTCAGCGCCTGATGCAGCGATTGGAAGCAATCCAACTGCTGTCAATACTGAGAAGCGTCCACCGATGTCATCTGGAACCACAAATGTTTCCCAACCGTTAGCATCTGCTTCAACCTTAACAGCACCTTTTTGGCGGTCAGTTGTCGCATAGATTCGTTTGTTAGCTTCAGCTTCACCATATTTCTTAATCAAAAGTTCTTTGAAGACACGGAAAGCAATGGCAGGTTCTGTCGTTGTCCCTGATTTAGAAATCACATTAACTGAGAAATCTTTATCTGAAACGTATTCCACCAAGTCTGCAAGATAAGTAGATGAGATAGAGTTTCCAGCATAAAGGATTTGTGGAGCTTTGCGTTCTTCTTTGGTTTGCAAGTTTGCAAAATGATTGCTCAAGAAATCAATCGCTGCTTTCGCTCCAAGGTATGACCCACCAATCCCAATCACGACCAAAACATCGCTGTCTGATTTGATTTGTTCTGCTGCTTTCAAAATGCGAGCAAATTCTTCTTTGTCATAGTTTTCTGGAAGGTCAAGCCAGCCACGGAAGTCACTTCCTGCACCAGTTCCTTTGCGCAATAGTTCATCTGCTGCAGAAACTTGTGTTTGCATATAGTCCACTTCATGTGGTGCAACAAATTTTCCAAGAACGTTTGAGTAATTAAACTGAATATGTGTCATTATAGTCCTCCAATTTTTCTTCCCTACTATGATACCGCTTTACCACTTTTTTATCAAGCAATTTTCTTGACTAAAACGTTTCCAAATTGTTTTTTTATAGTTAACTTTCAAAAATCGCAATCTCATACCAATCTTGAAAGCAATCGTTTGCGTAAATAGTAAAAAAGTAAAAAAACGCTTTTAAATTTAAGTATGAACAAATTTTATCTAACAGCAAACTATAATCCGCACTCTAGAATAGCTATTGGAGAGCATAATTCCCACTCCTGCCAAACTATTTCTATATTCCATTTCGCTTTTTAAGTTCGTTTTTGCAAAGCAAAAAAGAGCACACAATTCACACTCGCTTAGGGCTGCTGGATTCCTCCCCTGACCCGCTTCACGCAGAATTGTTGCTCCGATAAGTATTATACCATAAATTTGTTTTTGTGCCAATTAAGATTTTCCTTTTTTCCAAAAAGAAAGGAAAAATAAGCAGATGAATAAACCTAGAATCGCTGGTACAACAATCGTTAAACCAGCTCTACCACTATCTAGATAGGACCAGATCATTTTCAAAAAGGCCGTGATAATTAACAGTAATGTCAACAATTTCCAACTATGGAGCCAAGTTGCTCTAATCAGAAGTAGAAAGAAACTAATTACCAAAAAAGCAAACAAAACTTTTTTGAGATTCCAATCTGCCTGCAAGAAATCTTGCTCGTAAGCTAGAAACTCTTTTACCAAAGGAGAGGTTGTCTTTGGCACCCAAAACCAAATCATACTGGTAAAGAGAGCAAAGATGCTAGCAAAAATTCCAAGAAGGCTCTTTCGATAAGAGAAATAGATAATCGGTAAAATGAGAATCGGGCGGATATACCAAGATAGCTGGTTTTGATGACGTGTAAAAGCCCAAGCTTGAAATTCTACATTGCCTATCAGCAACCCAATAAACAGCAATGTTAAAAGAAAGAACAAAGCACTTAGCCAATGTTTCATTTTTGTCTCCTCTTCCTAAAAAAATCTTGCATCATCTGAGCACATTCTGCTTCCAAAATCCCACTTTCAAGCTCAACTCGGTGATTGAGCCGTTCATCCGTTAGAATATCATAAAGGCTGCCGGCTGCGCCGAATTTTGGATTCTTTGCACCATAGATGACTTGCGGAATCCGTGCTAGCCCAATTGCTCCGCTGCACATGACACAAGGTTCAATAGTGACAAAAAGGGTCGTATCCAGCAGACGCCAGCTATGCTCATGCTGATTGGCTTTCTCAATCGCCATCACTTCCGCATGCATGACCGCTCGCTGCAATTCCTCACGTGCATTATGTCCACGACCGATAATCTTCCCGTCCTTGACAATCACACAGCCAATTGGAATTTCATCATGGTCAAGTGCAATTTCTGCTTCTTTCAAAGCCTCCCGCATAAAAAATTCTTTTTCTTCAACTGTATAGTTCATCTTTTAACCATCTAATCCTCTGTATGATAAAAATCTCCTAATTCATAAGTCGTGACTTCTCTGACATGAAGTTTATATTTGGCAACTAGATCCGCAATATCTTCTCCATTAATTAAAGTAATGACTCTAGTTCCTTGACGAGCTGCTTCAATGGCACTTCTTGAAAAATCAGAAGTTGTAATAAAAATACCATATTCTGCATTGTATTTATCCATTGCACCGCGGAATTTATCAATCTTCGGAGAAGGAACATTGTTTTCCCAACGCTTTGCTTGGATAGCTACACGATTGGTTCTGAAGTCATCTGTACTAGTAATATAGCCAAAACCATCTAAACCACCATCATTAGTATAACTAACCCCAATTTTTTCATCTAGTTTGACACCCATCTCCTTGACTAGACCACGAGCAAAAGTTTCAAATTTTTGTGGTGACATAGATTTTAAAGCTCTTGTCAACTCAACTCTCCAATTTTCTTTTGAGTCATCTAGTGAATGTTTAAGTTCCTTTTCAAAGGATAACTTGAAGAATTGTTTTGACTTCTTCTCATTTTTCCAAAATTGAATGGCTTTCTGTTGAATATCGCTAGCAAAATGCTCATCCAGTTTCACTTTTCTACCTAATTCTGTCAATTCAAAAGTCGATTGCTTTGGTTTAGAAAGATAGCCCGTGATAAGCAAACTTTTGGTAGAAAAATTAAAAGTGTAATCACTAGGTTTATAAATTTTTCCACTTTTTTGAGACACTTTTTCTTCCTCAAAAAAATTATCATCTATCGTATTTTCTCCCTTTTTAATAGCATCTAGCAACTCTCGTTTGGTTGCATAGCCACCTAGCTTTTTTAAATTCCTGATAATTTCACTTATCATTATTTTTTCCTGTTCTTTATTAGACAAATCTGTAAAGTTCATCATTTATCTCCTTTGCTCTCCATTTATTATATCATGTTATAAACCTGAAAATATAAAAAAGCCACCTTTCGATGGCTTTCAGGAGATTATTATGAAAAAGTTTAGGATTTCTATCAAATAAAGTTAGGAGGTCTTCATCTGATGGTTTTAGTATAACCTAGCCAGCTTAAAATTAACTTAAGAAGAGACGTATTATTTAAAAATTTTTAAATTCTTTGTTTTTTACGCATAAAAAGCGAGCTTGAACTCGCTTCCGATTATAATTTCTATTACAAACTTGACCAAACACTTTCTAAAATATTGGTTTGTTCACGACCTGGTCCAACAGAGAAAGTAGAGATGCGGACACCGACAAGTTCACTCACACGGCGGACGTAGTTGCGTGCATTTTCTGGCAACTCTTCTAAACTGCGAACACCTGTAATGTCTTCTGACCAACCTGGTAATTCTTCATAGATTGGTTTGCAGCGCTTGAGTTGCTCTAAACTAGCTGGGTAATGGTCAATGCGCTCACCATCTAAGTCGTAAGCTACACAGATTTTAACTATATCCAGTCCTGTCAAAACGTCAATTGAATTGAGAGAAAGGTTAGTAATACCAGATACACGTCGGCTGTGGCGCATAACAACCGAATCAAACCAACCAACACGGCGAGGACGTCCTGTTGTCGTTCCATATTCATGCCCGACTTCACGAATGCGGTTGCCTACTTCATCAAATAGTTCTGTCGGGAATGGCCCGTCACCAACACGACTGGTATAGGCTTTGCAAACTCCAACAACCTTGTCAATCTTGCTTGGACCCACACCGGAACCAATCGTCACACCACCTGCAACAGGATTAGAAGAGGTAACAAATGGATAAGTGCCCTGGTCAATATCTAGCATAACTCCCTGCGCTCCTTCAAAAAGGACACGTTTACCTTGATCGAGAGTATCGTTCAAGATAACCGACGTATCGGTCACGTATTGTTTAATCTGCTGACCGTATGCGTAGTATTCTTCAAAAATATCGTCAAATTGGATAGCTGTGCTGTCGTAGAGTTTTTCAAAGAGACGATTTTTTTCAGCTAAGTTGCGCTCCAAACGTTCTCTGAAAATATCCTTATCCAAAAGATCAGCAATTCGGATTCCCACGCGAGCTGCTTTGTCCATATAAGCTGGACCAATTCCCTTAATAGTCGTTCCGATTTTGTTATCACCTTTAGCTTCTTCCTGTAAGCGATCTAACTCAATATGGTAAGGAAGGATAACATGGGCACGATCTGAAATCCGAAGGTTATCTGTCGTGACACCCTCCTCGTGCAAATAAGCCAATTCCTTTACAAGAGACTTGGGATTGACTACCATTCCGTTTCCGATAACAGAGATTTTCTCTGGGAAGAAAATACCGGATGGAATCAAGTGCAATTTATACTTTTTACCGTCAATTACAATGGTATGACCGGCATTGTCTCCGCCTTGATAACGGGCAATAACTTCGGCATTAGCTGAAAGGAAATCTGTAATCTTTCCTTTTCCTTCATCTCCCCACTGGGTTCCTACAACTACAACTGATGTCATAATTTTGTCTGAGCTAAGCGCTCGTCCTTTCTTGTCTACATGGCAGGAGTTTCACCCGCAATTATGTCTTACACTTTATTATAAGAAAAATTCCTTCTTTTTTCAAGATAAGACTATCGCAGTTGTTTGCAAATGACGAAGTTTGAGTCCCCCTCTTTTGGAAAATTCTTATCCTATCTAAAATAGAATCGTTTTCTTTTAAAAAAGGTTCGGAAAACGTAGTAGAAATTTGTTTTCTGAGCATTTTTATAATAGACTAAAAGTATTAGAAAATAAACAGGTATTTCCCATGAACATCAATCACTTATTCGAAAAATTAGCAACAGATGCACCTATTTTACAAGCTACTTTCGGATTGGAAAGGGAGGGCTTGCGCATCAATCAAGACGGAAAATTAGCTCAAACTCCTCATCCCCAAGCATTTGGCAACCGCAATTTTCACCCGACGATTCAGACCGATTTTAGTGAGCAGCAATTAGAACTCATCACCCCGATTGCAACTTCTACAAAAGAAGCAAGGCGTTTTCTCACTGCTATTACCGATGTAGCTGGACGCACCATCCAAAAAAATGAAGCAATCTGGCCACTCTCTATGCCCCCAAAATTGTCGCCAGCAGAAATTCAAATCGCTCATTTAGAAAACGATTTTGAGCGTCATTATCGAGAAAGTTTAGCAAAAAAATATGGAAAAACGCTACAAGCTATCTCAGGCATTCACTACAATGTGGAATTGGGAGCCGACTTGATCCAAGCTCTTTTCAAGGTCAGTGATTACAAGAATATTCGTCTGTTTAAAAATGACCTCTATCTCAAATTGGCTCGAAACTTTTTACGTTTCCGCTGGTTTCTGACCTATTTATACGGAGCAGCACCAATTGCTGAGGAAGGATTCTTGACAAGGGAGATTTCTCAGCCTGTTCGCTCTATCCGCAATAGTGATCTTGGTTATGTCAATGATCAAAAGATTCATATCTCTTATGCCTCACTAGAATCTTATGTGAGCGATATAGAGAAATACGTAGCACAAGGCGATTTAATTGCCGAGAAAGAATGCTACATGCCTGTTCGTTTCCGTGGGCAAAAAGAAAATCGACTTTACTTAGAAAAAGGAATCACCTATTTAGAATTCCGCTGCTTTGACCTCAATCCTTTTGAGGTGCTGGGAATCAGTCAGGAGACAATGGACACGGTTCATCTCTTTTGCTTGCCTTGCTCTGGCTCGATGATATAGCAGAACCTAATGAACTTCTAAATCAAGCCCATGCTCTAAATGAGCAAATCGCTCTTAGCCACCCTCTGGCTCCGCTACCAGTTGAAGCTAATACCGACTTACTTCTTGAATCCATGCAAGCTGTTATTCATCATTTTGAACTAAGTCCCTACTATCAAAACTTGCTTCAACATGCAAGAAATGCAGTAGCTGATCCCAACCTGACCCTTGCCGCTCAGCTCTTGCCTTATCTTCGAAACCAGTCTTTAGAAGCCTTTGGTTTAGAAAAAGCCAAAGAATACCACAACTACGCTTGGCATGCACATTATGCGCTAAAAGGCTATGAAAATATGGAACTCTCCACTCAAATGCTCCTCTTTGACGCTATTCAAAAAGGAGTGCAAGTAGAAATCTTAGACGAAAGTGACCAGTTTTTAAAGCTTCAACATAAAGATCATATCGAGTATGTCAAAAATGGCAATATGACCTCAAAGGACAACTATATCGTGCCTCTTGCGATGGCAAATAAGACAGTAACTAAGAAAATTTTATCTGCTGCTGGCTTTCCTGTTCCTGCTGGAGCTGAATTTTCCACTCTGGAAGAAGGAATAGCTTACTATCCCCTTATCAAAGATAAGCCGATTGTTGTCAAACCCAAATCCACCAATTTCGGGTTAGGAATTTCTATTTTTCAAGCACCTGCCAATCGAGACAGTTACCAAAAAGCATTGGAGATTGCCTTTTCAGAGGACAGCTCTATCCTTGTTGAGGAATTTATCGCAGGAACCGAATACCGTTTCTTTATCCTAGACGGAAAATGTGAGGCGGTGCTTCTGCGCTTAGCAGCCAATGTTGTAGGAGACAGTCGGCACACCATTCGAGAACTGGTAGCTTTTAAAAATACCAATCCTCTACGAGGGCGCGACCATCGCGCTCCACTGGAAATGATTGAGCTTGGTGAGATTGAGCTGCTCATGCTAGCCCAGCAAGGTTATAAAGCAGATGATGTCCTACCACAAGGAATTCAAGCCTTTCTTCGCCGTAATTCTAATATTTCTACTGGTGGAGACTCAATAGATGTGACTGAAACCATGCACACCTCCTATAAGGAACTAGCGGCAGAAATGGCAACTGCTATGGGAGCTTGGGTCTGTGGTGTGGATTTAATTATCCCAGATAGCACACTTCCAGCCAGCAAAAATGAGCCCCACTGCACCTGCATTGAGCTGAATTTCAATCCATCCATGTATATGCACACTTATTGCGCAGAAGGTCCCGGTCAAAGCATTACACCTAAAATTTTGGCCAAACTTTTCCCAGAAATCCATTAAATACTAAATACACTGTAAAACGAGCTGAAAACAACAGCTCGTTTTTTAGGTAGATCAACGAAAAATAGAAATATTCGATAGTGCTTTTCAGCTACTCCCAGTCTCTTCCATGACCATGCTTGATTTCAAATTCAAAATAACCATCTTCTTGGATTTTTTTGAAAATGTCCCGATAGGCTTCTTCATCAAAAAACGGTCCTTTATAAAGAATTTCAAAACTTAAACCGTCGTATTCTAAGTAGGCATGTGAAGAGCGAAAGCCGTTTCGCCGATAGAAATCCATACGAGCTTTTCGCTGTTCCAGATTATCACAAGGCTCGTCAAGGCGTTCTACCTCTAAAACCATGGTCCTTTGATAAAAATCCACCAACTTATCAATAATTTTGCCGCCATAACCGTGACTGCGCAAATGAGGCATAATCGCAAAAAAGCTGATATAAAAGGCTCTTTCATTGTAAACTGAAAAGGCAAAACCGACAAATTCGTCGCCATCATAAAAGGCAAAGAAATGGGAATATTCCCCATCTCCATATCGCAGCAACTCCGATAGCGGTGCACGCTCCTCCTCAGGAAAGGCTTCTGTATTGAGTTGTTCTACTTTTTCTAAATCCGGAAATTCAGCTGTAATAATCTGACTGGTTAAAGACATGATTTTCTCCCTTTTTAACTGCTTTTCTTTTATTTTATCAAAAATGAAGGTATTTGAGAACTATTGAACTAAAATTCACAATCATAAAAGAGGCCGGATTCTACCAACCTCTTTCAGAACTCTTAATTCATCACAATCATGGCTTTAATCGTTTTTCTGTCAGCCATGTCTTTGTAGGCTTGGTCAATATCGTCCAATGTGTAAGATTGAGTGAACGCTTTCCCAGGATTGAATTTGACCATCTAAAACTGCTTTTAGCAAGACTTCTTTGTCATAAGTGGTGCAAGAAGCTGGTCCACCAGCCATTGCCAAGTTGACCATCCAGTAGTCACCGATATTGATGTCCCCTGTATGTGGCACTCCGACGCGTCCGACAAATGGCATCTAGACGCGCAACCTCTCTCGCCTCCATTTTCCCTGGTTCTACAAAAACTGCTGCTTTCATCTTATTGTTCCTTTCTCTATTAAAAAGATGATGCTCCACATTCATCAAAAAGATAAAACATTTACACTTTTATTATATACCTTGGAGTGCACTCTAAATCAAAAAATTTTTGAAAAATCTGAGCAGTCCATGATTATTTTCAGCCAAACTTTTTATTAAAAATATCGTTCAGTTCCGTCTTTGATGCTTTTTTATGCTAAAATAGACTTAGAAATTTCAGAAGAAACGGGATTAGATAATTTATGTCCAGAAGAGATTATAGAAATGTACGTTCTAGAAGATGGATTGGTATACTACTTATTTTTATCGCAGTCGGTATTATTATGCAGTACCTCATCCCGATCCTCTTTGCTGTCGGTATAGGCTACGGAATTTACTACTATGCAACCCATCAGCCGAAAAAAATCACAGGACCTAGCGCCAGTCAGCAAATTGAAGATTTGAAAGAGGAAATCGGTGCCGCAGATAGCCGAATCAAACAATTAGATGCTTATCTAGAAGAAAAGGCTTATGAAAAATACCAACAGTTAGCTGAACAGCTCTTGCCTCAATTAAGCTATATCCAAGGTCGGACTGATACCTTGAGAAAACATATCTCACCTGAGATTTACCAGCGAATTCAACGGAAAGTGCAAAATGTAACAACCGATATCCATGAGCAACTACACAATCTTCGCGCTCAAACTTCCGAAAGTTTAAAATCAAACTTGGAGGAATTAGCACCAGAATTGCTCGAAACCATTCACAATATCCAAACCGACCATGAAGCTATTCTCAAGAAAATTTCTCAATCAGAAAGCAACAACAAGGAAGAATTAACTGCTATCCATCAATCTCAAATAGAACATTATGAGGATATTTTGGAGGGCTACCTAAAAATCAAGGCTTCCCCGAAAGATTTTTACAATGCCAAGGAACGGCTCTCCAGTGCCAAAGCGGCCATTGAGCAGTTTGATTTAGACTTGGATGAAACACTCCGTCAGCTCAACGAGGCTGATTTACGAGATTTTGACATCAGCTTGCGGATTTTAACTAAAAAAGAGACGAACACAGAACTATAACATCAAAAGGAGACCTTATGAGCCAAGAATTTAACTTCGACATTGACAAAATCGCTAACAATGCCATTACGAAAACGGATAAAACCACCGAGATTATTGAATCAACCAAAACCCAAGCAAATGGGCAGTTAACTTTTTTGGAGAAATTAACTCCTGAACAACAAAATGCTATCATGGCAAAAGCCCCACAGTTGGTAGATAACTTTATTTCTGACCAGAATGCTCTTTTAGATTTTGGACAAGCCGCGGTCGAAGATGTTAATAACACTGTCAACCGTATTTTAGCCGAGCAAAAGAAACTTCAAATCCCACAAGTCGATGAATTGCTAAAAAATACCAATAAAGAGTTAAATGGTTTTGTTGCTAAATACAAGGATGCTCAAATTGCAGAACTAGATAAAAAGCCAAATTTCTTAGAAAAACTCTTTAAACAAAGCAAGAATACCTTGCAAGAGTTCTATTTTGATTCACAAAATATCGAGCAAAAAATGGATAGTATGGCTGCCACTGTCGTCAAGCAAGAAGATCTGCTCGCACGCAATATCGTTTCTGCCGAAATGTTAATTGAAGACAACACCAAATCCATTGAAAATCTAGTCGGTGTCATTTCCTTTATCGAAGCCAGTCAAAGAGAAGCCGGTGCGCGTGCCTTGACTCTTCAAAATGAAGTGGCACAATTAGATACCGCCACTCTAGATTACCAAACCAAATCACAAGAATTGGCCCGCTTGACTGAAGTTGTCAATACATTGGAACAGCAACACACTGAATACATCAGCCGTCTGTATGTTGCTTGGGCCACTACCCCGCAAATGCGTAATCTCGTGAAGGTGTCTTCTGATATGCGCCAAAAACTCGGCATGCTCCGTCGCAACACCATTCCGACCATGAAGCTCTCTATTGCTCAACTAGGTATTTTGCAACAATCAATGAAATCTGGTCAGGTAGCGAACGCCATTTCTAATGCCAACAATGCAGCGCTTCAAATGCTGGCTGAAACCAGCAAAGAAGTCATTCCACAAATGGAGAAAATCTCGCAGAATCCAACAATTACAGTCGAATCTGTTACTAAGTTGGCTGAAAGCTTAGTTGCTCAAAACCAAGGTATTATCGAAGCCATTGACAAAGGACGGGAAAAACGCGCTCTCCTTGAAGCGACTGTGATCCAATCCGCTGAAACTATTAACGACTCTGTTAAACTACGCGACCAAAAGATTATCCAGGCTTTGCTAGATCAGGGAAAAGAAACTCAAAAAGAAGTGGATGAACGGACTACAAACGAAAGCTAATGGACTGGAAATAGAGTCTGAGACAAAAGTTTCCTAAATTCTTACGATATGCTATTTTTTCATTGAAACGAAATTGACGAGGCTGTTGTCATTCCTTGCTACGCAAAGAATGACAACAGCCTCGTCAACTATGCGGGGTGGGACAACAAAATCAATTTCTTACGAAATACCGATTTTTGTCTCGCTCCCTTTTCTTTTTTTATGTTACAATAAAGGGTATGGACAAGATTATTAAAACAATTTCAGAAAACGGAGCTTTCCGAGCTTATGTACTAGACAGTACTGAAATCGTTCGGACAGCTCAAGAAAAACATCATACTCAGGCCAGCTCAACTGTAGCACTAGGTCGCACGCTCATTGCCAGTCAAATCCTTGCCGCAAACGAAAAAGGAGATACAAAAATCACCGTCAAAGTGCTAGGGACAAGCTCTCTCGGTGCTATTATCACCGTTGCAGATACAAAAGGTACTGTCAAAGGTTATGTGCAAAATTCCGGCGTAGACATTAAAAAAACCGCGACTGGCGAAGTGCTGGTCGGACCATTCGTTGGAAATGGCGAATTCCTCGTCATTACAGACTATGGAACTGGAAATCCTTATCATTCTATGACACCACTTGTATCCGGTGAGATTGGCGAAGATTTGGCATTCTATCTAACAGAAAGCCAGCAAACTCCGTCAGCTGTCGGGTTAAATGTTCTACTAGATGCCAATGACAAGGTCAAGGTTGCTGGTGGTTTCCTCTTGCAAGTCCTTCCTGGTGCCAAAGAAGAAGAAATCGCTCGCTTTGAAAAGCGAATCCAAGAAATGCCTGCTATTTCAACACTTTTAGAATCCGAAAACCATATTGAAGCCCTGCTTTCAGCTATCTACGGCAACGAACCTTACAAACGATTGTCAGAAGAAGAACTCCGCTTCCAATGTGATTGCAGCAAAGATCGGTTTTTAAATGCCCTCTCAAGTCTACCTAAGTCAGATCTTGAAGAAATGCGAGATGAAGACCACGGTGCTGAAATCACTTGCCAATTCTGCCAAAGCACATATCATTTTGACGAAAAAGACTTGGAGGAACTCATTCGTGACAAATCTTAACACCCCTTTTCTGATTGGCAATGTGAAAATTCCCAACCGAACGGTTCTCGCTCCTATGGCAGGAGTGACCAATTCGGCTTTTCGGACAATTGCAAAAGAGCTTGGCGCAGGACTTGTCGTCATGGAAATGGTTTCAGACAAGGGCATTCAGTACAATAACGAAAAGACACTCCACATGCTGCATATTGATGAAGGGGAACATCCTGTTTCTATTCAATTGTTTGGCAGCGACGAAGATAGTTTGGCGCGCGCAGCCGAGTTTATCCAAGAAAATACCCAAACAGATATTGTGGACATCAATATGGGCTGCCCCGTCAATAAAATTGTTAAAAACGAAGCTGGGGCAAAATGGCTCAAAGATCCAGAAAAAATCTATTCTATTATCAATAAAGTTCGTTCTGTTCTAGATATTCCGTTAACCGTGAAAATGCGTACTGGTTGGGCAGATGCCTCACTAGCTGTGGAAAATGCTCTTGCAGCTGAAGCTGCTGGTGCGGCAGCGCTGGCTATGCATGGACGTACACGCGAGCAGATGTATACTGGTCACGCTGATCTTGAAACCCTCCACAATGTTGCGCAAGCCTTAACCAAGATTCCTTTTATTGCCAATGGCGATATTCGTACTGTCCAAGATGCTCAACAGCGTATAGAAGAAGTCGGTGCTGACGCAGTCATGATTGGACGCGCTGCCATGGGCAATCCTTACCTCTTTCATCAAATCAATCACTATTTTGAAACGGGAGAAATCTTGCCCGACCTCAGCTTTGAGGATAAAATGCACATTGCTTACGATCATTTGAAGCGCTTGATTGACCTTAAAGGAGAGCATATCGCCATTAGAGAATTTCGTGGCTTAGCACCTCATTACCTCCGCGGAACAGCTGGTGCTGCCAAACTCCGCAGCGCTATTTCCCAAGCCAACAGTCTTGCAGAAATTGAAGAATTACTACAAGTTTAAACATTAAAAAAACACCAATCATCTGGGAAATTATTCCTAAATGGTTGATGTTTTTTATTAGTCATTTCTACTAGGTATCCAGCCGAACCATTTCAGTCCTTGCTTGATTGCGGTAAATGAGATCTTCTCGAACAGAGAATCCTAATTTCTCCCAAAACTTGTTTCCTTCTGCATTCCTTTTAAAGACAACCAAGGCAACCTTATGAATTTTCAAATCATCTAGGACGGTTAAAACCGTTTCAACCAGCTGTCTTGCAATCCCTCTCCTGCGATAGTTCGGATGAACAGCTGTATGGTAGATATAGGCTCTTCGTCCGTCCGAACCAACTAAAATCGCTCCGATAATCGTTTGATTTTCTACTGCCACCAGACAAGTTTGAGGATTTCTCTGCAAAAACCGAGCAATTCCCTCTTTTGAATCATCTAAATCATTCAATCCCATGCCTGCACATGATAACCACAATTGATAAACCTGATCATAATCCGTTTCTGCCATTTCACGAATGTTCATCTTTTAAGTCCTTATCTATCCCTGAACGTTTCAAGGAAAAACTCATAGCACTTCAAACTCCAGCTGTCCAGCTTTGACACCGACTTTCAAACTTTGTCCCATCTGTAACTCACCAGCTAAAAGTAATTCGGATAAATGATCTTCTACCTGAGTTTGTAGAGTTCTGCGCAGTGGACGAGCTCCCATTTCAGGGTCATAACCCTCTTGAGCCAGAAGTTTCAAAGCACTCGGCTGGAATTTGAGTTTAATTCCTTTTTCTGCAAGACTAGAAACGAGCGGTTTCACCATGATTTTTACCACTTCTTGCATGTCTTCGCTAGTCAAACTGTGAAAAACAACCTTTTCATCAATTCGGTTAATAAATTCTGGACGATAAGCTTTCTTTAGCTCTTCCATCATTCGTTTTTCCATATTTTCATGATCAAAACGAACATCTCTTGCTCCAAAACCAACCGTCTTGTCGTCCCGCAAACTTGTCGCACCAAGATTGCTGGTCATAATGATAATGGTATTGGAAAAATCCACCTTACGCCCCTTGCTGTCTGTCAGCACCCCGTCATCTAAGACTTGGAGAAGCACATTGAAAATATCAGGATGTGCTTTTTCTACCTCATCAAAGAGGAGTACAGAGTACGGACGATTGCGAACTTTTTCAGTTAATTCGCCCCCTTCTTCATAACCAACATAACCTGGAGGCGCTCCATTGAGGCGACTGGCAGCAAATTTTTCCATGTATTCACTCATATCAAAACGAATCAGTGCTGTTTCGTCATCAAAGAGAACTTCTGCCAAAGCCTTAGCTAGCTCAGTTTTTCCGACCCCGGTTGGCCCTAAGAACATAAAGGAGCCAATTGGACGCTTGCTAGTGCGGATACCGGATTGATTGCGCCGAATCGCTCGACTAATAGCAGAAATTGCTTCATTTTGCCCAATGACCCGCTTGTGCAGTTCCTTTTCTAAATTGAGGTATTTCTTCGCATCTGTTTGCGTCAACTTTTGCACAGGAATTCCCGATAAACCGCTGAGTGTTGCCAAAATATCCTCATCTTTAACCTTTAGTTTGTAGACAATTGGCTGACTTTCTTTCTCCAACAAAGTGCCAACCTTTTTCCAATCGCCTGCCATTAAAGCCTCGTCTGCTGCACTCAATTCTGTTTTTACATGATTTTGCGGACCTTTATTTTGTACCGTTGCGGCAGCTTCATCTAGCAAATCGATCGCCGAGTCAGGTAGATGTTTATTTGTTAGATAACGATGAGCATACTTAACAGCTGTCTCAATCGCTGAATCTGTAATCACCACTTTGTGGTGTTCTTCATAACTTTTCTTGAGCCCCTGTAAAATCGCAATACTATCGGCTACCGTCGGCTCTTCAATAGTAATTTTGGCAAATCGCCGTGAAAGAGCTGCGTCCTTTTCAATATATTTCTGGTACTCTTCTTGTGTCGTTGCGCCGACCGTTCTGAGCGTCCCTCTAGCCAAAGCTGGCTTGAGAATGTTCGCTGCATCTAATGTCGAGTCAATCCCGCTACCCGACCCCATAATAGTATGAAGCTCATCAATGAAAAGAATGACATGTCCATCTGCTTCAATATCATTGATAATATTGTTCATCCGTTCCTCAAAATCACCACGAAAACGAGTTCCAGCCACCACATTCATTAAATCTAGCTCTAAAACTCTCATCTTTGCAAGCTCATTTGGAACTTGACCAGCTGCCACACGTTGCGCCAAACCAAGGGCTAATGCTGTCTTCCCAACTCCTGCATCTCCTACCAACACTGGATTATTTTTCGTCTTGCGACTTAAAATCTGAAGCATGCGAGAAATCTCTTTATCCCGCCCAATGACCGGTTCTAAAAGACCCGTATGAGCCATTTCGGTTAAATCACGAGTATAATCTTCTAGTCCGCCACTGGTTGCAGGAGGCATTCCCATCATATTAGCCATCGTTTGTCTTGTTGCTGCAGCATTTTTATTTAGGTGACGAATCGCCTTTAAATCCTCTTTATTCCAGCTTGCCTTATGCTCTAAGTTTTTCCGAAGATCGGTCATGCGCAAAACGCCTTCTTTATCCTCATAGCTAAATCCTGTGAATTCAAGGAGACGTGCCGCCAAACTTCCTCGATCAAACAGCATAGCTAATAACACATGCTCTGTCCCAAGATTCTTAGCATGCACAGCCTCTGCAATTCGCTCAGCTGTCAAAAACAACACTTTCATACGATGAGAAAACGGCCAAATGGTAAAGCTTCCCTCTTGTTGATAAATCTTTCCTGTGATATGAAAGGCTGCTTTCTCAAAATCATCAATTTCAAGCGGATAATCATTTAAAACTGAGCCCGCAACACTATAAGGATTATTCGCCATGGCAATCAACAAATGCCAAGACTCCAAATAATCCGTTTCAAAATGACTCGCTAACAGTTGTGCCGACTCAATACTTTCTGTCAAAGCTTTTGAATATTTCATATATTAGTTTCTCCCTTTTCTATCAACTTGTTGTAAAATTTTCTTTAACATCCGCGCACGAATCTGTGCAGCATTTACTCCCAATACCCTGTCTGTTGTCGTCGCTAAAAGAAGATTCCCTTCTCGTTCTGTCATGATTTTTTCATCAAACAATAGCTGAATGATATCTGTAAAGACCTGTTGACTGATTTGCTCGCCAACGCTATGCAGCAAATCACAAAGCAGCTCATGATGATTAGAGAATTCAATCCGACCAATCCGAATGTAGCCGCCTCCGCCACGCTTGCTTTCAACAACATAGCCACGACTTTCCGTAAAACGTGTCTTGATGACATAATTTATCTGACTTGGAACAACCTGAAAAACATCCGCAATTTCACTGCGCTTCAACTCTGCAATCCCAGCCTGAGCTAAAAGCGCTTTGATATATTCCTCAATACTGTCTGACGTATTCTTATGGCTCATGACAACCCTTTCTTCCAGTTCTTTCTTTTGCTCCATAAATGAGCAACTGACATTGACTATCTTTGACTAATATTATACCGAAAATCTCTTGTTTTTGAAAGAAAAAGACCTAAATGAAAAACTGAAAAGTCTGATTATTCAAGCAAGTGAAAAAGCTTATAGAATAGGAATAATTCGAGTGTAAACGCTTGCCTTTTAATTTTAAAGCGTTATAATATAGATGAAAATTTGACGATAATAATAAAAGGAGGCCAAATGAATGAAAATGGATTGGTTCAAATATACACGTCATGTACTGGTTTGGTTGGTTTCAACTTTATTCTTTTTTACAGTTATTTCTGCTGATTATGTGGATGTCCAAGTCGTCCCGTTAGTCATCTGCTTATTTGCTCCATTTTTATTTGAACCGTCTTCAATAAACCCTAAAACAAAATGGACAATTGATTTAGCCATCGTTGTCGCTAGTGTCTTTGCTATTCTTTTTACACAAACTTACCGAATCGCTTTCACTTACTCTGAAATTACTTATCTACTAATTTCTTTAATCGTTTTAATCTTTGTAGATTCTGTGATTTCTCACAAGGGATTCACGAAAAAAATTGTAAAATAATCGCAGACACTATTAGAAAAGGCTAGAGAGTTATATCAGCTCTCTAACCTTTTTATTTATGATTTAAACACTAACTATTGATTGCCTTAGTTTTGACCAAGAGCAGCAGCCATTGTAGCAGCTACTTCTGATTCAAAATCATTGGCAGCTTTTTCAATACCGTCACCTACTTCAATTGACAAAGAACCCTTAAAAGTCCACTAGATTTATCTAGTGGACTTTACTCGATCTATCTGATGATAGAATTACGCCTTCTTCTTTAACAAGTAAGCAGCTCCACTTAAGGTGAACAGACCTGCAAGTAATGCAAAGAATGAATTTTGACTACCTGTTGAAGGGAGAATTTTCTTCTTCGACTTCTCCGGTGTACTTGGTGGGGTTTGTGGAATTTGTGGCTTCTCTGGTGTATGACGATTCGTGATATTCATACCATCTACCTTCGGTGTGTAACCTTCTGGTACCGAAACTTCTTCCACCGTATAAGTGATTTCCTTACCTGCTTCATATTTGGCAAGTTTTTCAAAGTTATATTTCCATCCAGTTGCTTCACTTACTGTTGCTACTTTGCCCGTATCTTTGCCATTTGCTAGCAATCTTACTTGAATCTCTTTTGGACGAAGACCATCTTTATCATTTTCGTCTTCCCAAGTCTTCTGACCGCTAACTGAAGTCACCTCTGGAGTGTGGCTATTGACCAAATTCATTCCATTCACTTTAGATTGATAACCTTTTGGTACATCTACTTCCTCAACAGAGTAAACAATTTCTTTGCCATCCTTGTAACGATCCAAACCTTCAAAACTGTATTTCCATCCAGTTGCTGCACTCGCTGTCGCCATTTTGCCAGTATCTTTGCCATCTGCCAATAAACGTACTTTGATTTCAGTAGGACGAATATTATCTTGGTTATTGGCGTCATTCCAAGTCTTTTGACCCGTTAAGTTTACCTTTTCTGGTGTACGCTTGTTGGTAATTGTGTATTTGCCGTCTGCAGAAGGTTCTTTTGGATTGATAGTGGTGTAACCCTCAATCTTAGTAGTTTCTTTCACTTCATATCTGATTTCTTGACCATTCTCATACTTCGGTAATGGTTTTGACTCAAAGGCCCAACCTTTTTCTTCTGAAGTTTCAATTTCATCAACGATTTCTTTGCCTTTCAGAATTTGGACCTTCACTGTAGCTGTTCGTTTGCCATCTTGGTTGTTAGCATCTTCCCAGACTTTCTTACCAGAAATAACGATTGTTTCTGGTTCATGGGTGTTTGTGATTTCTTGACCCTTGATAGATGTTTCATATCCTGCTACAGCATCTTCCTTGACGGAATAGACAATTTCTTGACCTGCTTCGTATTTTGGAAGATTAGTAAAGGTATGTTTCCAAACATTGCCATTCGCTGGGTCTGCTTCAGCGACTTTGATATCATATTTCTCAACTTCAGTGGTCACACCGCCAACTGTCTTCATCAAATGAACCGTGATATGATCTGGACGTTTGCCGTCTTGGTTGTTGTTATCATTCCAAGTTTTCGTCACTTGATAATCAATCATTTTTGGTGTGTATTTGTTGGTAATATTGAAATCATTGATTTCGCTAGTATATTCAGAAACTACTTCTTCGGTCAGGCTATATTTAATAACCTTGCCTGCTTTGAATTTAGGAAGTTTAGTAAATACTGTAGACCACGTTCCGTCAGCTGCCGCTTTCACTTCTTTGGAAGCTACTTTTTCACCATCTGCCAAGAGATTAACCGTAATATATTTCGGACGTTTACCATCTTGGTTATTAGCGTCATCCCAGTTCTTCGTTGCTTTAATATCAATTGTTTCTGGTGTGTATTTATTGGTAATAGTAAAGCCTGTTTTAGCATCTCCGCTGATTTCAGTTGTATAACCAGCTACTGAACTCACTTCAACTACTTTATAATCAATCGGAGCTCCACCTTTATCTGCATCTAAATCCGTGAAGTTACCTGCCCAGCCATTGGCTTCTGATAGCTCAAGAGTTTTATCTGTATCTTGACCGTCTGCCAAGAGTTTAACAGTAATCTTAGTTGGACGTTTGCCATCTTGGTTATCGGCATCATCCCAGATTTTTTTCACTGGAATTTGCATTTTAGCTGGTGTATATTTGTTAGTGAAGACAAGATCTT
>NZ_KV811169.1:269083-283779 GCF_001813035.1 Streptococcus sp. HMSC071H03 | reverse complement strand
ATTTTTTCTGTCTAATTTTTGGGGTGCAGATCATTCAGGCTCTATTTTTTTGAAATCTATATAGAAATCATGTTTGAATTTTATAATAAAAATCCCAATTTTTCTAGTGCTTTTTCGACGTAGTCTAAATCTTGTTGCGAATCAGCTTCTACTAGATGATAATGGACACCGTCTGTCAATTCAGATAAACCGCGGAAATTGGTCTCGTGAATTTGTTGAATGAAATGCTGAACATCTCTGCGACAAGTTAATTTCAGATAGGTCTGAATTTCCCCATAAACGGGATGCTCTACCATAATATTTTGAACTCGTCCACCATTATCTACAATTGCCAGTAATTCCGCTTCAATATCTTCAATCGTATGCTTAACTTTAAAAAGCTGGTGATAATATTTAGCACTATCATTCGTTTTGTAAATATAACCTCGATTTGTACTAATAATAGGGGCGCCATCTGCTCGTAAAACGGCAATGTCTTGTACAATGATTTGTCGAGTAACATGGAATTTCTCTGCTAAAATTTGTCCATTTAAGGGAGTTTCCGCAGTTTTTAAAAGCTGTAATAAATCTGTTCTTCTTTGTTTTATCATAAATTCATTGTAGAATAAATCTGTTAAATATTCAAGATTTAGCGGATTTTTTGTAGAGCTTTATAGATAAATTGTGCAATGATAAAATCAACGATACTATGAATGATAGTTCCAACTCCTACAAGGATGAAAAGCAGATAAAACATATTTGCTGGAAAAGAAGTTGAGGCGTAAAAGATGAGGCAAGCAAGGACTTCAGCAATTGCATGAATAAAAGCAAGGACAATATTAAGAATCCAAGTCTGGATTGATTTATCTAAAGTTTTAGGATATTTTTTTAGATAAAGAGCGCCTACCAAGCCGAAGCATAGGTGCGACAGGGCACGAAGAACGATAACAATGGGATAACCAGCTACTAAAAAACCAAAAGTAGATCCTAGAATAACGATCAAAGCCATTAACGGCGAGATAAACATGGCTAAAAAGATGGGAACATGGCTTGCCAAAGTGTAGGATGCAGGTGGAATAATAATTTTTGCAGGCATAACCATCGGAATAACAATAGCTAGTGCAGTCAAGAGAGCTGTAAGAGTTATAAATTGATTTTTTGTTTTAGGTTTCATAATTTTCTCCTTTTTACTGTATATACACAAGTATAGTATACTGTTTTTTCAGATAATGTCAAGAGAAAATTTTGATAGAATAGGACAGAATTCCTAAACAATCTGTGTCATTTCTGTTAGAATGTCAGTAAGAGGAGAATATTATGATAAATGTAAAGAAACAACCAGAGTATATTTCCATTGATTCTTCCTTACGTTTGCGAAAGTATGATGGACAAGCTCATCTCGCCTTTTCTTGGTATCAAGACCCTGAGGTGATTCATTTGATAGATGGTAGTCAAGAGCCTTACACGCTTCAACGAATCAAGAAAATGTATGACTATCTTACTCAGCGTGGAGAAGTGTATTTTATTGAAGTTTTGACAAATGCAGGTTGGCAGCCGATTGGTGATGTGAGTTTTTGGCAAGAAGACATGCCGATTGTTATTGGCAATTCAGCTTATCGTGGTCAGGGAATCGGGAGGACAGTTGTTCAGGCATTGGTTGAACGCGGACGCAAGTTGGGTTATAAGCGCTTGTATGTTCAAGAAATCTATGATGACAATGAAGCTTCTAAGAAGATGTTTGAGTTAGTAGGGTTTTATCCTTTGGAAAAGACTGAAAATGGGCATCGCTATGCTTTGGATTTGACGCTTTCTTTGTCAGCTATTCAATCAAGTCAATTTTATCTTTCTGAAAAGAAATTAGAGCAGGTACAGGCATGGTTTGATACAAAGGACATAAACGCTTTAAAGCCTTTACCAATTAAGCGATGGAAAGATAAAATCTTTTTCACTGATGGACATAGCAGAGCATTTATAGCTTATCAAGCTGGTTTTGAAGAGATTCCAGTTTGTGCAGAAGAGGACGATTTGAATTGGGATTTTTATTACTATTGCCTTCAAACTTGTGAAAAAATGGGAATTTTTACGATAAAAGATTTAGAAAATCGTATCTTGCCTGAGTCGGATTATAGGAAAAAATGGTTGGATTGGTGCCAGCGAGTCGCGAAAGATTTTGAAGAATAAATAGTGATTATGTTATAATCAACAAGAAAACACTTTCACATAGAAGAGGTCAAAAATGATTTATGAATTTTGTGCAGAAAATGTGACTAATTTGGAAAAAGCCATGCAGGCTGGTGCTCGACGAATTGAACTTTGCGATAATCTAGCAGTTGGCGGAACAACGCCTAGTTACGGTGTCATAAAGGCGGCTGTTGAGCTAGCAAAATCTTACAATGTGACCGTTATGACGATGATTCGTCCACGCGGGGGAGACTTTGTATACAATGACTTGGAAATGGAAATCATGCTAGAAGACATTCAAATGGCGCGCAGCGCTGGGACACACGGACTTGTTTTTGGTGTTTTGACAACTGCTAATAAAATTGATTATCCAAAAATGGAAAAATTATTAAAAGCCTCGCAAGGGCTGGAAGTCGTCTTTCACATGGCTTTTGACGCTACTCCAAGAGAACATCAATTTAGTGAAATGGACTGGCTAATGGAACATAGCGTGAAACGGATTCTAACTCACGGTGGACTGGCAGAAGAGCCGATTCAAGAGCATTTTTCTTGGTTATATGAATTGATAAATCATGCAGCTGGTCGGATTGATATTTTACCAGGAGGCGGTATTACGGTTGATAATCGTGATGAAATTGTTGCAAAGCTCGGCGTCAATCAACTTCATGGTACCAAAATTGTATTTTAGAAAGTGAAGATCATGTTAAACTTATTTGAGAAATATCAAGCAAATCCAGAAAAATTACAGGTATTTGGTTTTGAAAAAAGAGGAGAAGAGTTTGTTTATTCTCAGGAAATAATGAATGGTGATTTTCTGTTACAGCTAAAACTTCAGGGTGAGAAGCTGGACTATCAAGTGTTTGACCAAGAGACTGGTGATGAATACGTGCAAGTCAAAATGAGGACTATGACAGGTGAATTTGTCGGTCAAGTCCGTGAAGCTTGTCAGGAGATTTTTTTGATGATCCGAGCTAATTGTTTTGAGGAAGTTGGCTTTCTTTATGAACAGAGCAGCCGCTTGCAGGATTATGTAGCGAAGACCTATGGCGGACGACTGGAATATCTCTGGGAGAATTCTTCAAAAAATAGCAATCTTCATGCTGGTGTTTTTCGACATCAGGATACTAAAAAATGGTATGGTATTTTTATGACGATAGACTGGTCGAAGTTTGAAAATGGCAAAACTGGTCAAATAGAAGTGCTGAATGTCAAAAACAATCAAGTAGCTGATTTGCTTAAGAAAGCAGGAATTTACCCAGCATTTCACATGAATAAAAAATATTGGCTGAGCCTGCCCTTGGATGATACTTTGACGGATACAGAACTTTTTTCCCTTTTGGATAAGAGCTTTGAATTGACCCAAAAGAAATGAGGAACACGGTTAGTTTGTGCTAGCTGCGTTTTATCTTTACAGATAATGCAACAAAATAGTGTATAATGGTAATCAGTAATAGCAGAGGAGAGAGTATGAATCTTATCAGAAAATTGGGCTGGTTTTTCAAACTGGAGAAAAAACGTTATATTATCGGAATTCTAGCCTTGTCTTTGGTTAGTGTTTTTAATTTAATTCCTCCTAGAGTAATTGGTGTGGTGATTGACCGTATTGCTAACCGAAATCTAACGTCAGACCAGTTGCTTTTAAATCTTTTACTTTTGGTTGCTTCGGCCTTTATTATGTATGGTCTGCGATATCTTTGGAGGCTGTACATTTTTGGAACGGCAAATCATTTGGGACGACTTTTGCGTTCTCAACTCTTTGAGCACTTTACCCAAATGGCACCGTCTTTTTACCAAAAATATCGAACAGGAGATTTGATGGCGCATGCAACGAATGACATTAATGCAGTTGTAAGTGTAGCAGGTGGGGGTGTCATGTCGGCGGTAGACGCATCAATCACAGCACTGGTAACGCTGCTGACCATGTTTTTTGTTTTAGACTGGCGCTTGACTTTGATTGCTATTCTGCCATTGCCATTTCTTTCTTGGGGAACCAGTTTAATTGGACGAAAAAATCATGAGAGCTTTAAAGCGGCTCAGGAGGCCTTTTCTGACTTGAATAACAAGGTACAGGAAAGCGTTTCGGGGATTAAAGTGACGAAGTCTTTTGGCTATCAAAAAGCAGAAAGTTACTCTTTTGCTAGAACAAATCAGGATGTCTATGAGAAGAATATTCTCGCTGCTAAATACAATTCTCTCTTTGACCCTATGGTTCTGATTTTTATTGGCTTATCTTATGTGTTAACCTTGATTTTTGGGGGAATGTTCATCTCTAGAGGGCAATTTACAGTTGGGGAGTTAGTGACGTTTATCACTTATCTGGATATGCTGGTATGGCCTTTGCAGGCGATGGGTTATCTCTTTAACATCAGCCAGAGAGGAATGGTTTCTTATGAGCGGATTGAGCGATTGTTAGCAGAGAAGTCTGATGTTAAAGAAGCCAAAAATCCCGTTTTCCCTATACAAAATGGTCGTTTGCTTTATGATATTCAGCATTTTTCTTATGAGAAAGCAGCCACTTTATCCAATATTCATTTTGCATTAGAAAAAGGGCAGACGCTAGGAATTGTTGGACAAACAGGTTCTGGCAAAACAACACTATTACGCCTGCTCATGCGAGAACGGGATATTCAAGAAGGTGCTATTTATCTGAATGATCATGATATTCGAGATTATAGCTTAAATGATTTGCGGAGTTTGATTGGTTACGTACCACAAGAACAGATTCTTTTTGCAATGTCGATTGCGAACAATATTCGTTTTGCAAATCCAGACTTGTCAGATGACGAAGTGATTCGAGCTAGTAAACTTTGTGGTCTTTATGAGGATATTATTGCCATGCCAGAAGGCTTTCAGACAATTGTCGGCGAGAGAGGAGTATCGCTTTCAGGAGGTCAAAAGCAACGTTTAGCCATGAGTCGAGCGCTCGTTCTGAAACCAGATATTTTAATCTTGGATGATTCTTTGTCTGCTGTTGATGCTAAAACAGAGCATTTGATTTTGGAAAATCTCAAGGAAGAAAGAGATGGTAAGACGACGATTATTACTGCTCATCGGTTATCAGCAGTTGTTCATGCAGATTTGATCTTAGTTATGGAAAATGGGCGCATTAAAGAGCGTGGCACTCACCAAGAATTGATGGCTCAAAACGGTTGGTATGCGCATACTTATCACAACCAGCAACTGGCAGAAAGTCTGAAGGAGGAGTAATCATGAAAAAACAAACAACTTTTCATCGCCTTCTGACTTATATGTGGCGTTATAAATGGGTGAGCATTTTGGCACTTGCTTTTATCTTTGCGACAACTTTGGTGACGACAGCTTTGCCACTTTTGGCCCGGTATTTTATTGACCATTTTATCAGTCGTCATCAGATTATGGCGGGATTTTATATTTTGATTCTCTATTATGCTCTCTTTCTTTTGAGGGTACTATTTACTTTCTTGGGACAGTATTCTTTTGCCCGTGTGGCATATAGCATTGTTCGCGATCTGCGTCAGGAGAGTTTTGAAAATATTGAGCGGCTACGTATGGCTTATTTTGATCAAATAGCTGCAGGAGCGATTGTTTCCCGTTTGACGAATGATACACAAGCGGTAGCAGATATGTTTAGTAGCATATTTTCAAGTTTTCTAAGTTCCATTTTTATTCTTGTTGTAACAGTAATGACGATGTGCACCTTGAATTGGCGCTTGACAGGACTTATTGTACTTTTTTTACCAGTCATGCTGGGCTCCATTTTACTTTATCAACGCTTATCTAATCGTCTCCTCAAACTCGTCCGAAGCAAACTGAGTGATTTGAATGTCAAACTTTCTGAAAGTATTGAGGGAATGCGAATTATTCAGGCATTTAGTCAGGAAAAGCGTCTAATAAATGAATTTGAAACGATTAACGGCGAGCATTTGGAGTATACAGTCCGCTACCTCAATATCAATAGCCTTTTTCTGCGTCCAGCTATGTCTTTGTTAAAAATTTTAGCTTATGCAGTTATTTTAGCTTACTTTGGCTTTACTTGGCAGGTTGCAGGAGTGACAGCAGGGGTTATGTATGCTTTTATACAATATGTCAATCAACTTTTTAATCCTCTGATTGATTTGATGCAGAATTACTCTGTTTTACAGACATCTATGGTGGCTGCAGACCGTGTTTTCGCAATCATAGACCGCAGAGACTATGAGCCCAATCAAGCTAATCTTCCATTGGAAATTACAGCTGGGAATATTGAATTTCGTCATGTTTCTTTTTCTTATGACGGCAAGCGTGATGTTCTGAAAGATATTTCATTTTCAGTCAAGCAGGGGGAAACAATCGCCTTTGTCGGTGCGACAGGCTCAGGCAAGTCTTCGATTATCAATCTCTTTCTGCGATTTTATGAATTTGAAAGAGGAGAAATTTTAATTGATGATCAAAATATTAAGGATTACAGCCAAGCTGAACTGCGTCGCAATATCGGTTTAGTTCTTCAAGATCCTTTCCTCTATCACGGTACCATTGCTTCTAATATCCAAATGTATCAGGAAAATATGAGTCGAGAAGATATTGTAGAAGCTGCTAAGTTTGTGGATGCTCACGACTTTATTAGTCAGCTTCCTGCAGAATATGACAGTCCAGTAACCGAGCGAGGTGCGACTTTTTCAAGCGGACAAAGACAACTATTGGCTTTTGCGAGAACAATTGCTAGTAAGCCCAAAATCTTGATTTTGGACGAAGCAACTGCTAATATTGACTCAGAGACCGAAGAACTTATCCAAACTTCGCTGAAAAAAATGCGCCAAGGACGAACGACGATTGCCATTGCTCACCGTCTGTCTACCATTCAGGACGCTAACTGTATTTATGTCATGGAGCAGGGGCGTATCATTGAATCTGGCACACACGAAGAACTTCTAGCGCTTAAGGGTACTTATTATAAAATGTATCAATTGCAGGCTGGAATGATGAAAGAAGAGTGATATGTTAAAGAAAAGGCTGTGCAAAAAGTGTCCCAGCTTCTATCAGATTTAGTAATAAAAGAATAACGCAGTAGGTGATTGGACTCTTCATTCGCTTTTCAAGCTCAGAAGAGCACCTAATCACCCTTGCGGGGGTGGGACTACGAACTAAAAATTTTCGATTTTTAGTTCTGTCCCACTCCCTTATAAATATTCATTTAAGCGTTCTAAGGTTTTTTCTAGATCCTCGTATTTAATTTTTGCGTATTGATAAGGACAATCCTGTATATAACTTGCTTCAAAAAAATCCAATGGCAGATTGCTATGTTTGAGGGAGCTGACGGATTTAAGTCCACGTAGATCTAGTAAGATACCATCTCTATTGATAAAGTAGGAAAGTTTGAGCTGATTTTGGCTTAAAAGTTTTCTAGCTCTCGTCAATTCTTTTTCTTGTTGATTGAGAAGAGAAAGACGATTTTTTTCAAACATTAGATTGTCAATATAAAGAGATAGAGCTTTCTGCATGATGAGATTGCTGTCGTAGTCTACTGCTTTTTTGTAGGCGATAAAAGTTGACTGAATAGCTGGAGGAAATAGCAGAGCTGTTATCCGAAGGGCAGGGAAGAGGCTAGTAGAAAAAGATTTGATATAGATGACATGCTGGCTGTCGTCCAAGTAATGAAAGGTCAGTTCGCGTTTGCTGTCAAAGTCAGCCAAATAATCATCTTCTATGATATAAACATCATAAAGCCGAGCAAGACGAATGATTTCTTCCTTCTCCTTTCGACTGTAAGAATGCCCCAAGGGATAATGAAAGCGTGGGATAGTATAGAAGAATTTGATACGACCAGATTGAAAAATCCTCTCCAATTCTCCTAAATCAATTCCTTCTGGAGTTCGCTCAATTGTTTGATAAGGAAGTTTTGGGCAGTTAGCAAATCATTTATCCGATGATAGGTAGGCTGTTCAACTAGAATTTCATATTTTTCATTTGGAAAGGCAATTTGCGAAAGAATATAAAGAGCTTGCTGGGTACCAGATGTCAGAACGAGTCTATCAGCAGAGGTGTAGATAGCTGAATCTAGAAGCAGCTGCTGGACAGATTGTCGCAAAACCTCTAGCCCCTCTTGTTGCGAGTAGTAGTTAAAAAGATAATTCTCACGTCCAATCAGCGTTTCATTGAGACAAAGTCGAAAGTCTTCATAAATTTGGTAGTGGTCATCTCTGACGGTTAGCTCCATGTCCTGCTGATCCTCCAGACTATTTTCCAACACATAGTAGCCACTTTTAGGAACCGCATAGATATACTTTTGATATTTCAATTCCATTAGCGCCTTTTGAGCTGTATCCTTGCTACAGCGATAGTATTCTGCCAGCTGACGGACAGAAGGAATCTTTTGTCCCTTGGACAATTTCCCGCTTTTAATATCTTGGCTAATCTGATCTACAATACATTGATACTTAGGTTTTATCATCTTAACTGTCCCCATACAGAAGAATTTTTGTCTATTGTAGCGTATTTTGAAATCTTTTACAATCAGGAAATGATGTATGGTATTTGTTATTAACGGTAGAGATTGAGATATTTTTAAATATTAAAACATTTTACTTATTATTATGTTATAATGTGTATGATAGCGCTTTAAATGTGATTTGTAGCAAAATTTTTATAAAAAGGAGAGCATCATGAACGGTTTGGTTTTAGGATTGGATATCGGTATTGCTTCTGTCGGAGTGGGAATTTTAAATAAAGAAACAGGCGAGATTATTCATGCTAATTCGAGAATTTTTCCAGCTGCAACTGCAGACAGCAATGTAGAACGTCGGGGATTTAGACAAGGAAGAAGACTTGGTCGAAGGAAGAAACATCGCAGCGCTCGCTTAAACAACCTTTTTGAAGAATTCGGTTTTATAACAGATTTTTCTGCTATCCCTTTAAATTTAAATCCTTATGCTCTGCGTGTGAAGGGATTAAGCGAAGAATTAACAAATGAAGAGTTGTTTATTGCGCTTAAAAACATTATTAAACGGCGTGGTATCAGCTATCTAGACGATGCTAGTGAAGATGGAGAAACAGCTTCCAATGAGTATGGAAAAGCAGTTGAAGAAAACAGAAAATTACTTGCAGACAAAACGCCTGGACAAATCCAGTTGGAACGTTTTGAAAAATACGGACAAGTTCGTGGGGATTTTACAGTTGTTGAAAATGGGGAGAATCATCGTTTAATTAATGTATTTTCTACTTCAGCCTACAAAAAAGAAGCAGAGCGAATTCTTAGAAGGCAACAAGAATTCAATGTGAGGATTTCAGATGAATTCATTGAAGCTTATTTAACTATTTTGACTGGCAAAAGAAAATATTATCATGGGCCTGGAAATGAAAAATCTAGAACAGATTATGGAAGATTTCGGACAGATGGCACAACTCTTGATAATATTTTCGGTATTTTAATTGGAAAATGTACTTTTTATCCTGATGAATATCGAGCAGCAAAGGCGTCTTATACCGCGCAGGAATTTAATTTGCTCAACGACCTCAATAATTTAACAGTTCCAACTGAAACGAAAAAATTGAGTCCAGAACAAAAGCGGCAGATTGTTGAGTATGCTAGAACTGCAAAAACTTTAGGAACTCCAACTTTACTGAAATATATTGCTAAGTTAGTAGACGGTTCTATTGATGACATAAAAGGATATCGGATTGATAAATCTGATAAACCGGAGATGATGCATACTTTTGACGCCTATCGTAAAATGAGAACACTAGATCTGGTGAATATAGATGCATTATCGAGAGAAACCTTAGACGACTTAGCACACATTCTAACCTTGAATACAGAAAGTGAAGGTATTTTAGAAGCTCTTAACAGTAAAATGCCTAGTACATTTACCAAAGAGCAGATTGATGAGTTAATTCAGTTTAGGAAGAAAAACAGTGCGGTATTTGGAAAAGGTTGGCATAATTTTTCTCTTAAGTTAATGAATGAATTGATTTCGGAGCTTTATGAGACTTCAGAGGAGCAAATGACTATTTTGACTCGTCTAGGTAAACAGAGAAGTAGAGAAATTTCAAAACGAACTAAATACATAGATGAAAAAGAATTAACAGAAGAAATCTATAACCCTGTAGTAGCAAAGTCTGTCAGACAGGCAATAAAGATAATCAATGAAGCAACTAAAAGATATGGTATTTTTGATAATATCGTTATCGAAATGGCTCGTGAAAATAACGAAGAAGATGCAAAGAAAGATTATATCAAGCGTCAAAAAGCAAACCAAGATGAGAAAAATGCTTCTATGGAAAAAGCGGCTTTCCAATACAATGGAAAAAAAGAGTTACCAGATAGTATTTTTCATGGCCATAAGGAATTAGCTACTAAGATTCGTTTATGGCACCAGCAGGGAGAACGCTGCCTTTATACGGGAAAGAATATCTCTATTCGTGATTTAATTCATAATCCACATCAGTATGAAATTGATCATATTCTGCCGCTTTCACTTTCTTTTGATGATGGCTTGGCCAATAAGGTTCTGGTGCTAGCAACAGCTAATCAGGAAAAGGGACAGAGAACACCATTCCAGGCTATAGATAGTATGGATGATGCGTGGTCTTACAGGGAGTTCAAACAATATGTCCGGAATTCTAAAAGCTTAAGTAATAAGAAAAAAGACTATCTGCTGACCGAAGAAGATATCAGCAAGATTGAAGTAAAACAAAAATTCATTGAGCGCAATCTCGTGGACACACGTTACTCATCACGGGTAGTCCTAAATACTTTGCAGGAATTTTACAAAACAAATGATTTCGATACAAAAATTTCGGTTGTTCGTGGTCAATTTACATCACAGCTGAGAAGAAAGTGGAAAATTGAAAAAAGTCGTGATACCTATCACCACCACGCAGTAGATGCTCTCATCATTGCGGCCTCCAGTCAGTTAAGACTCTGGAAAAAGCAGAATAATCCTTTGATTTCTTATAAAGAAGGGCAGTTTGTAGATCCTGAAACGGGAGAGATTCTTTCACTGACAGATGACGAATATAAAGAACTTGTTTTCAGACCACCATATGATTATTTTGTAGATACATTGAAGAGCAAATCGTTTGAAGACAGTATCTTGTTTTCTTATCAAGTGGATTCTAAATATAACCGAAAAATATCAGATGCTACAATCTATGGAACTAGAAAAGCTCAGTTGGGGAAAGATAAGCAGGAGGAAACTTATGTACTTGGAAAAATTAAGGATATCTATTCTCAAAAGGGTTATGAAGATTTTATCAAGAGATATAATAAAGATGAAACTCAGTTCTTGATATATCACAAAGATCCACAGACCTTTGAAAAAGTTATTGAAGAAATTCTTAAAACCTATCCTGACAAAGAGTTAAACGAAAAGGGTAAAGAAATTCCCTGCAATCCTTTTGAAAAGTACAGACAAGAAAATGGTCCTATTCGAAAATACAGCAAAAGGGCAAAGGCCCAGAGATTAAAATCCTTAAGTATTATGATAATAAACTTGGTAATCATATTGATATTACTCCTGTAAACAGTCAGAACCAGGTTGTTTTGCAGTCCTTGAAGCCTTGGCGGACAGATGTTTATTTTAATCCCCGGACTTCCAAATATGAATTGATGGGATTGAAATACTCAGATTTAAGATTTGAAAAAGGGAGTGGAAGCTACGGTATTTCACCTGAAAAATATAATAAAGTCAAAGCAAAAGAAGGAGTGAACGAGGATTCAGAATTTAAATTTACTTTATATAAGAACGATTTGATTTTGATAAAAGACACCGAAACTGGAGAGCAGCAATTATTTAGGTATGGTTCGCGAAACGATACCTCAAAACATTATGTTGAGTTAAAACCTTATGAAAAAGCTAAATTTGAAGGAAATCAACAGCTGATGAATTTGTTAGGAACCGTTGCAAAAGGTGGTCAATGCCTCAAAGGGATAAACAAGCCTAATCTCTCCATCTATAAAGTCAAAACAGATGTTCTTGGTAATAAATATTTCATTAAAAAAGAGGGTGATCAGCCACAGCTCAATTTTAAGAAAAAATTTTAAAAAAAGAGTTGCAAACGCTTTTGCAATGTATTATAATAGTGACTGTAAGGGACGCCTTACACAGTTACTTAAATCTTGCAGAAGCTACAAAGATAAGGCTTCATGCCGAAATCAACACCCTGTCTATGACGGGGTGTTTTCGTGTTGTAAAGGAGTTTTTATGACGTGGAGAATTGTACATATCTGTCAAAGTGAAAAGATGAGACTGAAATTAGACAATTTGTTAATAAAGAAAATGGGAGAAGAGTATACAATCCCTTTAAGTGATATTTCAATCATAGTAGCTGAAGGTGGTGATACTGTCGTTACCCTTCGATTATTGAGTGCTTTAAGTAAGTATAATATCGCCTTAATTGTATGTGACAATGAACACTTACCAACGGGAATTTATCATTCTCAAAACGGGCATTTTAGAGCCTATAAACGACTGCAAGAACAACTGCTCTGGTCTCAGGAACAAAAAGATAAGCTCTGGCAACTTGTTATCTATTTTAAAATCAATAATCAGCAGGATGTTTTGGCAATGTTTGAAAAAAATCTTGATTGTATCCAATTGTTAGCGGATTATAAGGATCATATTGAACTAGGAGATAAGACAAATCGAGAAGGACATGCCGCTAAGGTCTATTTCAATGAATTATTTGGAAAGAAGTTTATCCGTGTAACTCAGCGAGAATCAGATGTCATTAATGCGGGGTTGAATTACGGATACGCTATTATGCGAGCACAGATGGCACGAATCGTTGCTGGATATGGACTAAATGCTTTAATTGGAATTTTTCATAAAAATGAATACAACCAGTTCAATCTGGTGGATGATTTAATGGAACCTTTCCGCCAAATTATTGATGTTTGGGTTTATGAACATTTGAGAGATGAAGAATATTTAAAATATGAATTCCGCTTGGCTTTAACAAATCTACTGAACGCAAAAATTAAATATGGCAAAGAAACCTGCTCGGTCACAGTTGCAATGGACAAATATGTAAAAGGTTTTATCAAATGTATTGCTGATAAGGATACAACAAAGTTTTACTGTCCAATAGTTTCTAGTTTGGAATGGAGTATGTAATGAGGTATGAAGCGATGAGATTATTATGTTTCTTTGACTTGCCAATGGAAACCAATCAGGAAAAACGAACCTATCGTAATTTTCGCAAAGAATTGATTGCCAATGGGTTTGAAATGCTGCAGTTTTCTGTATATTATCGAACTTGCCCAAACAGAAGTTTTGCCAGTAAATTTTATAAAAAGCTGAAACAAAGCAATTTACCAAGTGGCAATGTCCGTTTACTAGCTGTTACAGAAAAGCAATTTTCAGAAATGGTCTTGATTATCGGAGGGAAGACCAAGCAAGAAGAAGTAATAAGTGATAATAAGCTGGTGATTATATGAAAATGAATTTTACACATCCTTATAGAGAGAATTTATCTATTAATTTTGGCCCGTTTACTCAAATAGTAGGAGATAATCAGCAATTAAAATACTATATGTGGCAGCTCTTAATTTGGTATTTCAACGGTAAAAAGTATAATGTAGAAGACTTGAACCTTTTTGAACAAATGGAACCAGAAATTACCGAAGAGAATACAATTTTTAAAAGAACAGATTACAAGATTATTTCTATTTCAGATATCCAAGATTTAATCGAGCAAATGGCTTATAAAAAAGGGACTGTAGCGTTTGATTTTCTGAAGTCAAAACTAGATAATCTTGAAATAATGGAACAGATAGATTATATCAATGATAAGCTGGATCAAATTTCAATGATTGTAAATGAACGTTTGAATTTTCAAATTGAAGGTATACATTACCATACAGAGAGTCAGTATTTTACAACTGAGCAGCTGATTCTTAAGAATTTTTTACCTTATTTTGGGTTCAAAGATAAGAATATATCGTTTGAATTTGTCGAAAATGAAACGAAATTTATTATTTTTATGCAAATGCTAGAACAGTTGATTCAAGGCCAGACCAACCGTATCTTGCTCGTCCTCAGAAATATGGACGATTACTTGAATTATTGCTCATTTGTAAAATGTTGCGAGCAACTAGAGGAGATGGCCGACAATTACAGTAATTTTAGTGTCATTATTTTCCCGTCAAATGAAGGCTATCTTTATTTGAATCGCGAGAATATGGAATACGTCAATATTGTTTCTGATTTGGTTGAACATTTTTATGAATTTTCTTTTATGTATGAAAGGTTTATTGGTCAATATCCTACTAACGACGTACCTACAGAAGATGATTTCATCGTCTCTTTGCAAAAGATTTCACCATATTTATTTAGTAAAGACGTGACACATATGAGTTTATCTATCCAAGATATGGTAACCTTGAAAATTATGAACAGTTTATACCATTACAACAAGAAAATTCATTTTGCTTATAATCCACCTACTCAATTATTAATTAATTTTTTAAAAAATTAAGATTGACAAGCTCATCAAAGGACTTTATAATCAATGTAAGGGTACAAAAATCAAAAAATTTTTTAATTTGAGGTTTTTGTACTCTCAAGATTTAAGTAACTGTA
>NZ_KV811169.1:268759-268983 GCF_001813035.1 Streptococcus sp. HMSC071H03 | reverse complement strand
TGTACTCTCAAGATTTAAGTAACTGTAAAACTTTGAGCCATATTTTCCGTTGCGATAATGCGTTTTTGTACTCTCAAGATTTAAGTAACTGTAAAACCTTTTTCATGTTCATCTTTGTTTAAAAAGTGTTTTTGTACTCTCAAGATTTAAGTAACTGTAAAACAGTAAATCATTGTCTGTGATATATGTTTTTGTTTTTGTACTCTCAAGATTTAAGTAACTGT
>NZ_KV811169.1:268366-268659 GCF_001813035.1 Streptococcus sp. HMSC071H03 | reverse complement strand
TTTGTACTCTCAAGATTTAAGTAACTGTAAAACTGACTCAGTGACGATCTCAAAGCCCACAGGTTTTTGTACTCTCAAGATTTAAGTAACTGTAAAACAATCTATAACAAGCTAGAACAGCCAAGACAGTTTTTGTACTCTCAAGATTTAAGTAACTGTAAAACAGTTGTGAAAATAAGAGAGTATCTAATTCAGTTTTTGTACTCTCAAGATTTAAGTAACTGTAAAACATAGTTAATGGTAAAAATTCCATATAACGAGTTTTTGTACTCTCAAGATTTAAGTAACTGTAA
>NZ_KV811169.1:255866-268266 GCF_001813035.1 Streptococcus sp. HMSC071H03 | reverse complement strand
TTGTACTCTCAAGATTTAAGTAACTGTAAAACTATTGAGCGTAAACAGCAAGTAGAAGCCAAGTTTTTGTACTCTCAAGATTTAAGTAACTGTAAAACAATACGCAATGGAATGCGATGGTTTGGGACGTTTTTGTACTCTCAAGATTTAAGTAACTGTAAAACATCTAAGTATAGACTATCTGTATCGCAGTAGTTTTTGTACTCTCAAGATTTAAGTAACTGTAAAACGAAAGTTACAGCAAATACTTTTGGAAATAAGTCTTTGTACTCTCAAGATTTAAGTAACTGTAAAACGAAAGTTACAGCAAATACTTTTGGAAATAAGTTTTTGTACTCTCAAGATTTAAGTACCTGTAAAACGAGGTGTTGGGATAATGGGTGTGGATACAGGTTTTTGTACTCTCAAGATTTAAGTAACTGTAAAACTTTTACATTTCTATAACAAATCGCGGTGATGTTTTTGTACTCTCAAGAAAAACTTAGTATCAAAATTACAGAACTCATTATTGGGCATTGTTTAATGTAAAAGAAATTTAATGAAATAGTTATCTGAGTAATACATTAGCGGAATTGTAATTTAGGTTGAAATGGTTTATAATGAAAAGTAACAAGTATATTAGGAGGTCGTCTAATGGAGAGAAAAATTAAAAAATCAGTAGTTGCGACCGGTTTAGCAGCAACCACTATTATTTCGGGCAGTTTATCACATCAAGTAAATGCTGAAGAAGTAAAAACACAATCTACTGAGCCAAAGACATCTGAAAAAATCACCAAACCAGTTACAGAAACAGATGTTCAATCAGCAAAGATACAAGCCGATGCTGCAAAGGTTCAAACAGATGCTCAGCAAAAAGTTGTAGAGCAAGTCAAAGGAGATGTAAATACTTCAAAGGACGCGGTGGCAGATAGCGAAAAAGCTGTTGCAAATGCTGAGGCAGAAAAGAAAGAAGCAACTCCAGAAGTTATTGAAACCGCAAAAGAAGAAGTGGCGACATCAGAGAAGACGGTTACAACAGAGGAAAATAAAGTTCAAGCAGCAGAGCAGTCTGAAACAAAGGCAAAAGAAGCTGTTAAAAATCAAGAAAATGTTGTTGCAGGGCAACAATCACTTGTTGATGTAGCACAACGTGAATTAGATACAGCAAAAGCTCCGGTTGCAAATGAGCAGCAAGAGCTCAATCAAGCACAAGATGCAGAAAAACAAGCAGAAAAAGATTTAGCAGAAAAGCAAAATAATCTTGCTAAAATGAAGGAAGAAGTTGCTAATCTTCCTAAAGAAATCAATTCAGCGACTGAGCAAGTCAAGCAAAGTGAGCAAAAAGTTGCAGAAAATCAAGCGGCTATTGATCAAAAAGCCGCTGAAGTAGCCCGTGCTGAACAGTCAGCTACCAATAGAAGAAACGTTGATTTAAACAAGGCAACCTATGGTGAATTTTTACAACACGCTAAAACAAATGGAGCCAACCAAGCGATTCGTAATGCAGCTGCTGAAGCACTAGCAACTTATGAAAGAGCTAAACGTGAAGACGGTATTACAGTTGGTTCTGACGCAACAAGTCCAGCAACTTTAGCAAATAACTTAAAAGCGATTGAATTGGTTAGAGCTATCAATGCTTATCGTAGACAAGCTGGATTAAAAGAATTATTGATTGATCCTTACAAGAATCCAGCCAGCCAAGTCCAAACTCTTTATTTTGAAAGAGCAGATTGGCATATGGGCAAATATTTGAGAAATGAAAATGTAGCGATTAGTTTTACTCCGAAAGGAGCCGTTGACTTCTGGCATAAGGAAAAATCTATCTATATGGCTGAGGCAGCTAAGTATGGCTTAACAACTAATGAGCGAAACATTGATTCCAATCAAATTTATACCACCTTACGTAATCGTGGTCAACTTGCTTTCTTCTATAGAGTTGGTCACTATCTTCAAATGATGGATAAAAACTTTAATACCATTTCAGCTGCATATGATAAAGTTCCAAATCAATACAGCAATGTATATGGAACGTCTGAAGTTGGATTCTATAGCGAACATAATTTTAATGCGCGTGTTAATAACGGTACTCTTCTTACTGCAGACGCGTATGAACAAGCAATCCGTAATTTTGCTGATGCTGCAAATGCTGCAAATGCACAAGCAACAGCAGCGAAAAAACAATTAGGCATGTTACGAGCTCAAAGAACGGGTTATGTATCTACTTTAAATATTCAAAAAGCAAAATTAGCAGATCTTCAAAAGTTGGCTGCGAATCGTTCAGCTGCCCTTGCTACTGCGAATGCTGGAGTGATTACAGCTGAAGCGGCCTTGACAAAAGCGAAGCAAAATGTTGTAACAAAAGAAGCTGCTTTGAAGCGCGCAACTGCAACTATTGCATCCAAGTTGGCACCAAAACAAGCAGCATTAGCAAAAGAACAAGGATTACTAGAAACTGCTAAAAATAAATTAGCAGAACTCAAGAAAGTCTTAATTACAGCAGAATTAAATGTTGCCAAGGCAAAAGACGCTTTGCAAGCTAGTCAAGCCAAGCTAAAAGAAGCACAAGATAACTTGGAAAAATTACAAAATGCACCACAAGTACTTGAAGCAGCTCAAAAGGCTCTTCAAGCTGCACAAGCTGACTATGCCTCTAAGGTTAAAACGTTAAAAGATGAAGAAGCAAAACTAGAGATTTCTCGTTCAATTTATACCAAGTTACAAGAAAACTATGAGCAATTGAAAAGTCAACTTCCTCCGAAGGCTCAAAAAGAAACAGATGGAGAAGTACAAAAATTACACTTATCCAGAACTTACCAACCAAAACCATTGTTAGTTAGACAACAAAATACTGGTCAAAAAGTTCTGCCTGCTACAGGTACTAAAGCAGATCAGGTTGCTGCATTAGGTTTGCTACTTGGTTTAGGAACTCTAGCTAGTGCTCGCCGTCGTAAAAGAAATAACGAAGATTAAATAATTGAAGATTTTAGAAAAAATCTAATCTTTCTTCCCACAGGCAAACAACTCTGTTTTCGAGTGTTTGTCTTTTTGATTGAGATGATTAAAATCAACAGTGAAGAAATGATAATAAAATAGAATTTAAATAAAATGTAACTTTTGTCTGATAGATATTTAAAGTATCTATCATTTTGAGAATCAGCACAAAAATAGTATAATAAACTGTATTCTCTTAATGAAACGAATAAAACTAAAGGAGTTTTCTATGCAAGTCATCAAACGTAATGGAGAAGTTACTGATTTTAATCCAGATAAAATTTATCAAGCTATTTTGAAAGCAGCACAAACGGTTTATGTCTTGACAGACGATCTCCGTCAAAATTTAGCGCTTGTAACTAAAAAAGTAGTGTTAGATTTAGAGGAGGCTGGTGTTGAACGAGCTACTATCAGTATGATCCAATCTATGGTAGAAAATCGCCTGTTAGGTGCTGGTTATATCACCATTGCCGAGCATTATATTTCCTACCGCTTGCAACGTGATTTAGACCGGAACGGCTATGGCGATCATATCGCAGTTCATTTGCATTTTGAACAAATTCGATAAATTTGCAGCCTAGATTACAGAATGAAGTAGTTGGCAGATTTTTTGAAAAATTTGCTAAAAATCAACTCTCTTTTAAGTTAATACATATTGCTTGTTCTACAAAAGTTTACCACATTCTCCTAATTTCTAAGACTTGACAAGTGTATTTTAATATGATAAAATTTAAAAGATTTTAAGCTTGAAGGGAGTGAAAAAAATGTCAAAAACCGTAGTACGCAAGAATGAATCCCTTGACGATGCTCTTCGTCGTTTCAAACGTGCGGTTACTAAAGCTGGTACTCTTCAAGAAACACGCAAACGTGAATTCTATGAAAAACCTTCTGTAAAACGTAAACGTAAATCAGAAGCAGCTCGTAAACGTAAAAAATTCTAATAAAAGAAAAAGCAGGATTGAAGTCCTGTTTTTTTGTGGCTATTTCAAAAGAAAAGAGTCTGAGATAAAACACTTCTCAAACTCTTACAATCTTTTAATTTTTCCCTAACCTCTATTTCTTTTCGAGCAAGGCTTTGATTTCTTGAAGAACTTCTAATTCAGTTGGTCCTGCAGCTTCTTCAGCAGTGTCTTCTTCTTTTTTAGTAAGACTTTGCGCTTTTTCAACAGACTTGACGATGAAGAAGAGAACTGTTCCGATGACGAGGAAATTGATAACAGCGCTTAAGAAACTACCGTATGCAATCCCATTCCATTTTAAACCAGCAATTTGTTCTACACCAGCAGCTTTTAAAGCTGGATTGAGAAAGAGTGGAGTAATAACATCTCCAATAAGCGAAGTCACAATAGCTCCAAAAGCATTGGCAATAATAACACCGACCGCCAAATCAATTACATTGCCGCGAAGCAAAAACTCTTTAAGGTCCTTTAACATTTTCTTTTTCCTTTCAAAATACTAAACTATATTATATCCAAAAAAAGGGGAAAGTCAATAAAATGTCTAAAAAATATAGTGAATATTTTACTTTTTGATAAATTTATTATAAAATGTAAATTGTTATTCTATGATAAATTGGGGGTGTTGTCTATTGATTGATAAAGAAATCATTTCTGATATTAAAAATAGCGTCAATATCGTCGAAATCATAGGAGAAGTCGTTGCTCTAACAAAGGCCGGAAGGAATTATTTGGGGCTTTGTCCTTTTCATGGGGAAAAAACTCCATCATTCAATGTAGTAGAAGAAAAACAATTTTATCACTGTTTTGGCTGTGGAAAGTCAGGTGATGTCTTTAAATTTATTGAAGATTATCGTGGTGTTTCTTTTATGGACGCTGTACAAATTGTTGCCGATCGTGCAGGGTTTCCATTAGAAATAGAGCATAGTAGAAAAGAGCTGTCAACACATACACATCCTCATCAAGCACTTTATGATATTCATGCAGAAGCTGCAAGGTTTTACCATGCAGTATTGATGACAACAAAGATAGGAGAAGAAGCACGTTCTTATCTTTATGAACGTGGCTTAACAGATGAGGTTATCAAGCATTTTCAAATTGGTTTAGCGCCCAATGAAAATAACTATCTTTATAAAAGTGTTAGTGGAAAGTTTGATGAGCAAGTCATTATGAATTCTGGTTTGTTCAACTTAGCTGATAACAATTTGGTTTATGACGCCTTTCAAAATCGGATTATGTTTCCATTGACAAATGATAAAGGACAAGTCATTGCTTTTTCAGGTCGTATTTGGCAACCAAGCGATATAGAGCAGAAAGTCGCGAAGTATAAAAATAGTCGCAGTACACCGATTTTCAATAAAAGCTATGAGTTGTATCATCTGGACAAGGCCAAAGCGACTATCAAGAAAAGTCACGAAATTTACTTAATGGAAGGCTTTATGGATGTTATAGCCGCTTATCGTGCTGGAATTGAAAATGCTGTAGCATCTATGGGGACAGCATTGACGCATGAGCATGTGGAGCATCTTCGTAAGTTCGCAAAGAAAATTATTTTAACGTACGATGGTGACAAAGCAGGACAAGCAGCGACAGCAAAAGCTCTGAATGAATTGCATAATTTATCAGTTGAAATTGTCAGGATTCCTGATAATATGGATCCGGATGAATTTATCAAAAAAAATTCTGCTGATGATTTACAAAATTTACTGACTAAAACACGAATTAGTGATATAGAGTTTCTTTTGAACTATCTGAAGCCAGATAATATCGAAAACTTGCAAGCTCAAATTGAATTTGTTGAACAAATGTCTCAGCTGATTTCACAGGTTCAATCAATCACTGCACAAAATTCCTATATTTATATGTTAGCTGAATTGTTACCTGATTTTGACTACCAGCAGGTGGAGCAAGCTGTTAATAATCATCGTTTAGTAAATAGAAGAGAGCAACAACAGCAATCGCATCAACAAGTGTCAAGACTTGACATTCCGATAACACGGCAAGTATCACGGCTAATTAAGGCAGAGAGTCATCTTCTGCAGCGGATGATTGATAATCCTGTAATTTTAAATGATTATCGTTTGAGGAAAGATTTTCATTTCGCAACAGTAGAATTGCAGACTTTGTACGATATTTTAAAAACAAATGGCGAGGTAACGCCACAAGATTTGTCTGAGCAAAATGATTCGGTACAGCAAGCTTGGTATCGGGTCTTAGAAGAAAATCTACCAGAGGAAGTTTCTGAGCAGGAACTGATTGAAGTGGAGCAAACGCGAGATAAGGAATTGCTTCGCAAAGAAAATCAATTGATTGGTAAAAAAGTCCGTGAAGCATCTCATAGTGGGGATGCAGATACGGCATTAGAAGAGCTAGAGCGATTTATTGCTCAAAAAAGGAGAATGGAGTAGGAATGGCTACAAAACAAAAAGAAGTAACAACTTTTGATGTTCAAGTTGCAGAATTTATTCGCAACCATAAAAAAACTGGTACAGCAACCGATGATGAAATCAATGATCGGCTAGTCATTCCATTTACTTTGGAAGCTGATGGCATTGAAGATCTTCTTCAACGGATTCAGGACGCAGGGATTGCTATTACGGATAAAGAGGGCAACCCAAGTGAACGGGTTTTAAATACAGAGGAAGAAGAAGCTGAATTAACAGATGAGGAGTTGCTTGGTAGCAATTCTGCTAAAGTGAACGACCCTGTCCGTATGTATTTAAAGGAAATTGGTGTTGTTCCGTTATTGACCAATGAAGAAGAGCAAGAATTAGCTGTTCTTGTGGAGCAAGGCGACTTAGAAGCGAAACAACGTTTGGCAGAAGCTAATTTGCGGTTGGTTGTCTCTATTGCTAAGCGCTATGTTGGACGCGGCATGCAGTTTCTTGACTTGATTCAAGAAGGCAATATGGGATTGATGAAAGCCGTTGACAAGTTTGACTATACCAAAGGTTTCAAATTTTCGACCTATGCCACTTGGTGGATTCGTCAAGCGATTACTCGTGCGATTGCTGACCAAGCGCGTACGATTCGGATTCCGGTTCACATGGTTGAGACAATCAATAAATTAGTGCGGGAGCAACGAAATCTTTTGCAAGAATTGGGACAAGATCCAACGCCAGAACAAATTGCTGAGCGCATGGATATGACACCAGATAAAGTTCGTGAAATTTTGAAGATTGCCCAGGAGCCGGTCTCTCTTGAAACTCCAATTGGAGAAGAAGATGATAGTCATCTTGGCGATTTCATTGAGGATGAAGTGATTGAAAATCCAGTTGATTACACAACACGTATTGTCCTACGTGAGCAATTAGACGAGGTTCTTGATACATTAACAGACCGTGAAGAAAATGTACTACGTTTGCGTTTCGGTCTAGATGATGGTAAAATGCGTACGCTGGAAGATGTTGGAAAAGTCTTTAACGTGACTCGTGAACGGATTCGACAAATTGAGGCCAAAGCCCTACGCAAATTGCGTCATCCAAGTCGTAGCAAGCCACTTCGTGACTTTATTGAAGATTAGTAGACAAAAGGAGGCACCATGGCATACACAAACGAACAAATTGATGATATTAAAAATCGTATCTTGGAAAGTTTGGAACAAGTTATTGACCCTGAATTAGGAATTGATATTGTAAATCTTGGTTTGATTTATGAAATTCGGTTCAATGGTGAAAATGGTGAGACGCAGATTGATATGACCTTAACAACAATGGGATGCCCGCTGGCTGACTTATTAACTGATCAGATTCATGATGCGATGTCAGATGTACCTGAAGTGAGCAAAGTAGAAGTGAGACTGGTGTGGTATCCAGCATGGACTGTGGATAAAATGAGTCGCTACGCACGCATCGCCCTAGGGATTAAATAAGAATATGGCAGCATGACTTGATTATGCTGCTTTTGTTTTGCTCAAACATTCAGAATTTGTGCAATATTTTAACTTTATATCACTTGAAGTATTGTAAGAATCTGTTATAATAGTTGAACATACTGAATTTTAGAAAAGGGAGAGAAGATGGTTAAAAAAGGAGCACTGACAGGATTACTCTTGTTTGGAATATTTTTCGGCGCAGGGAATTTAATCTTTCCGCCAACTTTAGGAGCTTTGTCTGGCGAACACTTCTGGTCAGCGATTGCAGGATTTGTGCTTTCAGGAGTTGGAATTGCTATTTTAACATTGATTATCGGTACTTTAAATCCCAAAGGCTATGTTTACGAAATTTCTAAAAAGGTTTCTCCTTGGTTTGCGACCAGTTACTTGGTAGTTCTGTATCTAGCGATTGGTCCATTTTTTGCCATTCCTCGGACGGCAACGACTTCTTATGAAGTTGGGATTGCACCATTGCTTTCGAGTAATATGACTGGATTAGGACTTATTATTTTTACAATCTTGTATTTTGTGGCTGCTTACTTGATTTCATTAAATCCTTCCAAAATTTTGGATCGGATTGGTCGGATTTTGACTCCTGTGTTTGCCATTTTGATTGTCATTCTAGTCATTTTAGGAGCGATAAAATATGGAGCAGCTGCACCGCAAGATGCTAGCACGGAATACGCAAAAGCAGCTTTTGGAACTGGCTTTCTTGAAGGGTATAATACGCTTGATGCACTTGCCTCTGTTGCTTTTAGCGTTATCGCTGTGCAAACATTGAACCAACTCGGCTTTGCTAATAAAAAAGAATATATCTCAACGATTTGGATTGTTGGAATTGTTGTTGCATTGGGATTTAGTGCGCTTTATATTGGATTAGGATTTCTTGGAAATCATTTCCCAATTCCGACTGATGTAATGGCTTCTGATGCCAATAAAGGAGTTTATGTCTTATCTCAAGCTACACAAGCTATTTTTGGTCCGACAGCACAGATTTTCCTTGCAGCCATGGTAACAGTGACCTGCTTTACGACTACGGTTGGTTTGATTGTTTCAACATCAGAATTTTTCAATAAAACCTTTCCTAAAATCAGCTACAAAACTTTTGCAACAGTCTTTACCTTGATTGGATTTGCAATTGCAAATCTTGGTTTGGGAGCGATTATTCAGTATTCAGTTCCTGTCTTGCAAATTTTGTACCCGATTACCATTGCGATTGTAATGATTGTGATTGTCAATAAGTTTCTTGCCTTATCTAAGATTGGAATGCAGCTAACGGTAGCAGTTGTAACAATTATTGCCTTTGCGAATATTATTGGCTCGCAATTTAAATTGACTAGTGTGAGTAATTTAATCAATGCTTTGCCATTTGCACAAGCTTCAATTCCTTGGCTGGTACCGACGATTGTTGGGATTGTGTTATCTTTGTTTTTGCCAAATAAACAAAAAAGTGACACATTTGAAATGGAATAATTAAAAACATCTATCACGAAAAGTGATAGTTTTTTTATGACCATATCAAATTCAAGTTTTTACAAATCGTATCCTATATTTTTAAATAGTGAGCCAGTGTATACTTTTCTTAGAAAGAAAATGAGGAGGAAAAGATAATGATATCTATTGTGTTTTTGATTTCTGTATTTCTAGCGGGAATTTTATCATTTTTCTCGCCTTGTATATTGCCATTGCTGCCTGTATATGTTGGTATTTTATTGGATACAGATGAACCAAGAACAATCACTATTTTTGGAAAGAAGATTGCTTGGTACGGAATTATAAAAACACTATTTTTCATTGCAGGATTGTCCGTAGTCTTTTTAATTCTTGGATATGGCGCTGGCTTTTTGGGAAAAGTTCTCTATACAGAGTGGTTCCGCTATGTATTAGGAGCAATTGTTATTTTGCTCGGTGTTCATCAAATGGAACTGATCAATTTTAAGCTACTACAACGACAGAAAAGTGTTCAATTAAAAAAAGATAAAAATAGAAATGATTTTTACAATGCTTTCTTGCTAGGTGTGACCTTTAGCTTTGGTTGGACACCTTGTGTAGGTCCTGTTTTGAGTTCTGTTCTCGCAATTGCAGCTTCTGGTGGTAATGGAGCAGTACAAGGTGGCTTCCTCATGTTAGTTTATACCCTTGGTCTTGCTATCCCATTTCTCATTTTGGCGCTTGCCTCTTCTATTGTTTTACGCCATTTTGGGAAAATAAAACCTTATATGGGACTACTAAAGAAAATTGGCGGGTTACTTATCATCTTGATGGGAATTTTACTTATGCTGGGAAATCTTAATGTTCTAGCTTCAATATTTGGTGGATAAAAGGAGGAATCTCATGAAAAAAACAATGTTAGTCATCACAGGTCTTGTTTGTGTTGCTCTGTTGGGTGCCTGTGGAAATCAAAAATCAGCTAGTGGAACTAAGTCTGGACACGGACAATTTACAAATAAAACGACAGCTACAAAGTTGAATCAAGGCGAAGCAGCTCCTGATTTTGAACTAAAAGGAGTTGACGGGAAAACTTATAAATTGTCAGATTTCAAAGGAAAGAAAGTTTATCTCAAATTTTGGGCATCTTGGTGTTCTATCTGCTTATCTACATTAAAGGATACTGATGAGTTAGCTAAAAATGCTGGGAAAGACTATGTAGTTTTGACGGTTGTTTCACCGGGGCATGTTGGTGAAAAATCTGAAGCAGATTTTAAAAACTGGTATGAGAAATTAAATTATAAACATTTACCTGTTTTACTAGATCCTAGTGGTAAACTATTGGAACAATATGGTGTTCGTTCCTATCCGACAGCTGCATTTATTGGAAGCGATGGAAAATTGGTAAAAACTCGTCCTGGACTTATTAAAAAAGCAGAAATTGAATCAACTCTTAAAAGCATTAAATAGGAGGGGAGGATGATGGATCATAAAATGAAATGGTTATTATTTGGTGGAGCAGTCCTGCTGGTTTTAGGTTTATTTGTGCTAGGAAGTCGCATGATGCCAACCCTTAAAAATCAATCTGCTATTAATCAGATTAAAGAAGCAGCTGTTAGCCAGGCTGAACCGGTCAAGCAAAAGAAAGCGGACTTGAAAAATGCAAATTTAAAGCATATCTATTTGGCAGGAGGTTGCTTCTGGGGGGTGGAAGAATATTTCTCACGAGTAGATGGGGTGGTTGATGCAGTCTCTGGTTATGCTAATGGCACTAGCGAAACCACAAAATACGAACTAATCTCGCAGACAAAACATGCAGAAACGGTTCATGTAACCTATGATGCCAATAAAATCTCTTTAAGAGAAGTCTTGCTACATTATTTTAGAATCATTGATCCGCTCAGCAAAAATAAGCAAGGCAATGATCGTGGAGTGCAATATCGTACAGGCGTGTATTATAAAGATCAGGCTGATGTAGAAACGATTGACAAAGTCTTTGACGAGCAGAAAGAAAAATTTAAAGAGCCATTGGCGGTCGAAAAACAACCATTAAAACATTTTATTAAGGCTGAAGAGTACCACCAAGATTATTTAAAGAAAAATCCAAATGGCTATTGCCATATCAATGTTAAGCAAGCTTCTTATCCAGTCATTGATGCTTCCAAATATAAAAAACCTAGTGATGCAGAGATTAAAAAGAAACTATCTGATGAAGAATATGCTGTAACACAAAAAAATGATACTGAGCGTGCTTTTTCTAATCGCTATTGGGATAAGTTTGATGCAGGAATCTATGTCGATGTTGTAACAGGTGAGCCACTTTTCTCTTCCAAAGATAAATTTGAGTCTGGTTGTGGTTGGCCTAGCTTCACACGTCCAATCAGTCCAGATGTAGCGACTTATAAAGAAGATAAGAGTTTTAATATGACTCGAACAGAGGTGCGAAGTCGTGTTGGAAATTCTCATCTAGGGCATGTCTTTACGGACGGACCAAAAGATAAGGGCGGACTTCGCTACTGTATCAACAGTTTAGCCATTCATTTCATTTCGAAAGACCAAATGGAAAGTAAAGGCTACGGTTATTTATTAAACTATGTGTAACAGCAATTTTCACAGAAATTTGCTATAATGAGTTTAATAAATAATAGGGGTGCGCTAGTGTATTCAATTATGATTGTAGAAGATGAATACCTTGTTCGGCAAGGTATTTCGTCTTTAGTAGATTTTGAAACATTTGATATGGAAGTCATGGATGAGGCCGAAAATGGCTTGGATGCTTGGGAAAAGATACAGCTTGCACAGCCCGATATTGTCTTGACAGATATCAATATGCCACATATAAGCGGGATTAAACTAGCTCAATTGGTCAAAGAACAATATCCTTCTGTTCATATTATCTTTTTAACGGGTTATGATGACTTTGACTACGCTTTGTCAGCAGTAAAATTAGGTGCTGATGATTATTTACTAAAGCCGTTTTCGCGGGAAGATGTGGAAACGATGTTGTTGAAAGTCAAAGAGAAATTGGACAAGGAGCGAAAGCAGCAGCAAGTTCATGAACTGGTTGAGCAAGCAGAATTTTCTGATTTAGAACAAGCAATTCATGATCGTTTGACCGATACAGAATTGTCTCTTAAATCACTTGCTTTTCAGTTAGGGTTTAGTCCGTCTT
>NZ_KV811169.1:241906-255766 GCF_001813035.1 Streptococcus sp. HMSC071H03 | reverse complement strand
GTCCGTCTTATTTGAGTGTTCTCATCAAAAAAGAGCTGGGCTTGCCATTTCAGGATTACTTAATTCAAGAACGGATGAAGAAAGCAAAATTACTGCTTTTGACAACTGACTTGAAGGTTTATGAAATTGCAGAGCAGGTCGGCTTTGAAGATATGAACTATTTTTCTCAACGCTTCAAACAAGTCGTTGGAGTGACACCGCGGCAATTTAAACGAGGAGAAGGGAAATGAAACGTTATTCGCTTCTGATTCAGTTAGTGATTTATGTTTTTATCATGATATTAGCTCTTTTGGGAATTGTCGGTGGGATTTATTATCAGACTAGTTCGGTTGCTATTCGCCAGACAACTGAGCAAAATACACGCAAGACCATTCAGCAAAGTGGTCAGTTTATCACTTCTTATTTACAAAAAGTTAAACAGACAACGAGTAGTTTGGCTGAAAATGAGAAAATAAAGACATACGCACAAACACCAAGCCAAGAAAACGCTGAACAACTTCGGCAATTATTCGCAACGATTTTAAAAACAGATTCGGATTTGGTATCTGCTATTTTGGTAACAAAAGACGGAAATCTCATATCAACAGATCCTGAATTAACCATGAAGACATCCGCTGATATGATGAAAGAAAAATGGTATCAGGATGCTATCCATAAAGGTGCTATGCCGATTTTGACACCAGCACGAAGAACCATCAGTCATACAACTGGTGAAAAATGGGTGATTTCAATCATGCAGGAAGTTGTAGATAAAGATGGTAAAAATCTAGGGGTTGTTCGCTTAGATATTGGATACAAGACGTTGGAAGCTTATTTAGATCAACTACAGTTAGGAAAAGAGGGATTTACCTTTATCGTCGATTCCAATCATGACTTTGTCTATCATCCAAAGAAAACAGTTTATTCATCCGCTACTGAAATGCGTGCGATGGCGCCCTATATTGCTGCAAAAAATGGTTATGTAAAATCAAAGCAGGCCTACGTATCTCAGTACCAAATTCCACATAGTGACTGGACCTTGATTGGGGTTTCTTCAATGGAACAATTGCATGCAGTTCAAACACAGATTTTGTGGTCTTTTATTGGAACAGGGTTGTTTGCTTTGGGTGTTTGTCTAATAGGGATTTGGTTTGTGCTTCGGCTTTGGATTAAGCCTTTGCGAGATTTACAAGCAACCATTTTAAAGGTTGGAAGCGGGCATTCAGATTTGAGGGCTAATGAAACCGGCTCTCCTGAATTAGTTGATTTGGCAAGACAATTTAATATTATGTTAGACCGGATTGATCAATTGATGATTGCAGTCAAAGAAGAGGAACAAAATGTCAGAAGATATGAATTGCAGGCGCTTTCCAGCCAAATCAACCCGCATTTTCTTTACAATACGTTAGATACAATTGTATGGATGGCAGAATTTAATGACAGCAAGCGTGTGGTAGAAGTCACAAAATCACTGGCTAAGTATTTCCGTTTAGCTTTGAACCAAGGACATGAACAAATTTCTCTTAAAGATGAAATTGACCACGTGCGTCAGTATCTCTTTATTCAAAAACAGCGCTATGGTGAGAAATTGCAATATGAGATTAAAGAGTTGAAGCAATATGATGACTACAAAATTCCAAAATTAATTTTGCAGCCTTTGGTTGAGAACGCCATTTACCATGGTATCAAAGAAATGAATCGTCAAGGGAGGATTCGAGTTAGCGTTTCTGAAAATGACACGCAGCTCATCGTTTCAATTTATGACAATGGTCGTGGCTTTGTCGCCAGCGAAACTACAAATGCTACACTCGTTCGCTTGGGTGGTGTCGGTTTGAAGAATGTTAATCAGCGTTTGCAATTACAATTTGGTAAATCCTATCACATGGAAATTAAATCTGAAGAAAATACTTATACGGAGATTCGTCTCTATTTTCCAAAGGCAAATAAAACCAACTGATGAAAGATTTCAGTTGGTTTTTAATATTTAATTCCCAACACTGGAGAATTTTTTCATGCCGTATTTGAATAGAGCGTAGTTGATAGTAAAAATAACAAGTAGGACTAAAGGAAGTAGCAAACCAATCCAGCTTAGATTTAAAAAATAAAGAGCTGGAAAAAAAGAAGTAAAAGCATAAGGAAATACAAAAATTAGTATCAATTGGATAAAGGTTGGGTAAATTTTGATAGGGTATTGTGCCATTTGATTGAGGGAGAAAATCCCCATTGTGATAGGGAAAGATTCGACAATCCAAAAAGCAAGAGCAGTAGGTCCTAATTGAATAGCGGCATAGAGTAAACCAATACAAATACAGATAAAGACAAAGAGAAGTAGATGAAAAATGTTCCAATGCAGTCCGAGTAAATGATAGGCTTGATAAGTTGCAATAGCTCCCATTAGTGTTGTGCCAAATCCTTGTAGCTGCACGCGTTCATAAATTAGCTGAAAAAGAGGATTGATAGGCATGATAAGCAGGCGTTCAAACTCACCTTTGCGAATATAGCGGCTTCCAAACATCCAAAGATTGTCAAAGAAAATCAGGTGAACTGAACGTCCGATAGTTGCCATTCCATAAATAAATAGCATTTGTCCATAGTTGAATCCAGCAATTTCCTTGATATTTGCAAATAATACATTTAAAAAGATTAAATAAACAATCTGTTCAATCAAAGAAGAAATAAGTCCAATAAAGAAGTCCATCCTATAAGACATACTAGCAATCAAGTAAGCTTTGAGGTTATAAAAATAAATGCTGATGTATTTCATCTTCAACCTCCTAAAATAACTAAACGACGTTTAGCTTGATACCAAAGAAAAGTAATGAAAGCTGAAAGTATCGGAATCCAAGCCAATTGAATCCAGAAGAGTTCAAAATTAACCTGTCTTTTCAAAAGGATATTGACCGGAAAATTAACAGCAAAGCTATAAGGTAATAGTTTCAAAATGTTTGCAATATTTTCTGGATAAAAACTTAGTGGCAAAAGCGCTCCTGAAGCGAGTGAAAAAAGCCCGTTTCTGAGAATCAAAATTCCCCAAGTATTTGCCGTGAAGAAGGCTGTTAAGCTAAATCCTAAATCTAACAGGAGGATGATAAACATTCCTAATAAACTAGAAAATAGGAAAAGCAATCCTGTCTGCCAATTTGGAAGATAAAGCTGTCCTTGAAGCAAAGGGATAACTAATAAAATTGGAACGAATTTGACAATTTCAACGATTTTGACAGCAAAGTCTTGGAAAAAGAGAGAAGTAATGAGGGAATAAGGATAGAGTAGCTCGCCAGTAATATTCCCATCAACAATCATTATAGACAAATCCCGTCCAATGCTGAAACTATTTAGATTTCCTAGTAGATTTGCAAATATAATATAGGTAGTGAACGTTTCTAAAGTATAACCATTAACGTGAGATTGAGTGAAAAAAATGGTTTTCCAAACGAAAATAGAGACCAGCACTTGTATGAAAGTACGAATTAGGGTCGCGACAAAGAAAGATTTATATTGAAGTTGCGTAATAAGAGCTAATCGTGTGATATGAATATATTTACTCATCAAGCCCCTCCTCATAAATTTGTTTGACGATATTTTCAATTGTCAATTCTTTGATAGCTAGGTCTTCGATTGAATAATGCTCAAAAATCTGATTGATAACTTGGGCATTAGTATAAATATCCGTCTGATAATGAATATTGAAATGATAAGAGTCAATTTTCTCAAAACGAAAACCATTGATTTGGAACAGCTCTTCTATTGGCGTTTGCGTTTTGAAAGAAATGGTTTTAATTGTTGAAAACTTTTCTCTTAATTGCGTCAGACTTCCGTCATAAACCTTTTTGCCCTTATCAATAATGAAAATTCGTTTGCAGAGCGACTCAATATCCTGCATATCATGAGACGTAATGAGGAAAGTTGTCTGATACTCTTTATTCATAAAGCGAATGAAAGAGCGGATGGTTTCTTTTACACTGGCATCAAGACCGATTGTAGGTTCATCCAAGAAAACAACGGCAGGTTGATGAATGAATATAGCAGCAAATTCGCAGCGAACTCGTTGCCCGAGCGAAAGATTACGAACAGGCTGGTGAATAAAATCTCCTAGCTGCAACAGCTCAATTAATTGCTCCAAGCGTTCCTCAAAAACTTTATCAGGAACGTCATAGATTTTCGCATGCAAAATAAAAGATTCCAGCACAGGGATATCCCAACGTAAATGTGATTTTTGTCCGAATAAAACGCCAATCTGCTTATTGACTGCTGTGCGATGTTTCTGTGGGGTAAGTCCATTAATTTTAACACTGCCTCGATCTGGATAAAGAACACCTGTCAGCATTTTTATAGTCGTGGACTTTCCGCTTCCATTCGAACCAATATAACCAACAATTTCACCTTTTTGAACCGTTAATGAAATATTCTGTACAGCGTGAATTTGTTTTTTCTTAGGGTGAAAAAAGGCTTTGATAGAACCTTTAAGGCCTAATTCTTTCTCGACAATACTATATGTCTTATATAATTGATTTGCTTCAATCATCATTATCTCCTTGTGGCAGAAAACGTTTGCGTATATTCATTATTATAACAAGTTCACGAAATCTGTGCAAGTGAATCTTATGGAATGATCTTTTACACAGAAAAAAGGATGAGACAAAATTGCTCAACCTTTTCTTTGATTTCTTCAAATCAATGACTGGAAGCAGCAGAAGTAGCATCTGCCTCACCCGTACTCTCGCTGTGACTACCTGTATCCGAAGCACCGGAAGTTGCATCAGCTTTAGCCTGTCCTCCTGCAGGAGCGAATGGGCCGCTTCCGCCAACTAGCTGCTGACCTGTTGTTTCCAAGTACCATTCCAGCCATGGTCTGAAATTAAAGACAATTTCATTGATCCCAGCGTAAGAGCCGTCTGGATAGTACATGGCCTGATAATTGTGTGTATTTAAAACTGGTGAATGCGGATTTGGAATCAGGGTGCGGACATATTCTTGATTGCCGTTACGCAAGGTTCCGACCACCCACTCTACATTTTTCATTCTGCCAGCCGGAAGTGAATTGTGAACCGTTGATAGGCGGTTTCCTGACTGAGATGGTACACGTTTTGCCAGCATGGTATCAGGGTCTTGATGTGCATTGTTGTAGTAGAGGAATTGGTTGTTGTCATCGGCGTAAGTCAGTTCAAAAGGCATGGATTTCAAGAACATATTGATCTGATCCACCGTTAAAATACCGTGGTCTAGTTTTACATAGGTATCTCCTGAGACAGCGCCCACCATGGCAGCGGCTTTTTCAACCCATTCAGGATCATCTGGGTCAATGCCTTGAATCGTTGTTGCGATAGGTTTGGTAACATCTAAATCTTCTGGTTCAATTGGTTTTGGTTTTTTCAATTTTGAAACGACCTCTACATATTTCATGAAATTATCCAAGCAGGTTTCAAGGAATTTGACGGTTCCTTCGTTGGTAATATTTCCCTCATCGTCAAAGGCTTCTTTGGCTTTTCCAAGCAAAAATTCATTTCCGGGAAGAGTATAAGCATTGACACCTGGTGCGTCAAGAATTTTGCGTAAATGGACCTGTGCGCGCGAAGTTCCTTGATCGTAGTAAGAAGCGCCCACAATCATGACAGGCTTGTTTTCAAATGGATGAACTTCAAATGACAGCCACTCAAGCACGCTTTTCAGAGCGGCGGTAATGGTATGGTTGTGCTCAGGTGTTGCGATAATGACTCCGTCTGCACGGGTAATTTTGTTGTATAGGAGGCGAAGCTGGAAAGATTCGTCCCATTTTTCGTCTTGATTAAACATCGGAACTTCATCAATTTCCAAGACTTCCAATTCAAATTTTAGTTTAAAATGCCTTCTGATAAATTCCAGTAATTTACGATTATACGATTGCTCTGCATTTGAGCCTACAATTCCTACAAATTTCATTATGTCATTCTCCTTTGCTTACAAGTTTTCCCAGTCAAAGTTTTCAGCTTCTTTGTGCAATAATTCCTGTGCGCTGGATAGTTTCTCGGTAATTTTCACAAAAAGGCGGAAATCATCAAAGAGTGCATCTAATTTCTGAATAGTTTCAAGGTCGATGAGATTGCCTTCTTTATCAAATGCCTGCAGAGAGTGCGACAGCAAAAATTCAGAGCCAGGCATGACGGAAGCTTTCAACTCAGGGGCATCCAAAATCTGGCGAAGCTGTAACTGTGCACGAGACGAACCCAAGGTTCCAAAGGAAGCACCTGTAATCATCACGGGTTTATTGAGCAATGGGTAAATGCCGTAAGACAACCAAGCCAGAGCACTCATGAGCGAAGCTGGGGTAGAGTGGTCGTATTCAGGCGTTCCGATAATGACCCCGTCAGCCGCTTCGATCTTTTCAGCAATTTCCGTTACAATAGCTGGAAGTTTTTTGTCTGCGGGTTTATTGAAAATGGGAATATCTTTGATTTCCACTAGTTCAATTTCTGCTTTATCCGCAAAATGTTTTTGCATATATTGTAATAGTTGGCGATTGGTGGAACGTTTTGAATTTGTGCCAACTAAACCGATGAGTTTTAACATAATTATTTCCTTTCCGATATTAAAATAGCAATTCTGGTTTTAAACCAGAAGAATAGAATAATTGATCTTCTTTTGTAATCCCTAACGCTTCAATCTGTTCTTCTTTTTCGACTTGTTCTAGAATGGACGATGGGCTTTCGCCAAATAATCGGGTTGTCCAAATTTCACCGTCTACAGAGCGATTAGACACAATCGTTAAACTAGCGACATCTGTCTCCACAGGATAACCTGTCTTACCATCAAGAATATGGTGATAGGTTTGCCCTTGTTTTTCAAAGGTTCGCTCATAAATTCCCGAAGTCACAACGGATTGATTTACGATAGGAAGAAGAGCCAGATTATTCCCGCGGGTTAATTTGGGATGCTGGATTCCAATCCGCCAAGGACGCTTAGAAACTTGGTTAATTCCTAGGGTTAATACATTCCCGCCTAGATTGATGAGAGCAGAAGTCACGCCTTTATTTTTTAAGAACTCCATCACTTTATCAGCAATATAGCCTTTTGCAAGTGCTCCAAGGTCAATTTTCATTCCTTCTTTTGCCAAAAAAACACTAGAAGAAGCAGAATCGAGTTTAATAAAAGTAGGTTCTATTAAAGAAAGGCAATATTTGATTTCTTCCAGCTGAGGCACTTTGGCGTCTGGAAAACCAATTCGCCACGTTTGTACAAGTGGACCGATAGTAATATTCAAGTGACTATTTTGAGCTAAACTATGCTGTTTTCCTAGCTCAATTAGCTCAAACAAATCAGGATGCACCTGAACCCATTGTTTTCCAGCTTGATGGTTGATTTTCATCAACTCCGAAGCATCATCATTTGCACTAAAGCGTTTTTCATAAAGAAAAAGGAGCTGAACGACCTCGTCAAGTAACAAGTCTGCCTGATGATGAAGAATCAAAATTGTAATCGTCGTTCCCATTAATTGAATAGAACGAGAGCTGAAGTCCACCACATTACCTCCTTTCTATAGATTAAATACACACATCTATTATAACAGATAGATAACGTTTTCACAAACTTTTTTGTAGAAAATTTTCCGACAATTTCATATAGAATGGTCTTAACTAGAAACTTAAAATTTGAATGCATTGAGATTAGAAATGAAATCATTCATGAAAAGTTCTTTTAAATTGATAGAAAATGTAATATTTTTCAGTTTTATGAGCAAATATATTGTAAACGCTAACACGTAATGTTATAATGTTTTAGTAAATTAAAAATTAAGGTAGGAATTGCTCTATGAGTAAAATTGTTGTTATTGGTGCCAACCATGCTGGTACAGCTTGTATCAATACGATATTAGACAACTTCGGAAATGAAAACGAAGTTGTGGTGTTTGACCAAAATTCAAACATTTCCTTCTTAGGATGCGGAATGGCGCTTTGGATTGGTAAGCAAATTGACGGCCCAGAAGGATTGTTCTATTCAGATAAAGAAAAACTTGAAGCAAAAGGTGCAAAAGTTTATATGGAAAGTCCTGTTTTGTCAGTTGATTATGACAAAAAAGAAGTGATCGCACTTGTAAATGGTCAGGAACATCTTGAATCTTATGACAAATTGATTTTTGCGACTGGTTCACAACCAATTATCCCGCCAATCAAAGGTGTTGAACTTGTAGAAGGAAATCGTGAATTTAAAGCGACCCTAGAAAACGTTCAGTTTGTAAAATTGTATCAAAACTCTGCTGAAGTGATTGAAAAGCTGAAAAACAACGAAGGCATCAATCGGGTCGCTGTTGTTGGAGCCGGCTACATTGGTGTTGAACTGGCAGAAGCCTTTGAACGTCTCGGAAAAGAAGTAACCTTGATTGATGTGGCGGACACTTGTCTTGCTGGTTACTACGATCGTGAATTGTCTGATTTGATGAGTCAAAACTTGGCAGATCATGGTATTAAACTTGCCTATGGTCAAACTGTGCAAGCAGTTGAAGGTGAAGGCAAAGTTGAACGCATTGTAACAGATAAAGAAACATTTGACGTAGATATGGTCATTATGGCTGTTGGCTTCCGACCAAACACAGCTCTCGGCGCTGGCAAGATTGAACTTTTCCGTAATGGCGCCTTCCTTGTTGATAAGAAACAAGAAACAAGCATCCCAGGAGTTTATGCGGTTGGTGACTGTGCGACGATTTATGACAATTCCCTTGGTAAAATGAGCTACATTGCACTTGCTTCAAACGCTGTTCGTTCAGGTATTGTTGGAGCTTACAACGCAACTGGTCATGTATTAGAAGGCATTGGTGTGCAAGGCTCAAACGGTATCAACATCTACGACCTTAAAATGGTTTCAACTGGCTTGACATTGGAAAAAGCAAAATCTGCTGGCTACAATGCGGTTGAAACTGGCTTTAACGACCTTCAAAAGCCAGAATTTATCAAACACGATAACCATGAAGTAGCCATTCGTATCGTTTTTGATAAAGATACACGTGTCATCCTTGGAGCACAACTGGCTTCACACGAAGATATTTCAATGGGCATTCATCTCTTCTCACTTGCAATCCAAGAAAAAGTGACCATTGATAAACTAGCTTTGACAGATATTTTCTTCCTGCCACACTTTAATAAACCTTATAACTACATTACAATGGCAGCATTGACGGCTGAAAAATAAAGATAAGATATTGAGTTTATAAAGCGTTTTTAGTGTAATTCGTATATAGTTGTTGACAAAACATTTTAACAGTAAAAGAGTGCAACTTTATTTGTTCACTCTTTTTTTGCGTATAACAGAAAAATTTTTGATAAATAGAATAGTATTGCTACTTATTTATCAAAAATTTACGATGATTAGACGAAAGAATACTTTGCCCCAAAAATAGCATTTAGAAATATTTAGAAGATAAATAATGTGTTGCGATGCTCCAAATGGTTAGTTTTCTGAGTGTAAGCTTGTTCTTAGGTAGGTCATCAGTCCTTTACTAAAGGTAAAGAAATGATGACTTTTAAGCCTGGCTGATTGTCTAAAAAAACAATTTCACCTTGATGTAATTTAATAATTTGTTTAGTGATAACCGTTCCCATACCATGTGATTCATAATTAGTCGATTTTTGATTTAGCTCAGTAATTTTTTGAGCTGTAATATCTCCTTGATCCGCAATGATGATGAGCACTTTATTATCAGATAATTGATAAGTCAGATCAATCTGGTTAGAACCGCTGTGTATGATACTATTAAGCAAGAGATTTCTAAAAGCTCTTTCTAGTAAAGTTACCTCTCCTTTTACCAACACTGCCTCGGTAGGCAAATCAAAATGAAGTGTAATTGTTTCATAATTATTCAATATATCGGCAATTACTGTTCGTAGGACTGCAACCAAATCAAGACTCGAAAATTCGGAGTGATGCTTTTGATTATCCAATAAGTAGCTCATATTGAGATTAGAAATCATTTCTTTCATAGTTTGAATCTGATTTTCAATTTCCTCCGTCTGCTTTCCTTTACCATATTGCTGCTCTAGCTGACTGTTATAACCTGATATGAGCATAAGAGGATTGCGTAAATCATGACTGACCCCTCTAATCCATTGCTCTTTCATCGTGTTGCTTTCTTCCAAAATATGAGATGTTTCATTAAGGGCTGTCTTAATTTCTGAGAAATTTCCCTTTTCATTAAGAGCAATATTTTGACCCTGAGACAAAGAAGTGACAGCAGTAATAATCGGATCCATTTCCTTTTTAATGCGTAGCTTTGATCGGCTCAAAAGAATAAAAATAAGTAAAAGAATAATACCCAAGAAAACAAGTCCCAAACTGAGAAAATTCCTAATAAATTGTGTATTAGCATAGAAATTAAATTTTGCTAAGGAATGCTTTTTAGGATAGCCCAAAACTAAAATTTGCTGACCTCGTACATAGGAGAAAACAGGGTAATCTTCTAAATACCAACGTGAAAATTTAACCATATCAGCATTGGTATAATGTCTTTTGAGCTGTTGAGGTAAATGATAAGATTGGACAATATTGCCATCTTGATTCAGTACCATAGCCCAAGTATTTTGTTTATCCATTTCAATTTTGCTGCTTTTATCAAAATTAAAATTATTCTGTTGACTCGATTGAGCGATTTTAGTGTAAAGTAGTTCCGGTTTTTCCTTTCCATAGAAACTAAAATAGGATGAGAAAACCAAACCATAAACAAAAACAAGTCCTATGATTAAAGCCAAGAGTAATAGAACATACCTGGTTAATAACTTAGTAAAAAATTTAACGGTATCCATTTAATTCACCTTTAGTTTGTAACCCAAACCTTTAACCGTTATTAAGCTTTCTGGTTTAGATGGATTGGCTTCGATCTTTTGTCGAATCTTACGAATATGAGCCATTAGGGTATTATCATAGCCTTGGTATTGTAAGCCCCAGACTTTTTCTAAGAGTTGGTCAAAAGTAACAATGCGATTCTTATTATCATATAAGACCTTAAGAATACTGTATTCCTTAGCTGTCAGCTGAATCTCTAGTTTTCCTTTGGTAATCAAGGCTTGGCTAAAATGCACCTGGCAAGCAGGCAAAACAAGGGTATCTTCCTTTTCGGGATAGGCTCTTTTTAAGATGGAAAGAATACGCAACTCCAAATCTCTTGGGCGGAAAGGCTTGATAATATAGTCATCTGCCCCTAGCTCAAAGCCCTGATATTGTTTTTCTATATCGGAGATTGCCGACAAAAACAAAACAGGAACCGTTGAAGTCTTACGGATACCTTTTAAAACTTCAAATCCTGATCCTTCAGGCAGCATAATGTCTAAAATAACTAAATCAAAAGATTTTTCTTCAAATTGCTCCAAAGCTTCTTTTTGTGATTGTACACTTGTTAGATTGCTAAAACCAGCAATGTTCAATGATTCTTGCACCATTTCTAAAATTTCTGGGTTATCGTCTAAAATTAAGATCTTCTTTTCTTTATAATTCATACTATTACCTCAATAAGACTAGTATAACACATTGCTTCCTTGGTCAAGGACTTTAAAGTAAAAATTAAGGAAGAATTAAGGTAATGAATAGGTTAAAATAAAGGAGTTTCATTATAATAAAAATAGCGAAAGGATATAACATCACTCTAAGATTTTTAAAGGAGAAAACAAATGAACAATTATATCGTTGAAACCAACCAATTAAGTAAGGATTTTTCAGGTGAAGTAGCCGTTAATCAGCTCTCTATTCATATTAGAAAAAATGAAATTTATGGTTTTTTAGGACCAAATGGTGCTGGTAAGAGCACTGCTATGAAAATGCTTTTGGGATTGTTGCAACCAACCTATGGTTCCATTAAGCTCTTTGGCAAAACCTTTAATAGCAATCAAATATCACTCCTCTCAAATGTAGGTTCCCTTATTGAGGAGCCCTCTTACTATGCTAATTTGACCGGCTATGAAAATCTTGAAATTATCCAAAAATTACTTAAATTACCAAAAAGAAATATTGATGAAGTCTTAAAGATTGTCAAACTTTTCGATCAAAAAGACAAGCTAGTTAAAAACTATTCACTAGGCATGAAACAACGTCTAGGAATTGCGCTAGCCATTGTTAAATTTCCTAAATTACTGATTCTGGATGAGCCAACTAATGGTTTAGATCCTGCTGGTATTCAAGAAATTCGTGAGCTCATCAAGTCATTACCACAAAAATACGATATGACTATCATCGTTTCTAGCCATATTCTTTCAGAAATTGAACAGATGGCTACGACTGTCGGTATTATTAATCATGGTCAATTACTTTTTGAAGGTCATCTATCTGACCTTGAAGAAGATGAAAAATATCTGTTTGAGACCAGTGATGATGTAACTGCTAAAAGAATACTAATGTTCAATGGTTTTAATTTGGATGATGACAAAAAATTGATTGTCAACGATAACGATAAAGTTAATATAGCCACTGCTATTCGACTCTTAGTTGAAAATGATGTTGATATTTATCAAGTTCGTATGATTCGTCGATCGCTGGAAGATGTTTTCCTTGATATGACAGGACGGGAAGGAAGTGTTTTGTAATGCTAAATTTACAATTAGAATTTATCAAATTAAAAAGACGTTCTTTCTTGCTATCTTTGATTGCTATTGTAGCAGTGGGCTTGATTTGGAGTGGCGTTGTTATCAAATATGAATTACCTAAAACGCATGAGGCCTATAATGCCATTTATACCATGACTTACTTGAATGATTGTATTTTGCCACTTTTCATTGCAGTTTTAGCGTCTAGACTACTGGAATTGGAACATCTAGGCAAAACTTTTAAACTCTTGCAAACCAGTAACGAAAGTCCTTGGCAACTTTTTAAGGCTAAATTGACTGTGATGGCTATTTTTGCCTTTGTTGTCAGTTTGATTCAAACGCTTTTTCTGAAATTTATTATTCAAGGCATGCAGGTCAGTGTGACACCTGTTTCATTGAGTCTCTTTTTGTTCACAACTTTTTTGGTTTGTCTCTTTCTGTCTTGTTTACATCTTTGCTTAGCTTTTATCTATCCAAAGCCAAGTGTGACAGTGGTAACAGGCTTAATTGGTTCCTTCCTGTCATTTGTAGGTATCGGTGCGTTACCATTTCCTATTCGTATTTTCATTCCTTGGCAATATTTCTCTATGATGGGAATCGCTAAACGGGTGGCTGGAACTAACACTTATCTTTTTCAATATGATAATGCTTATCCCTTTAAATTAGTCACATTATTGCTTATCATTTTTTTAAGCATCTTTGTCAGTAAAAAACTCATTGGAAAGGCGGATCTATTATGATTATTTTTGAATTTAAAAAAATCAAAAAAAGTGCTATTCCGATAACGCTAATCTTCTTTAACCTTGTTGGGTCCTTATTGGGAGCAATGATTTACGCTCTCAATCGAAAGGTGCTCCTAGATGGTACACAAGCTCGCGTCCTTTGGGGACAAACAGTTTTCTATTCCTCGCAGATATTTACTCCTATTCTGATCGGGATTATCTGTTCCATCAGTTGTCAATTCGAGGAAAGTAATAAAAACTGGCAGCGCTTATTAAGTATTCCGGTTAAAGCCAATCGTATCATTTTATCAAAATCACCAGCTTATCACTAGTCATGGCTATTAGTCAACTGATAGTTCTTCTCTTTTATATTATCAGCGCTTTGGTTTTGAAGGTACCTTTTGCAAATTATCTACTGGACTTTTTGCTTTGGTCTATCACAGGTTGGATAGCAACCATTACTATTGTCACCATTCAAATTTTTCTTAGTATTCGCTTAAAAAATTTCGCAGTGCCTATTCTTATATCAGCCATTTTGGCTATAGCAGGGCTTATGACCCTATTTATTGGACAAGGTCTTTTTAGCATTTTCCCTTATGCTCAGATTGCTGTTGGTGATCGAGCTC